>JAGGTK010000059.1 GCA_021163765.1 bacterium
GGCGGCGGTGGCGGACGCGGAGGTTCTATACCGATTCCCACCGCGAAGAGTGGACTCGTCGTAATGCGAGGCTCCCGTGACACACTGGACGTGGTCCAGTCGATTATCCGGAAGATCGACAAGCCGCCGAAGCAGGCAGCGGTTAAGATTACTGTTTACCAGGTCAGCGAAAACCCGCAGGAAGTCTATGGTCTGCTCAACGCAACAGCGCAGGCGCCAACGGGTTCAGGCCGTTGGGTATTCGACTACGCTGATGGCGGCCTTGGCCTGAGCATACTGCCCAAGAACACGATTATGCTGCCGGAGAACTACTCGGCGGCGTTTGACGCGCTGATAAGCGAGCGCAAGGCCAAGGTGGTCACTGAGAGCGAAATTGCCGTCATAGACGGGTTCAACGGTTACCTGACGGTAGACCGTACACGGGGCAATTTCCGCCAGACAATCGCGTTCGACCAGAACGGAAACGCAATCAGGCAGTCCACCTTTGATGAGGTTACTGTCGGCACAGATATCAATTTCACGGTAAACATTGACGACTGGGGCCGGATGACGATGTACGTGAGCATCGACATCAGCAACTTCGACGGTCCGCAGCAGGTTTCGCCCGACGGGCAGGCGACATTCCAGCCCACAACCACTACGACTATGGGCACGTACTTCCGCCTGACTGACGGTGCGACCGCTCTAATAGGCGGGCTGCAAACCCGTGAGATTTCTGACCAGATATTCGCGGTGCCGTTCCTAAGCAAGTTGCCGTTTGTGGGTAACTTCTTCCAGCACCACTCGAAGTCTGAGGACAACAGTTATGTGTTCATTACGCTGACTGTGAACCTCGTTGACGACAAGTAGTGGCTGAGGGTGCGCGTGATGTGTTTTGAAATGGGGCGGCTGCCTTTGAAACAATAGCGCCGCTTTCTAGTCAAACTTATTAGGGTAATCTGAAATCCCGCGAGGGATCCTATGGCCAGAAAAAAAGGTGGAAGAACCGTCGATATCGGCATCGACCTTACGTCGAACGAGATCAGGGTCGTTGCCCTCTCCAGGGCGGGCAGCGAGTATGTCCTGGAGCGCTTCGCCATTGCCGAGATTGACCCGGCGTTCTTCTCGGCCGGGCGTATCGCCGACGCAAAGGGTCTTGCCGAGCGCATCAAGGAGATACTGGAGACTAACGGTATTAGCGCGAAGAAAGCCATAGTCTCTCTGTCCGGAAAAGCGGCAATAACGCGAGTTATTGAGCTGCCACGGATGGGTGCTCCTCAGACGCGCCAGGCAATCAGCCTGCAAATTAACCAGTACGTGCCATTCCCGCCCGGAGATACGGTCTACGATTATCGGGTGCTGCCACAGCGCAAGGGTGGAGCTCAGGCTATGCAGGAGATACTGTTGGTTGCCACGCGGGCTTCGACGATTCAGTCGCTGGTAACCACCCTGCAGTACGCCGGCATTGATGTCTGGGCTATCAAGATCACCAGCCTCGCTGCGTGGAACCTGCTGGGCGCCAAGCTGGAGGGCTACACGCAGTCGGTGGGCATCGTGGATATGCGCGACACGATATCCGAGCTCTCTTTCTTCCTCGACGGTGCGTTCAGGATGGCGCGGTCGATAGAGCTGGGATACAACAGCATTGTCGGCAAGATAGCCCAGCTTCTCGGAGTTGGCGTGAGCGAAGCCGAGGAATACCTGCGGGCCGAGCCCGTTGACCTTATGCTCGCGGAAGAGGAGGTTGACCCCACGGAGGACAACCGCCTGCGCGAGGCTGTTATGGCCGTATTCACAAGTTTCGTGACCGAGCTGGTGCGCTCGATCCGTTATTACGAATCGCAGGCCGCACGCACAGACCGTGTCGGGAAGCTGATGTTCTTCGGCAATATCCGCTATTTCAAGAACCTGTCGGCTTACCTTGAGCGGGAGACCGGCCTGGAGGTCAATGAAGTCTCGCTTTCCTCTCTGATGCAGTACCAGCAGGGCGTGTACGCGCTGGATGTGCTTCACAGCCACGCTGAGAAGATGGTTGTGGCCGCCGGGCTGTGCGTTGACTTTTTCAAGAAGGGCAGGATTGAATACAACCTTCTTCCGTCCGTGTACTTCGTCCGCCAGCAGGCCTGGAATGTCTTCAAGATTGGCATTGTGCTGCTCTTGATTATGGCGGGATTTATGTACTATCAGTTCAAGGACCTGGAATCGAAAGAGAGCACCGTGAGCGCCGAACTCCAGAGAGTCCAGGCCGAGGAAGCCAAATGGAGGGGCGACGCTGACAAGTTCGACCAGGTAAAGAGCGAGATTTCTACGAAGAAGCCGAAGTTCAGCCAGATATTTGCCCTTGTGAAGGCGCAGATTATGTGGCCGGCGATTATGGAAGAGCTGGGCAATATGATTCCTGACACGTGCTACATAGATGAAATCGATTTCGAGGCGGCGACTAAGGAGATCGTGATGAAGGGTGTCGCGGTCGACCGGATCGATATAATGCAGTTCGCCATCGCTCTTGACTATTCTGATTTCTTTACCCAGACGACTGTTGATGAGAGTGTAGAGAGCCTGAGTTCTGGCTCAGGCGGAGGTGGCATCGGTGCCGGCGGCGGTGGCGGTGCGTCCGGAATGGGCATTACCACGGGTGCACACAACCCGTACGGCCCAGGCTCGCCGGCCTCCCATAATAAAGGCCGGGGGGTTCTTTCGCAGCGCGGCAGGGTCTGGAATAGCCGCGAGGCGCTGGGAAACAGCGATTTCGTGAACAGTATGCCTGCTGATTTTGAACTGCCGCGACTGGGTATCCGTGCGGGCAGGTCGATCCAGGACTACTTCGAGTCCCGGGAAATGTTCGTCGGGAGCTACAAGTTCGAGTTCGACATTACGACCAAGCTGCAGGACAAGGCTCTTGTCCAGGAAGAAGCGGTCAGTGGTCTGAGCGTACTTGAGGAGGTAACCAAGGATGTCCTCAACACCTAATAAGGGTAAGCCGGCAGGAAGGGCTCCTGTTGAGCGAAAGCCTCCCAAACCGATATTCACGCCGCTGAACGTGGGTATTGTGTTCGCCATAATCATCATCGCTGCGATAGGGGTATTCTGGAAGTCCGTCTACATCGCGAAGACCGCAGAAATCGACTCTATCAACGCCCGCATCCAGCAGCAGAAACGAACAAACGAGGTGGCGCAGACCAAGGCCAAGATGCTTCCCACGGCGGAGGAGGTAAATGCGGTGATGGACAGCAAGCTGTTGGTGGAACAGCGCTACTTCCTCAAGGGCCAGGATGACATCGTGAATTTTTTCGAGTTGTGGTTCCTGGACGTGTTGATGAACCACGACATTTACTCGGCCAAGATTGAGATAGAACCGGACATAGAATTCAAGGTTACCTATAAAATGGATCCGATCGAGACGCTCCCGCCGATTACAGACGCTGTGGACCTGTTCTCCTGGGAGTACATCGGTGAAGGCACCGGGACAGGGGAAATCAGCACGCGCATGGCCAACTTCCTTGAACCCATGCACATAAAGATCACCGATTTCACAATGACCTATGAGAGCTTGCTGAAGTTCGTGAAAGACCTGCAGACGGATTCCACCTATTTCGTGACTGTTCACGGGTTCAAGAACAGCGGCGGAGACGACAACACATACGGGTACAGGACATTCTCCAAGTACGAGATTTACATAACAGTGTATTTTATGAATCCGGAAGGACTGGTTTCGGGCGAGGTTCCGCCCGGTATGCCTGGAGATAAGAAGCTCTAAAGTTGGGTGAATTGATATGCAGAACGCGCCAATGAATAAAAACCTGCTGATTTTGTTGATAGTAGTCGTTGTTTTCGGAGGCGGCTATCTTGTGTACAACATGATGGCAGGCGGTAACTACTTTGCAGGAGACATCCCTGAGTATATCGCGCCTGAGGAATCTCCTGCTGCGCAGGCTCCTCCTCCTGTGCAACCGATGCCGCCAGCAGGTCCTGAGGGGCTGGCTGTCCCCGGCATAGGCGGTGGTATGCCCGTTGGCGGGGGAGCGGCAACTCCCGGAACTCCGGCTGCGCCCGGCGGCGAGGCACCGGAGACCGGTGTGGCGCCATCAGAACCCGGGGCTGCTGCCCTTACACAGGAAGAGAAAAGGGACGAGCTCGCGGCCTTTGAGCAGATAGATTCGAACGACATCATCAAAGCCCGGCTTGATGAAGCCCAGGCGAATGAAACCGAGGTCATACCCGAAGAAGACCTTCCCTTCCCGGACACGGGCCGGACAGACCCGCTTATGGTAGTTACCAGCGCCATCCCGGAGGAGCTCCGTCCGCCCCGCTCCGGCGAGACGGACTACGACTCGATACTCGAGTACATAATCAAGTCATACGGCACCGCGGTTCTTGACTCAATTGAGATCGAAGTCTGGTCGGTCATGCAGATCGGGTTGGTGCAGCTTGTGAACCTGTCCATAAATGGGCGGATTGCCACAATGTCCGAAGGTTCGAGCATGGATATGCAGATGGGGTATCAGGAAACGCTTCGGATAAGCGTGGTTTCTGCCAGCCAGAGTCTTGTGACCATAGGCCTTACGTACTCCACGCCATACGGCTCGGTAAGCAAGTCCAAGACTTACATCCCGAAAGACTAACCGGTCGATTGCGGTAAGTCGCAAGTAGTTGTTGTATAATCCCAGGACACAGGGCAAGTACGGTTGCCTTGTGTTTTTTTAAGGGACGCGCAATGGACTTCCTTATCAGCATTTTGGCCACCATCTGGGGACGGGTGATCTACATTTTCTCTCAGCCTATACAGGGCTTTAACCAGTGGGCGTTTGATCATCCTGCTTATTACCTTCTTTTCCCAGAGATATTCCTGGTCCTTGCCATTCTCCTCATCATCGCCGTCTGGGTCTTCTCCCGCAAGGAGAACCTGAATCTGGTTATCTGGCTGGCGATATTCGGCGCATTTAGCAACTTCCTTATGACGTTGCATATGATGCAGTTCACCTCCCGATACTTTACCTACGGGCTGGGAACCTTCTGGGGGGGGCTTGAGACAATCGACCCGTTTGCGCTCTTCTTCAAGCAACTGATGGACTGGGGTGACATCTTCCTTTTCCTTGTCCTTATGGGCTACGGTTTGCTGAGGAAGTACCGTGTCGAGTTCATCGTTCTGATGCTGATGGCAACGGTGGCCTTCGACCTAATGGTCGGTTCCTCAGACCTGCTTGCAATCTATGTGATGACCGAGTTCGCGTCCATTATGCTTTATATGATGGCCGCCTATTACAAGGACAACATCCGGTCGCTGGAAAGCGGGCTGAAGATTTTCATCTACGGCGTGGTCTCTTCGGCCACCTTGCTGTTCGGCATTGCGCTAATCTACGGCATCTGCGGGTCCACCAACCTTTACGACTTGAAGTCGTTCCTTGAGACCCGGGGGCTGGTGACCGGCCACCCGATGGTTGTCCTTGCGTTCACGATGATCCTTGTGGGCATCGGCTACAAGATTGGCGTGGCGCCATTCCATATGTGGATTCCCGATACTTACGAGGGGGCGCCGACGCCGGTCGCAGCTTTCCTGTCCGTTTTTCCCAAGGTTGCCGGGTTCGCGGTATTCATGCGCCTGTTTATGCTTGGATTCCTTCCTGTCAGCGACGCGTGGGTGCCGATGGTTGCGTTTGTCGCAATCCTGACGATGTTCTGGGGAAACATTATGGCCCTGCGCCAGCGGTCGTTCAAGCGCTTGCTGGCGTACTCTGGCATCGCCCAGATGGGATACGTGTTAATGGCGCTCATCGCGGCCACATCGGCATACCAGGCCACGGAGAACATAGGTTTCTACAGCGCGCTCTATTACCTCATGGTGTACTTCATGATGAACCTGGGTGCGTTCCTTATAGCAATGCTCAACGAGATTTCCGGCGGCAGTGACGCCCTGGAAAGCTATAACGGTTTCTTCCGCCGCTCACCCTTCCTGGCGCTGTTTATGACCGTTTTCCTGCTGGCACTCACTGGCATACCGCCCACGATGGGGTTCATCGCAAAGTTCCTTGTGTTCGCTTCGCTGATTCTGTTCCTGAACCCGCTCAATTTGCTGCTGGTTGTTGCGGGCGCGGTCAACGCCGTCATTGCCGCGTATTACTACTTCGACGTCATTCGCCGGATGTACTTGCTCAAGCCTTCCACCGTCGAGCAGCAAACTTACTTCGAGCCTTTCCTCTTCCAGCGGCTGGCTGTGCTCATCCCGTTTATCTTCGTGTTCTTCCTAGGTTTCATGTTCGTTGGCGCGCCTTACGACTATGTGCGGGGCGCCTACTTCCTCACGTTTTACGTGACAATGGCCTAGCATTGCGCTGAGCTGGTAGAATCAGGTCGTGTGTCGCGTGCTGTTCCTGCTGGTGCTGCTGCTCCTGCCGTTGTTTGAGGGTGGGAATTGCTCGTACGGCCTGCTGCTGGGGCTTGTCATCATCCCACTGCTTTACGCGTGGGAGGTCGCTTTCGGCACGCTGAAGCCGAATCCCCGGGCGATTCTCCTGTGGGTTTTGTTCGTTGCAGCCTGTCTCCTGACGACAACTTACCTGTATCCGACTCTCAAGGCATCCCTGTGGCTTATATCGGCGGCTTCCGCGTTTGCGCTGGCAGCGCATTACGTGGGAAACCGCAAGCTGAGCGGCTCAGACATTGTCGGCACGCTGGCGGTTGCAGCGCTCCTTACGGCGCTCTACGGGCTGTTCCTCTATTCGCCGAATCTGTCGCACATAACCGCTGACAGGCCTCTGGTTTCAACCTTCGGCTTGCACAACAGCTACGCGGCTTTTCTGCTGCTGACGTGGCCCCTGGCGTTTGCCATGGTGCGGCGGCAGCGCGGTATCTCCTTTATTTTGGTCGGCGCAGTCCTTCTCCTCGCTTTGCTGCTAACCTTCAGCCGGGCCGCCTATATAGCGCTGGCGTTTCAGGCGCTGCTGCTCCTGTTCTGGGCGCTTGCAGGGCGCAGGCGTGGCGCTCTAAAGGTGCAGGAGGAGGCCCCGCGTGATGGCGCTGAGCTGCGAAAGAAGGCACTGTATCTAACGGCAGGGGTCTTGGCAGCTATGCTGGTGTTGTTGGCGTTCACCGGCTTCTATGGCAGCCTGGCGGCTCGTCTGAGCAGCATCTGGAACTCGGCGGATTACTCGCTGCAAGGCAGGCTGACCTTCTGGTCTGTGGCCTGGTCGATGTTCACCCGTTTCCCGCTTTTTGGCGTGGGCTGGGGCAATTTCGGCTCTCACTACACCTACCTTCAGCCGTCCTGGCACTACTTCGCGACAGACGCCCACGGCATTATCTTCAAAGTGATATCCGAGGCCGGCGTGTGGGGACTGGCTTTTGGCGCGGCGCTCGCAGCGCAGTATTCAGTCAAACTCAGGACTGCCAGCGCTTTGCTCAGGCCGGGCAACATCTGGCCGCAAAGGCTTATGCTGGCCGCTTTAGCCGGCTTTTTCGCCCACGCGCTGGTGGATTTCGACTTCACGTATTTAGCTAACGTAGTGTTCTTCGCGGTACTCGTGGCGGTGTCTCTGGGCGCAGTGCTGAGTGCAGAAGCGGCGAAGATAACTGTTACTTCTCATCGGGTCTGGCGAATCGCCGTGCCGCTGGCAATGGTTGTTGTGGCTCTGATGGGAATATTTTACGCTTCTGAACGGCGGGAAAAGGAGCGGGGCGGGCTGGCCGCGTCCGCAATGGCATCGTGGAATGCAAGCACACAAATAGACCTTGCGCTGGCATCACTAAGTGAGAGCCCTCCCGACTTCGCTTCAGCGGCCGGATTTGCCGAGCAGGCGTGGAACCTGAACAGATACGAAAGCCAGGCGCCTTTTCTTATGTCCCAGTGTCCGCCCGCAGGCGATTTGGAGAAGCGAATCGGCTGGGGCGTGCGTGCCCTTGAGCTGGACCCGTGCAACCGGCCGCATTACCACTGGGGGCTGGCGCGGCTGGTCAGGCAAGCGGGAAACGAGGAATGGGAGCGCTCCATTCTCATCAGGGCGATGCAGCGCTATGGCGATATCACTAAGCCCATAACGCCCAGCTTTCCCCGCCCGAACTGGATTGAGAACAACATAACCTTCGCCTCGATATACCTTCGCCTGGCTGAGCTTCTGGAGGACGAGCATCCCGAGGAAGCGCGGGCGTACAGGAAGATGGGGCTGCAATTCCGGAAGGCTGCCGGCAGGAATTAGAGGGATGGCAAGAGCGTATTCGCACTCGTGGGATATGGCGCTATAATCTGACAGCGTGGATACCGAAGGTCGCGACGACAACGTTGAAGAGGATGGGGCGGAGCCTGCCGGCGACAGCTCCCTGGGGAAGCTGGTGGAAGAGGACTTCCTAAACGTTCCTCCCTGCCCGTTCCGTCGCGTGAGCTTCGGCACGACTTTCTGCTCCATATCAACGGACGCATTTGTGGCCGAGGTCGATCCGCTGACCTGCCTTAACTGCGAAGTCACAGAGATTATCCGCAAGCCCCGCTGCCGATTTCTGTCGCTGGGAACGGAGCTGAGGCCCTTCAGGGGCGAGGGCAGGCTCGTTGTAGCAATGGCCTGCAAGGAGCTGGGCATCCGCATCTACAACCTCACTACCTGCGACAAGTGCGCCCTCTATTCGGAAGTGCCGTCCATAGTGGATGAAATAAAGCGCCACAAGCTAAAGGGCGAGGTGCAGCTTAAGGTATCGTCCGAGGTGGTAGCCCAGGTTGCGGGAATCGTGCGCAAGGAGCGCGAGGCCGAGGACTTCGCCCGTGAAGGCGGAACGCCGCCGTTCCGGCTACACTGCTGGCGCTTCCACGATGGACATTGCAGGAAAGCCCCCATATACACACGGCGCAAGGTGACGGTAATCCTGGAGCGCACCCCGCGCAACGATGAGATATATCGGCGAGCGATTATGCCTGCGTTGAAGGATATCAACCTTGCCGCTTATCGGCTGGCGGAGCCGCTGGACAACGAGGAAGAGATGTGCCGTGTCTGTGAGAACATCCAGGAGTCCGATTTCGTCATCGCTAATCTGGATGACTGGAACAGCAACATCATCTTCCTTCTGGGCCTGATACACGGTATGGGCCGCAGAGTCGCGATCCTGAAGCGCGAGGGAGTAAGCGCCATCCCGCTGATGGATACAGTCTCGCACAGCGTTGTGGAGTACTCAACGCTGCCGGAGATTATATTCCTCCTCAAACACAGGTTCTCCCAGCTGATCAAGCACTCTCAGGAGCGGGGCGGCTGATGGCGTTCACCATCCCGGAAGAACTGCGTTTTACGTGCCTTAGCTGCAAGAGTTCCTTCAAGGTTTCTGCGCTTGCGGTCAGCGGTCGCGAGGAGATTTTCTGTCCCCTGTGCGGGGAGAGGATGAACTGGCTGGAAGCACTGGAAGAAGGCGTCCGGCGGGAAATACTGGCTCAGGTGAAGGAGAACCTGGAAAGGATTGTGGACCGCCTGCAGAGCGACCCTCTGACGCACAGCGATGAAATAACGGCAGAAGTGCTGAAACTTATCCTCAAGGAAGGCCTGGGCGCTCAAAACAAAGGTTAAAAGGCCCTGCGCGGCGGCACAATACGCTGGCTGATCAGGCTGCGCGGGGACAAGTCCAGAATTGAAAACTCCATACTATTAGGTTATTATGAATGTGACCGGAAAGGCTTCGGGTTGTGAGGGGGCTATGAAATCACCTATTTACTCCTGTGTGGTGCTTATTTTAGTGTTTATTCTCTTTCCCACGATAGTCTGGGGAGGGATTGATCTTACCGCAATGGAGTCCGGGCTCGCCAGCATCAGGGCTGAGATTGCTGGCAAGGTAGATGCTTGGGACGCGACCGCGGATGAGGTTTCAGCGGGACAGGCAACTGGAGAAATAGAAGCCTACAGCGAAGCCTATGACCTGCTAATGCAGGCCAAATCCGAGCTTGAAGCGTACGAATCGCGGCTCCACGGGTATCTCAAAGACGCTATGCAGTTCCAGGCCGACCATCCTGATATGACGCCGGCTGAGCAGGAGGCGGTGAACAGGATTATCGACGGCGTGGATTCCGTTGCGGTCAGGGTGGACAGCTTTCTGATGCGCATCAGTGCCATAGAGGTTGTGCAGGCGGCCCTGGAGGGTGAGGAGGCGGCTGCTCCTGAAGTGGAGCCGGAACTGCGTTCCACAGGTGACGTGTCCGTGCTCCATGGGAATGGCACGTACGCCGATTATGACCGCCAGTACCTGTCGCTAAGGCAGCGCTACAAGGACCGCGAAGGCCGCTATTTCACCTTCTGGGAGAAGTACGACAACGACCACTCGTTCACCAACGTGCGCAGATGGGAGTTCGGAATGAGCCAGGAGTTCCCGGACATGTTCGGCGGGGAGCTCAACCTTCGCGAAAAGCTTGCAGACCTGAAAGACTTCAACAACAGTGCAAATACCAGGCGGATTCTTGCGCTGCATCTTGACTACGAGCATTTATTCAACGGCGAGCAGTCCCTGGTGGACTTCGTGTGGGATTACAAGTCAAAGAACTTCGACGCTGTCAGTACGCGCAGCTACCTGTACCACCGCGCATCACTCTACGCGATGCACCCGCTTTCGGACCGGGTGACCGCCGATGCCTTCTGGAAGATGACCGATTACCACTTCGCGCAGGGGGACGCGCTCGGCTACAATATGACAAAGCTGGGCCTTGGGCTGGAGTTCGTTCCCAGCGATGACTGGCTGTGGGGAACGGACTATGTCTCAACCGAGAAGTCCTACGACGTGCTGAAGACGCGGGCTTACTTCGAGGACGATTTCAAGCTGTGGGGAGCTTACCAGCCCGATGCGCGCACCTACGGAGAGGGGGAATTGCGCCTGCTCCAGCGCGATTACAGGCGTGCCATTGCCACGGACTACGATGAAACCCGGCTAAAGCTCCGCTACTGGCGTGAGTTCAACGGAGCCCTGGACGGGGATTTCAAGTTCGAATGGCGCGACAAGGAGTTCTCGACGGCGAGCGCGAGCGACTATGACTACTGGCGCTGGCAGATGGCATTCAACTATAGCCCGTCGTACAACGCGCGCTGGTATTACAACTTCAACTACTACGATTATAACTATACCGGCATTACGCGGAGCTACAGCCGGATGTACCACCGTGCGGGCCTTAACTACAATTGGGATAACGGTACTTCAATGACCACTGAGCTTGCTTTCACCGACCAGAACTACTCAGCCAATACGGGCCGCGACTACACAATCTGGGATTTCCTTGCTGACGTTTACTACCCGTTCGAGCGCAATCAGTATATGCGGTTCTATTTCGACTGGAGCAGCCTTGACCAGTCGTTTGTGAACTCGGTGAACGACTACTCGGCCTACAGCTGGGGCATTGAATACAACTGGCGTATGAGCCCGCACTACAGGCTGACGCTGGGTTATGACTACGATTTGCGGGATTACAAGAATCAACCGAGGATCAAAGACCAGACATTTGAGGCTCGGGTGCGCTTTGAATTCTAAGGAGTGAATGGCGCTATGTCATCCAAGATGAGAAACAACATTTCGAGTGTGTTAATGGTGGTCTGTGCCATAGCGCTGCTTGTGTTTGCAGCCTATGGCCAGGAACTCACCGTGAAGGTTACCCGCCTTGCGGGTCCAGTGCAGGTGCGGTCAAAGGCGCAGAGCGAATGGGCGGATGCGAATCTGGGCCAGGTGCTCCAGCCGGGCGACGCGCTGCGCACGCTCAAGGGAGGCAAGGTTCAGCTCCTCTTCCCTCAGAACACGATTGTCCTGATTAAAGAGAACTCGGTTCTCAGCGTCAAGGACCTGAAGGAAGGCGGCGGCGGGAAAGTAAAAACCCTTGTCGGCGGCTTCCTATTCAATTTGCAGGAGGCGCTCTCACCCGGCTCGACCTTTGAAGTGGAGACTCCCTCGGCACTGGCGGTCGTTCGCGGAACCAAGTTCGGAGTCGACGTCGACTTCGATGGAACGTCAACCTTCACCGGTTACGACGGCGAATTCGAGGTAACCGCTGAAGGAGTAACCGTGACGATTGGCCCGGGCACGAAGGTTTCGGTCGAGCAGGGAGAATCGCCTGGCGAATCCGAAGAGCACGATGAAGGATGGGAGGACGCCGCCGACGATGCGGCCGTCCCCGAAGGCGTATCGGTTGAAGAGCTAACATCTACTTTTGATGCTCTGGGCAACCGTTACCGGCATCTTGCCGATCGGATGCAGTCCTTCTACGACGAGTTTATGCGTTACGAGGCCCAGGGCGACCAGAGCCGGATGTCTTTCGTCTACTACAACGTGCAGCCGACAATGGAAGAGACGGAGGATGCGGACGAAGAGCTATCCTTACTGATGGAGTATATGGAATCAGTTGAGACTCCGCCCTATTCCGAAGAGGAGGTTGGGCTTCTGAGAGGTCTCGCTGAGGCCTGCAGCGCGTATAGCGCCCAGATCCACGCACAGTACGACGAGATGGAGGATCTGATGTCAGGCTGGGTTCCCGACCTGGACGAGCTGCTCGATGAGCTGGCTGGCACCGTCGAGAGCGACGACCCCGAGCGCGATATCCGCTACGGCACGATAGACACTGACAACGACGGCATTCCCGACGTGGTCGAGCACGTGCTCGCCGGTGGAACATCCTACGACGAACCGTTGATCACCCTCATCAGTCCGGACGACGGCGAGGAGTATTACTTCCCGGAAACGGAGAGCATATTCTTTGAATTCGAAGCGGTTGGCGAGGAGTACTTCGACGGTTTCGATCTGCATATTACTGCGGGCGGCCTGACGATGGTTCGTCACTTTGTGGGCACCTCGATGGACCTGCCGATTATCGATATAGTCGAAGGCAGCGACAGCCCCTTCACCAGCCTTTTCGCCGACGGCGAGTTCGTGGAGTTCACGTGGTTCGTTCGGGGCAATTTCAACTTCGACAGCTTCTACGAGGAGCACGAGGAAGAGTCCTGGGAGTGGGGAGACGATCACCACGACGACCATCATGATGATTACCAGAACGGCGGATGGTACTCCGCGTCCGGCGCGGGCCGCGGCGTGTCAAGTATCATTGAGATAGATTCCGAATCGCGCGGCTTCTCGCTCTATTACCCGCTTGGAGAAATGGTCGAGTTCGATCTGGCCGTCATTGGCTCAAGCACCGCAAGCGTTGGTGATCTCATCCGCATGCGGGTGGAAATCGGTGAGGTGGCTACGCTGGCAAGCTGGGAGATAATCGTCAACTACGACCCGTCGCTGGTCGAGTTCGACCGGGGCTCGAAGACCGGCCTGACCACTGGCACGACCTTGTTCTTCGGTGACAGCGGGCAGGGCCAGATGACGATATCCGGCCAGGCGGGCCAGGAGGGCGAAACCATTTCCGGTAGCGGCGCGTTCGCCGAGTTAGAGTTCATCGCGGTCGACTCCGGGCTGGCAATGTTCGATTTCGGCGAGATTCACCTGTACACGCCCAGCGGTTTGCAGATTGCCGTGATACCCGGTGGCAGTGCGGATGTGGATATCCTGGCTGAGGCGTTCTAAGGCTCGAAGCGCCTGAATAATGAGTGATGTGGTTGCGGCGCGGCTTGCTGGCCGCGCCGCGAAGGTACTTGCAGTATGCCTCTGCAACGGCGATTCTGGGCAATCGTATTCGCCTTTATCGGCTTGCTTGCAGCCACGCTATTCAACGGGTTAGGAGTAGCCGAGTTCACGGAGATGTTCTTCAAGCGCTCCGTGTTTCGCATTAGAGGCGTGCAGGAAACCGACTCCCGGATCGTTATCGCAGGGATTGATGACGTCTCCATAAATATGCTGGAGGGCGCTGGCATCTACTACCCGTTCCCGCGTACCGTCCACGCGGAGCTTATCCGCAAGCTGACGGACGCCGGCGCGAAGATAGTGGTCTTTGACATCCTGTTTTCCACTGAACCGTGGGATATCTCTGAGGATGAGGCTCTGCGTGACGCCATCATCTACGCGCGTGAACGCGGCACAACGGTAATTCTCTCTGAGGCGATTGGTCTGGGCACTGTAGCAGTCGGGCTAAGGGGGGATATCGGGTCGCTGGAAGATTCGACGGACACAATACTCGAAGCCAACCCGGTTACGGCGATTGTGAACACGGCTCCCAAGCTTTCTTACAAAGAAAAGGAGATGGCAATCGTCCCGTTTGGTGGCACAAACCACTACTCGCAGGCGACGCAGGTCTACAGGCTGCTGCTGCGGGAACGCGGTGAGGACTTCGACAGCGATCCTTTCGCCTACGGTATCACTGAAATCGGCGATACGGGGCATGGTGATTTCCTCATCAACTACGCCGGGCCCGATGGGACGATTCCTCGCGTCAATTTCGCGCTTTTCTTCCCCGAATACCTTGAACAGAGCTTCGCGAATGAGGAGAGCGAGACGGTGCCGGACGAAAGCCAGCTTGCCGGTGAGCCTGCCGAAGAAGGGAAAGTGCTGGATCTGAGCCGGTTTGCCGGTGCGATTGTATTCGTGGGCAGTGTCGCCAAAGCGGACAACGATTACTTTATGACCCCGTTTGAAGAGATGTTTGGCGTAGAGACGAACGCTCAAGCGCTGAACACATTGGTTACAGGTCGCTTCATTCATGTGACCCGGCAGCACCTGGCGATGGCTTTGGTTATTCTGCTGGCTCTGCTTGCGTGGGCGTTCGCCGTCAATATGCGGCCGCTTTTGAGTTTCGTCGCTTTCACCATTGTGCTCATCGCGTACGAAACGCTTATCGTGCTGGCATTCACCAGGGGCAACCTGCTGATGCCGTTCACCTATCCGAGCGTGACCTTCTTCTTCAGCTTCTTCTTCTCGCTGTCGTTCCGCGTGCTGACCGAGGAGGCGGAGAAGCGGCGCATCCGCTTGACTTTCGGCCGTTACATGTCGCCGGACGTGGTAAAGGAGATTATCGACCGGCCCGAGCTGGCTGACCTGGGTGGGGACGAGCGGGAAGTGGCTCTTCTGTTCTCCGATATCCGTAACTACTCGACCCTGTCGGAGAAGGCCAATCCGCGCCAGACGGTTGAGTTCCTGAACCGCTTCCTGACCGAAGTCTCGGATGTGATTATGAGCAACGGCGGCTTCGTCGACAAGTTTATGGGTGACGGCGTAATGGCCATTTTCGGTGCGCCCGTGCCGCGCGAGAATCCGTCTGAGGATGCGTTGCGCGCGGCGCTGCAAATAGCCGAGCTGGTGGTAGACCGCATGGACGATATCGTGCACGGGCTGCCGGTGCCGCACTTCCGCGTTGGCGTCGGCATCCACTACGGGACAGTCGTGATGGGCAACGTCGGCTCATCCCGCCGGATGGACTACACGTGTATCGGCGACGTGGTGAATGTCGCGTCACGCCTGGAGTCTGAGACAAAGACATTCGGCACTGCCATACTCATAAGCCGGGAAGTTCACGAGCATATCGGCGAAGGTTTCACCTGCGAGCACCTGGGCGCAGTTAAGGTGAAGGGGCGCGCGGAGCCGGTTGAGGTCTATAAAGTGCTGCACCCGCGCGGTGATGAAGTTACCGACATTAGGGACTACCTGCCGGGCGGCTCGAAATTTCCCGGTGGCGCTACTCCGGGTGAAGCTCCATCCGGGCCTTGAAAGCCACGCCTTCAAGTTCGTAACCGTCATCCAGCGCTTCTGCTTTCAGCACAAGCTCATCGACATTCGCCGTGCTCAGCAGGTCGCCTTGCAGGGAACGAAGGTCGTCAAGGGCCCGGCTGGAGATGCTGTCCTCACTTTGGAAGCCAATAGTCAGCGTCTTCGCCTGCTTCTTGATGGAGATGTTCAGTTCGCTCTTGGCCTTGCGTGCCAGCGCGAGCGCCCCCACAAGGTTAAGCCCCGCCCGGCTGCAGTCCTCGTCAAGAGCGGGTTCCAGCGATTTAGCATCCGGCCAGGCCGTCCGGTGGATGCTCTCCTCGGAACTGAACCTGGCGAAGTGCCAGTGCCAGATGTCTTCTGTTATATGCGGCACGAAGGGTGCGAACATCTTCAGGATGGCCTCAAGCGCGATGAACAGCGCGGCTTTGGCGCTTTCCGACAGGCGTTCGGCTTCTTCCATGGGAAGGCCGGCGACAGCCTCCCCGTACAGGCGGCCCTTGGCAAGTTCGAGGTAGTTGTCGCAGAAGTCCCGCCAGAAGAAGCGCTCGGCCACATCCAGGGCGTCGGAGTATTCGTACTCGTCGAAGGCTTTCTGCGCGCGCTGGATCGTGTCTGCCAGGCGGCCTAGCAGCCACCTGTCGAGCGTGTGTTGCACCAGCGCCGTCAGGTCGCGTCCCGCCGGGTCGAAGCTGAGGAGGTGGGCATGCGAGAACTTGCTTGCGTTGTACAGCTTGGTTACCAGGCGCCTGCCGCCTTCAAACGACTCCTGGGGGTTTCGCAGATCTATGATTGTATCCGCGCCGAGTTTTGCGCTGGACGTCCAGTGGCGCACGACATCGGCCGAGAATTGCTCAATCATTTCACGGGGATTCAGCGTCTTGGACCTGCTCTTGGAGAACCTCTGCCGGCTTACGTCCTGGGCGTGGCCGGAGACCATCACATCCGACCAGGGTATGTCTTCGTGATGCAGGCAGGCTTTGGTGATGGTGTAGAAGGCCCACGTTCGTATGATATCGTGCGCCTGCGGGCGCAGGGTCATCGGGAACAACTGCCCCATCCTGTCGTCGGCTTCACCCCATTTCGCGTTAATCTGCGGCGTGAGCGAGCTGGTCATCCAGGTGTCGAGCACGTCGCTTTCGCCCCTGATGCGGTCGCTTCCACATTCAGGGCAGCGGTCAACGGGCGCATGGTCGGCCAGCGGGTTCACCGGCAGGTCCTGCTCCCGGGCCGGGATGACCTCGCCGCAGGCTTCGCAGTACCACAGGGGGAACGGCACGCCGTAGTAGCGCTGCCGGCTGATGCACCAGTCCCAGTGCAGGTTCTCCACCCAGTGCCTGTAGCGCACTCCCATAAACTCGGGGAACCAGCGGCATCGCTCGCCGTATTCTATAAGCTTCTCCTTTTTGTCGAGAAGCTTGATGAACCACTGCCGCGTGACGATAAACTCCAGGGGTGTCCCGCAGCGCTCGTGGCAATTCACTGTGTGCTCGATTTCCCACGATTTGGTGAGCAGCCCTTCGCCGCGCAGAACCTCCAAGATTGCCTTGCGGCCTTCCTCCAGGCTCAGCCCTGCGAACTCACCGGCCTGTTCATTGAGCTTGCCCGTCTCATCGATGCAGACTTTTGTATCGAGGCCGTATTTCTGCCACCATTCGATGTCCGTCGTATCACCAAACGTGCAGCACATCACGATGCCCGTTCCCTTCTCAGGGTCCACCAGCGGGTCGGTGATGATCTGAACGTCGGCGTTGAAGTGGGGCGTGCGGGTCTTGCGCCCGACGTATTTCGCGTAGCGGTCGTCGTCCGGGTGCACGAACACGGCCACGCATGCCGGCAGCAGCTCCGGGCGCGTGGTGGCGATTGGCACCTGCGTGCCGTCATCCAGCGTGAAGAGGATCTCGTGGAACTGAGAGGGATGCTGGCGGTCCTCGATCTCCGCCTGGGCGATGGCGGTGCGGCATACCGGGCACCACAGCGAGGGCGCTTCCTTCCGGTAGACTTCGCCCTTATGGTACAGGTCGAGGAATGAGCGCTGGGCGATCCGCCGGCAGCGCTCGTTTATCGTCGTGTATTCCTCCGTCCAGTCGCACGAAATGCCGACCGCCTGCCAGAGGTCCTTGAATTCAGCTTCCTGCTCGCGGCTGACCTCCAGGCAAAGCTCTATGAAGTCCTCGCGCGGCATCTCGGATCCCTTGACGTTGCGCACGCGCTCCACGAGCCGCTCGGTTGCCAGCCCGTTATCGTCGAAGCCGAACGGGTAGAAGACCTCGAATCCTCTCATGCGCTTATAACGCACAACGATGTCCGCCTGAACGTACGAGAATACGTGCCCGATGTGGAGGGCGCCGGAAACCGTCGGAGGCGGCGTGTCCACCGAGAAAATGTTGCCGTGCGGAGCATCGCGGTTGAAGCGGAATACGCCTTTTTCCTCCCAGAGCCGCTGCCAGTGCGGCTCGGCGGCCGACGGGTCATACCGCTTGGGTAGCTCCTTGATAGAACCAATGCCGCTGTGTTCGCGTTCACTCATCGTTGACCCTCGAATTGTAGCACAGCGAATGGGTGTCAGCCCGCGTCCGCGGTGTCTGCTATAATGATTCCGGGTGTGCGCGCAGCCACAAGATGTCCGTTCCGCAATGCCAGCCGGGCGCGAAAACGCTCTCTGGATGAACCTGACGGTCGAGAACCGCGCCGCGCTCATTGAGAAATACCAGCCGCTCGTATACCACATCCTGCGCCACCTTCCCGGCCCTCCCCATCAGGAGCGCGTGGATGTCATCTCGGAGGGAACGCTTGCGCTCATCGAGGCCGTTGACGCCTTTGACCCGGAGCGCGGCGTCAAGTTCATCACCTTCGCCTACCTGAAGGTCAAAGGCAGGATGCTCGATTACCTGCGCCGCCGCAGGCCTCTCATTCCCCTGTGCGGCGCCACGGAATTCAGCGCATATACGCGAATTATCGGCTTTCACGAACGGCGCTCAGCGCAGGATGTGCTGGACTCCCTTCGGGTTGCGGAGAAGCTTCTGGGTATGCTCACGCCCGCCGAAGAGCGCGTGCTGCGGCTCATCTACCAGTGTGGCTACAGCCAGGACGAGGTCTCGCATGCGCTCTCATGCACCCGGGCGAATGTGTCCATACTTCACAAGCGAGCGCTGAACCGCCTGCGCAAGATTGTGAATTCGAAAGCCGCGTGGCGGCTGGCCTTTGAGCCGTGAAAACGCGCGGCATCCGGCTGGCGGTTATCCTCGCTGCCGTCCCCGTTCTGCTTCTGTGGCCGGCGCCGGCCCGTCCTGGCGCGCTGCCGGAGGCTGGCACACCACGATTTACCGTGGCTGGCGGCTATTCCGGCTATGTCGTTCCCCTGCCGGACTACGCCGCACGCATTATGGCTCAGGACGATGAGCAGCACTCGACTGCGAGCCTTGTCTACAACGATATTTCGCTGGCGCCGCTGCATATCCGTCTGGGCGACGGTTACGCGGATTCAGCGGTGGAAGTCATCGTTCACAACCGCTCCTGCCCGGTCAGTCTGCCCGCGTCCATGGCGTTCCTGGGTGAACCCTCGGCCGAATTGCTGGGATATATCTCCAGTGCGGGTGGCGGCGAAGCCGCTCCGCGCGTGAGCTGCCGGCTTCAGGCGGCGGTTGCTTCCGGCACCGATTCCGACATCTACATACCGGTCCAGCTCTATCAGATGCCACGGGACGCAGGCTCGGCGGTGCTCCAGGTTGAAGTGCTGTGCAACGGCGAGTCTGTGGGTGAGGAAGCGGTGGAGCTTGCATTCCTGCCCCGGGGAAAGGTGTATTCGTGCCTGATAGAGACCGAGGGTCGCGGTCTGCTTGAAGGCGACGAGCTCGTCATTGCTGATGAGAATCCGGGGGATGCATGGCTGAAATATCCAGGTTTCCGCCAGGAGCACGCGCTCGTGTCCGTTGCGCCCGAAGACATCGGCCCGGACTTCCGCGTCCTGCGGCACTTCGCGTTCGTTATAGTTTCTGCTGAGACGTGGAGCGGGCTGGACGTGCGGGCGCGAACTCTCCTCACCGACGCCGCGGCGATGGGGTCAAGGCTTGCAGTTTACGGCGCGGCGGAGCCGGTCAAGGTGGGAAGCGCAGCCCGTCCTCAGCAGAGGGGCTTGCAGTTTAGCTCGTTTGGCTTCGGCGACGTGGCTGTGAGCGCCGACAGCCTGGCTTCACTGAGGGAACATATGGCGGAGCTGCTGCGCGTGGATCTGCGCTACGCATACAATATGGCGCTTGGCAGGCAAATCGAGAGCGTGGGAGAGGCTTCAGCGCGTGACCTGATTGTGCGGATAGTTCTGGGGAACCTCAGCACTGTCGGGTACCCATGGATTGGGAAGCTGGCCGCCCTCCCGCAAGCGGAAGGAGCGGTCAATCCCGTCTGGGCCTATAGCTACATCACCCGTGCCGGGCTGCTGCATCCGCTGGACATCGCCCGGCTACACCTGGCCTCGCGGGAGTTGGAGCAGGCAGGCACTGAACTCGTTGAGCGCACTGGAACGGAATATCCCCCGCTGCATTCATATCTCAGTGCCAACCTGAGCCGTAGCAGCAGTCTGTTTGGTCTTGAAACTGTGCTGTATACGCTGCTGTTGCTGGCACTTACCGCAGTCTGGTTCGTTTGCAGGCGGAGCTATCTGTGGCTTGTGCTGGCTTTCCTGATACTCTCGCTTGGTGCCACAGCTCTGTTCAGCCTGCGAGTCGGGATTGGAGTGCCCGCCCAATCACGCGCTCTGGTTTTATCAGTTTCGCTGGCATCCCCTGAAGCCGGTGTGGCTGAAGTGCGGAGCGTTGCCTACATCACTTCGGCGTATGCGTCCAGGCTGGGTCTTGGCATCCCTTCGCGGGGCTTCGCCCTGGGCCGCATAGCTCCCCTTGATGCTTCCAACATCAGCGTCGTTGTTCGTGAAGGGTCTGACGCCGCTATAGAGGGCTTGCGTGTGGCGCCAATGCTCCCCCTGGAAGTCGGCTACAGCGAAGTGCGAGCTGTCGATGCACCGGTCTCGTTTGCCTGGGAGATGTTGCCGGAAGGCGGCCGCAAGCTCTCCCTGGACGCAAACGAGCCGCTTTCCTTCACGTTTCTCGTTGACGGCTCCCGTGCAATGTATCTCGGCAGGGCACGTCCTGGACAGCGCCGCTCGATAATCCTGCCCTCCGTGGATTCACCTGTCTATATTAACCAGGTCAGGTACGATGCGATAATCGCCCGCCTGGCGCGTCAAGCGTATTCGGCCGAACGACGGGACGAAGCGCGTGGCGGCGGGAAGGATGAACTGGCCGGGCTGGCATACACATTCCTTTCGCAAATGCTGCTGAACGAAGCGGTGCGGACGCTCGTTGTGGACGGCCGCGGCACTACTCTGCTTGGGCTTCGCGCGGGTGAGCGCCGGTTGTCTTTCCATGATAAGGCGCTTCTCGCGCCGGTCGTTGAGCTTTTTGTGTACAGGCTGGAGTGAAAATGAGAGCTTCCCGTCGTCCGCCAGTGATGCTGAAAACAGGCGCCGCCGAGCAGCGGACATCCAGCGTCTGGCCGGGCTGGGCAACGCGGCGCGTGGCATTGTTCAACTACTTCGCGGGTGTCTTCTTCGGCACAACCGCATTTGTGCTCTATTTCCGCGCGGCTCACCCGTATTACGAGATCGTGCAGTATCAGGTGACGCTGCTGCAATTCGCCCTGTCAGGTGTGGTGCTGGTCTGGTTTGTGCCGGCGATGCTGGGTGATTTCGAGCGCGCACTGCACCGGTCAAGCCCGCGGCTCCGGGTCGCCTTCCTCCAGGGCGCTGTATGGCCCTTGCTTGGCAACACGATACTGCTCGCATCGATGGCAGCGGTCGCACTTATGCCGCTGATGCTCCTCTTGCCTGAGGGCGTTATCGTCAGGGACTATGTCCACACCGCAGAGGCTTACAGCCTGTTGTGGAGCCTGCACGTTTTTATTGCCAACCTGGTGTTCCTGAGCTACCTCATAATGGCGGTAGCTGTCGGCACTGCCGTGTTGATGCTGTTGCGCTCACTCATACTCTACCGTCTCATTCTGGTGGTTCTTCTGGCATTATGGCTTTTCAGTGAGGACGTGACGCTCCAGTTGTGGCACACGCTGGCGAACGCTCCTTTTTCGCTTGAAAGCGTATGGCAGCTAGTCGTGCGTGGCGGGTTCACGAATTACTTCGGGGACTTCGTTACTATGGTGGGCGGCGGAAGATACGCCTTCAGCGTGATTCACCTCCTCTGGGTCCGGATAGTGCTGGAGGTTGCGGGCCGGCTGATAGGCGCTCTTGTATTGGCGTCGGCTGCACTCTGGCTGGCTGCCGCAATCAATGAGGTTGTCTCCGCCCTCCGGAGAAGGCGCGGTGAGCCTCTCCGGAAACGGCACGCTGTGGCAAATCCCTGGTTCGCACTGCTTACGTGCGTGCTCGCAATCGGCGCTCTCGTGCAGCCATTGCTGCGAACTTCCTCTGTACTGCCCACCGTCGTCCGGGACCAGGGCGGATCCGGCACCGCGTACAGCCTGCTGTTGCTCGGTCTTATCCTCGCTGTTGTCTATATCCTGGCTGCGGCGGGGGCTGATGCAGTGCAGTCAGGCAGGCGCTCGGGGCTTGGCCAGTTCCTGCCGGAAGTCATCCGGAGGTTTCACCGCAACGGTGCTGCGCTTGCTGTAAGCGTCGTTCTTGGCGGGGTATTCTACCTTGCAGTTGCGGGACGGGCCCTGGGTTACGGGAGCGCAGCCCTGGTGGCAAGCGTCGTCTTACTGCTCCTGGTAGCAGTGGTGGCGCTGGTGGTTGGAACGGCCATAATAGCCTTCGGACGCCTTACGCGCGACCTCGGATGGCTCACGCCGCTGGCGGAGGGCATAACTGTGGCACTGATGGCGGCCGCCACCACGTTTTTCCTGTTCCTGCGCGACTCTCCTGAGCGGCTGGTGGGTGTGATGGGCAAGCCTGAGGCTGCCTTGCCGCAACAGGTGGTCGAGGCTCTGCGTCTCGGCAGCACCTCATATATGGCGCTGGTGGGATCCTGGCTGGACAGCTTCGAGGCTGCGTCCCAGGGGGCGGGTGGATTGTGGCACCTGCTGGTTGGAGTAGCGGCGGTAATTGCAGCACTCGCTGTAGCCACGAATCTTCTGGCGCGCCTTACGCGTCGCCTGGCCTGAGCGCCGCAGGCTTCCCCACGGCGGCAGTTACGCTAGCCCTCGCCGAAGAGGCCCGGGCGCGAGCTCTCCAGGTCATCCAGGCTCATCCCGCCTATGCGCTCGTCCACGACCGTCCCGTTTGGGTCTACAAGGATGCTCGTCGGGATGTAACGGTAGTTCCACTTCCTGAACATCTCTGTATCGTCATAACCGACCACCCAGGGCATCTCCTGGTACTCCAGGAATTTGCGCTGCTTATCAAGCGAAGCGTCCAAGTTTAAAGTGATGATCTCAAGCCCCTCGCCCTTATACTTCTCGTAGAACTTGACCAGCTCGGGGAGTTCCTCGCGGCAGGGCGGGCAGTTGATGCCCCAGAAGTTGATTATAAGCGGCTTCCCGATGAACTCCTCGATGGAGTGTTTTTTCTCGTCTATCGTCGCGAAGGAGAACGTCGGTAGCTGATCCCCGACCTTAATCTTCGTGGGCAGGTTCGAGGTGTCTCTCCCTGCGGGCTCTTCCTCGTCCGCAGGCGGTTGGGTGCCTTCTTCGGGAGCTTCAGCAGGAGTGACCTCGGCAGGCTGCTCGTCCGGCGTCAGGCCGGTTGCTGCTGGCAGGGGCGCTTCGTCTTCCGTATCGGCCGGCGGGTTGCACGCCAGTGCAAACGCAGCCATTATGCAGACAGCAATCCAAATCGCAAGTAACCTCATGGAATCCTCCTGATATCAGAACTCGTCCAGCGAAATGCGATTTTCCGCCAGCGATTCGTCGATTTCAATTTCGTTGAGCACGTCCTGGACGCCTTCCTGTGCCCGCGCCAGCTTCTCCGCCCGTTCCTTCAATTTCTTTGAGGGAACTTTGCCGCGCAGGATGACCTTCCCGCTGTGGCATTCGACTTGGAGCTTGTTCTGCATCAGTTCCACGTCGGCGTGGAGCGACATTACGATGGCTGCCGCTATCGCTCTGTCGCGGGCAATGAGCGACTCCTCCAGTCCGGGCACTGCGAGTTTCTCTTCGACGGTGCGTTTCGACTCAGGAGTCAGCTTGCAGGCTGGGACTCCGAGCACGACCCACACTACCGCCAGAATGGTCAAAATGTATAACGGTGATTTCATCACGCGTTCTCCCTGTATTCGTTAACAAGGCCAGGCACCCGTATTCTATCAGAACTCCGGTTTCCGGCGCGGAAAAGCAAAGACACCGCTGATGTGCGGTGTCTTTGGATATGCAGCTTAGTGGGAGAAGGTTAGCGAATCCACAGCTTGCGGTTCAGCTTAACCCGCTCTTTGGGGGGACTCATCGCCTCGATGGCTTCCATAAAGTCCACGAACTCGGGGTCCACGAGCTTCAGTATCTGGTACTTCATATGCGGCCGGACGCCCGTGTACTTGAAGAACTCAGGGTCGCTGAGCACCAGGGAGAACTCCACGTCGATGTCGTTGAGTATAAACTCCTCGATGCGGGCGATATCCTCGTCCGTGAAGTTGAAGGCGAAAGCCCACCGGTACGCCTTGTTCATCGAGTCCCAGCCCTGGTCTTCGAGCACAACCCTCTCCGGGTAGTAAAGGTAATCCTGGTCCAGGTCAACGAACAGCGGGCGCGTGCCCTCGTCGTAGACCATCTCGTCCTTGGTCGGGTAGTCCCGGCGCTCCTTCTTCATAGCCTGGCGGGCCTTCATCACGTGCTTCTGCACCGACGAGGACCCGTATTCCAGATAAACGGTGTCCTCGAACCCCTCCAGGTGGTTGATGAAGTATCGGTTGGAGATGTTCGGCGCGGTGAAGAACAGGAAGACCAATACTTCCCGCTCCTGGGGCGTCATATCGAGGTAGGAGTTGATCAGGTCTTCAACCTCGTTGGGGTCGGTTATGTTGTACTGGTCGATGACTTTCTGAATGTGCTCCTTCACCAGCCTGCGGGTAAGCACATAGGCCGTAAGCTCGTAGCCGAACTGGCAGTCCTTGAACAGGGTCATTTTCTGGCCGGGATAGCACGACACGAACTTATCCATGGACAGCATGGTCCGCGACGGAACGGGCGGCCGGAGATCGTCAGCCGTCAAGCCCTGCGCCATAACCGGTGTGGCAAGCAGCGCCAGGCTGATGAGGATTATCCCAAAGAATCTCATGGGTCCCTCTCCTTGAAAGAGTGGCTTACAGAATACTCGACTATCTTACCAGAAACCATCTGCCTTGACAATTGCAGGGCCTTTGCGCTGACTTTGGGGGCGGCATCCCCATCTCCCCTAATATACAAGGGCGGGGTCTTGTGCGCCTGTGGCGCATTTACCAGCCCCAGTGGCTGTATCCGCGCCCCGCCTTCTCTTGTAGGGGCGATTCACGAATTGCCCTTCCCATTGGGTGGCGTCACCTATCCAGGTGACGCACCTTCGTTCGCGCCGGCTGGAAAGTTTACCCGCCGAAATGGAGGGCCGGCGCTACCCGGATGGTCCTTCTGTAGGGACACGGCGTGCCGTGCCCTTCCCCTGTGGCGCGAGCGTTTACCCGCCTCTGGAGGGCTTGCCCGCCATCGCGCTCCGCGCGTGACCGGAGGGTCGCCACACCTTAACCCTCGTCCGCCTATCTTAGCTTCCTCCCCCTCCTACATCCTACGTCCTACTCGTCTTCCCCCATGTTATACTAATCAATGATGGGCCTGAGCGACCTGACTACGGAGAAGCTGCGCGAGCTTATCGCCGAAGTCGTCGAGGAGAAGCTGCTTGAGCTCCTGGGCGATCCCGACGCGGGGCTTGAGATCCGCGACGATGTGCGCGAACGGCTGCTTCGTTCGCGCGCCGCCTTAGAGCAGGGCGCGCCCACTATTTCTTTAGCGAAGCTGGCCGAAGAACTGGGCGTCACGGAGCAATGAGCTGGCAGGTCGAGTTCACCAGCGATGGCGCATCCGACTTCAGGAAGCTCGATCCTTCTCTGCAACGCCGGATACTGCGCAAGCTGCGCTGGCTCGCGGATAACTTCACGGCCATCACTCCAGAAGCTCTCAGCGGCTCACTGGCTGGATATTCCAAGTTCAGGGTCGGCAGCTACCGGGTCATCTATACGGTGGATGATGCTAAAAAGCTTATAGTCGTCCATATGGTCGGGCACCGCTCGGAGATTTACCGCTAGCGGAAGCTGTCCTCTGCCCCGCATCGGCTCGGCGCACGAGGCCCCTGCCCGCCATAGCCCGGGCCCTCGCTACTCGCTATTTATCCGCCACGCCGCAGGTGCCGGCGGATTTGCCCGCCACCCGCGTTGACTGGCGACGGTGGTGGACTATAATGTGAACGGTTTCACTGCTGTTCATGGTTACTTTCAAAATCAACGGTCGCGCCGTCCAGGCACCCGCGGGCAGCTACATCCTGGAATCCATCCGCGAGCTGGGCCTGGACATTCCCGCCCTCTGCGACCACCCCTCGCTGGAACCTTACGGCGCGTGCCGCCTCTGCATCGTGGAAGTGACGCATCCTGACTGGCGGGGGCACACCCGCATCGTAACCTCGTGCAACTATCCCGTAAAAGAAGGGCTGGAAGTTTCAACGAACGCGCCAAACGTGCTCGAAACCCGCCGCGAACTGCTGGATATGCTGCTGGCAAGGTGCCCCGAAAACGAAGTTGTGCGTGACGTGGCGCGAAAATACGCCGGCCTTGAAGAAACCGGCTTTGAGCCTGTGAGTGAGCCGAGCGACTGTATCCTGTGCGGCCTGTGCGTGCGCGTTTGCGAAGACCTGTCTGTGGGAGTGCTGGGATACCGGAACCGGGGCGTGGAGCGTGAGGTGTCGCCTCCTGAGCCAATTGAGGACTGCGTTGGCTGTGGAGCCTGCGCTCTCGTCTGCCCCACCGGATGCATAGAATTCACCCGTGAAAAAGGGCGCTGGAGTATCTGGGGACAGGATTTCTCAATACCATACTGCACGGTCAACCCGGAGCTGTGCCGCGCATGCGGCCTGTGCACAGACGCCTGCAAATTCGACGTTGCGCAGGTGAAGCTGTTTGCCGGCGGTATGAGTTTTTCGTCCATTGAAAAAGACTACTGCCAGGGCTGCGGAAGCTGCATAGCCGCCTGCCCGACCGCCGCCATCCAGCAGGAGGTTTATTCCGAGCCTGAGCTGCTGAAGCGCATTCGTGAGCTGGCAACCGCCGAGCCGCACGTGGTAATTGTGACCTGCGCGCGCTCGCCCCTGCCGGAAGAGTTGCGGGAGAAGGTGATTGAGCTTCCGTGCATTGGCCGCGCCAGCCTGCCAATGCTGATGGCTGCGCTTTTAAGTGGCGCACGGAAGGTGCTGCTCATCTGCCGCGACCCTGGAAGCTGCCACTTCGGCGCAGGTGAAGCGCAGGCAAGAGGCAGGGCCGAACTTGCCCGGAGCCTGGCTAATCTGATGCGACTTGGCGAAGCCCGCTTTGAAGTGCTCCATCCCGCAGCCGGTCACGAGGGGCCGGCCGAAATGGTTCGCGGCGCGCTGGCGGCTTCGTACAACGCCAATCCGCTGGGTGACAAGGCAGGTTACGCAATTGAGGAAGGTGGATTCGATTCGCTTGCCGGTCAGCTCGTGAGCCTTTGCGAGAGCGGCGTAACGCCCGACCTCACCGCCTGGAAGTCGGGTCTGCCAGTGGCCACGGGTGCAGAGACGCTGATATACGTTCATCGGATATCCATATTCGACCACCTCGCTGCGGCGATAACGGGCCATCACCATGTTCGAGAACTGGTGGCGCAGGCGCTCAGTGCCCTGCAGGAGATTGGCGTCCCGGCCGATGTGGTCGCCGGACGGGCGGGCTGCCAGGGGAGTGACGCTGCGGTGGCGGACGATGCGTCAGCGATTAAGGAGACCGGCGCCAAACGCGTACTCAGCATCTGCCCCGATGTTGTGGAGCATCTCGCGCCGCACCTGCCCGGCGTTGAAGTCGTGTGGCTGGACAAGTACCTGTCCCGGCAGGCGGCGCAGGCGGAGCCGCCGCCGGTCCTGCGCGTTGCGGTGCCGGCGGGGCTCGGTGTGCCTTCGGTTCCCGGCGTTGAATGGGTTGAATACAGCATTGATAGCGAGGCTTACCGGGGAAAGTTCAGCTTCACCCGGTCGCACGAGGCGTTGAAGGCGCTCCGGCAGAGGATTACCGGCGCGGACGCGCTCCCGGACGTGACACGCTTCCTGTGCGAATGCCCGGGTGATTTCCTGCAGATGAGCCTCCTGCAGCGTGAGGGCGCATGGCGTCCGGGCCGCGCGGAACCGGTGACGCTTGGCGAACTGGCCTGTCGCGCCATTTTAGGGGGCGACGATGGCTAAGGCGCAGCAGCACCGCCTGAGAAGGCACCCGATACTGGATCCCCTCGGGGAGCCAACCGTCGCATTTGAATACAACGGCGAAACGCTGTTTGCCCGCGAGGGAGAGGTAATCTCCAGCGCGCTGTTCGCCAACGGCATACGCATCTTCGGGCACCATCCGCGCGATGGCGGCGCGCAGGGGATTTACTGCGTAAACGGCCAGTGTTCCCAGTGCGCGGTAATCGCCGACGGCGTCCTGGTGAAAGCGTGTATGACGCCGGTGCGCGCAGGAATGGTCGTGGAGAGCTGCGAGGGCTTTCCCGCGATTCCGCCAGACGACCGGCGCGTGGAGTTCCACGAGATCCCCGAGCATAAGCCGCAGGTGCTGATAATCGGCGGCGGCCCCGCGGGGATCGACGCCGCGATTGAGCTTGGCAGGTTCGGCATCGACTGCATACTCGTTGACGACAAGCCGGAGCTGGGCGGCAAGCTCAGCCTGCAAACCCACTACTTTTTCGGCTCGGTCAGGGACTGCTGGGCGGGAACGCGCGGAATCAGGATAGGCGAGATGCTGTCTGAAGAGCTAGCTAGGCATCCTTCCGTGCAGGTCTGGCTTAATACGACCGCGCTGGGCGCGTTCTACGACAAGAAAATTGGCGTGCTCAAGGACGGCGAGTATCACCTCATCAATCCCCAGATAGTGCTGGTCGCCTGCGGGGCGCGCGAGAAAAACATCGTCTTCCCCGGCTGCGACCTTCCCGGCGTTTACGGGGCCGGCGCGTTCCAGACGCTGGTCAACCGCGACCGCATCGATGCGGCAAGCCGGCTGTTCGTGGTTGGCGGGGGCAATGTGGGGCTGATCGCGGCCTACCACGCGCTGCAGGCTGGTATTGACGTCGCGGGGCTGGTCGAAGCGCTGCCATACTGCGGCGGATACAAGGTTCATCTGGACAAGCTGCGGCGGATGGGCGTGCCCGTCTGGACCAGCCACACAGTCGTTCGCGCCGAGGGGCGGGAGCGCGTGGAGCGCGTGACCATCTCGCAGATTGACCGGGACTTCAAGCCCGTCAGCGGGACCGAGCAGGCGTTTGACGTGGATACGCTGCTTATCGCCGTGGGGCTTGCGCCGATAAACGAGCTATACGAAAAAATAAAGCAATACGGGATACCCGTCTACGCGGCAGGGGATGCCGACGAGATTGCGGAAGCTTCCGCAGCCATCTTCAGCGGGCGCATAGCCGGCCGGCGGATTCTGCGGGAACTCGGCGTTGAAGTGGACATCCCGCAGGACTGGGAGCCGCTCGCGGAGATACTGCGGAGCAAGCCGGGCGAAACGAGCGAATTCAAGCCTCCGGAGGACGTCACGGCGCGGGTATTTCCGATGCTCTGGTGCACCCAGGAGATTCCCTGCAATCCCTGCACCGTCGTCTGCCCGCGAGACCTGATAAAGATGCCTGGTTCCATTTTGCAGCTGCCCCATTACACCGACGGCTGCATCGGCTGCGGCAGGTGCGTGGCAATCTGCCCGGGGCTGGCGATTAATCTGGTGATCAACGACTACGACCCGCAGGGCGAGAAGGCGCTGCTGATGATGCCATTTGAGTTTGAAATCGCTGTCGCTCCGCCCGGCACGGAAGTGGTGACCGTGGACCAGGCGGGCGGCACGGTCGGCACCGGCAGAATTGTGGCGTTCAAGGAGCATCCCGACCTCGACCGGCGCAAGCTGGTAATGGTGGAAGTCCCGGATGCGGACAAGCTCAAGGTTGCCGGATTCCGCATCCGCCCGGAAACCGTGGCTGTGGATGTCGAAGCCTCCGACGAGGAAGACCCCATTGTCTGCCGCTGTGAACGCGTCCGCAAGAGCGAGATTGTGCGCGAGATCCGCCGGGGCGTGCGGGATATGAACCAGCTCAAATCGCTCCTGCGGGTGGGTATGGGCGCGTGCGGCGGGAAAACGTGTTCCACGCTCATACAGCGCATATTCCGCGAGGAGGGGGTTGACCTGAAAGACGTTACCGTTTTCACCGAGCGCCCCTTGGTGGCGGAAGCGCCGCTGGGCGTGTTCGGCGGCGAGAAGAGGAAGCAGTAATGGCACAGGCCTTTGACGCAATCGTGGTGGGCTGCGGAAGTGTGGGTGTGCCTTCCGCTTACTACCTGGCGCGCAAAGGCCTGAAGGTGCTGGCGCTGGACAGGCGCTCAGCAGTCGGCCAGGGTGAAAACAAGGCAGCCATCGGAGGCGTGCGCGCCACCCACTCCGACCCGGCGAAAATCCTCATCTGCCGGGAATCACTGCGCGAGTTCTCCACGTGGAAGGAAACACACGGCGTGGATATCGACTGGAAGCCGGGCGGATACTGCTTTCCGGTTTACGGCGAGGAAACAGAAGGAGTCCTTAAAGGCATCCTCCCGCTCCAGAAAAGCTACGGGCTGAATATCGACTGGGTGGATACCGATGCTATAGCCGATCTTGTTCCCGGCATTGAGCGCGAAGGCCTGCGGGGCGGCACCTTCTCGCCTGAAGACGGACAGGTCAGCCCGCTGAAAGCTGCAGTGGCTTTTGAGCGCGCCGCGATGGAGCTTGGCGCCGAGTTCCGCTTCAATGAGCCGGTTGTTGCCTATCTGCGGGACGGGGATAGCATCACCGGCGTGCGAACTGCTAAAGGCGAGTATTCTGCGCCGCACGTCGTGCTTGCGGCGGGTGCGGACGCCGGCCGGCACAGCGAAATGCTGGGCTTGAATATTCCGGTTGAGCCGGACAGCCACGAGGCCGGCATAACGATGCCCGTCAAAGAGTTCCTGAAGCCGCTGATTGTCGACCTCCGTCCCGGGCCGGAAGGCAAGACGGCGAACTTCTACTTCGGCCAGGTTGCCGACGGTGCAATAATCTTCTGCTACACGCCCAAAGAGCTGTTCAAGGGCGACAACCGCGAGTCGCTCAGCGAGTTCCTGCCGGTTCTCGCCCGGCGGATGGTCTCGCTCATCCCCCGGATGCGCCACCTTCTCGTGCGCCGCGTCTGGCGCGGCTGCTACCCGATGACGCCCGACGGTGTTCCCATAGTGGACAATGTGGGGTCGGTTCCCGGGCTGACACTGGCGGTCGGTATGTGCGGCCAGGGGTTTATGATGGGGCCGGGAACGGGGATGAACGTCGCCGAGCTGGTGACCGAAGGCCGTTCACTGCTGCCACCCGAAGTGCAGGTTTCCCTGCGCTTTGGCCGCGATTACACCGGGAAAAAAGAAGCCCTCAAGTAGCCCCGGCAACTGCCTGCAGGCCGCTAACCCACAGGGCAGGCCGGGTGCGCCGTCGTCATCCCCCATGAGTGCGCCGGGCTTCAGCCCGGCCCTGAAAAAGGTCGGTGGCGCGGGCGTTTACCCGCCACCACGCGGAGCGCGTGGCCGGAGGGCCTCGCCCGTGATTCGACAAAACTCCCCATTGGGTACGCCGGGCTCACTAGCCCGGCTCTTCATCTTCTGTAGGGCGGGGATTCATCCCCGCCGTCTTTTCCTTCATACATCCTACTTCCTACTTATCCCATCGTCATTTTCTTAGGAGTTAATCAGGAGTAAAAGGGTGGCGGTTTAGGGAATTAGAAGATCAGATTTCAAGTAGGTCCCAGTTGGAGAAATCGCCTACCCGCAAGTCCTCACCTTTGCCAGAAAACACCATCCACCTTCCGGCGAAATTGCGCTGGTCGGTGTTGGCAACGATGCCACCAAAGACCTTCTGACTCCTGTTCTTAGCGGTGTAATGCTGCAATCCATCGCTCTTTTCTACGGAATCCTCGATGGTTCTACCGCTTTTGGTGTCAAACAAGCCGATCCTTCCGTCCGTGAGCATCACGATGAAGTCAACATAGAAGGGGAAACGGGTACCGTGTTTCTGATACGAAACAGCGAAGAACGTAGCGTCGCGCTCACCATTCTTGAACCACCACAAGACGTTGTTCTGAGGTAGATCAAGGAACTTGATGAAGGCCTTCTCCGTTTTCCAGCGATTGTCGTGGTAGAAGGGAGACATCACAGACTTGGTGACTTCTGAAGGTATATGGTCCGCTCCAAAGGTCATTCTCTCGGGCACTTCCCAATCTGCTTTCACGGTCAGTTGCGCTTGCCGCTTCTGTGTTTCAATCTTGTAATGCTCCTTCGCAGCGTCTAGGACGTTTGCGAAATGCCGCTGGTTTTCCTCGCTCAAGATAACATTCAAAGTGTCCTCGAAGTGAGTGAAGAAATCCAAGCTGATCTGCGAGCGACAGAATCCGTATATGGCTTCCTTAACTCGGCCGATTGAACGTTCCTCTGGGTAAAACGGGCTTAGATTCTTTCGCACGAAATAGTTGAAAAGACGCTGAAGGTCCATGCCACTTGCTTCATCCAGTTTTATGGTTCCACGCAGTTGCCGGCCAGCAAGGGTATCGACATCCGCTGCCTCAAACTCGGCAATGAACGATGGTTGGACTTTCTGCCCTTCCGTCTTGATGCGCTTGGCTAGACCGTATTCGTCTGCAGCCTTTAGGAAGATCTCGATGAATAGGGGACTCAATCTTGTCTCTTCACGGTGGCGCTTTCGGTAAACGGAGCTAAGCTGAATCGGCTTGTAGTCTTTGATTCGGTGACTTGTGTAGATAGTGACGTAATCCTTTCCGATATCCTCCTTGATCTGAATATCATCGAGGTTTGTGTAGACATACGCATGGTTAAGGAGGTCATTCCGGTAATGGCCGATGCTCGGTTCGGGCATTCGCATCAGTCGCCCTATGGTTTGGACTGAGAACACAGGGCTTGACCACTGGCGGAACAGCGCCATGACCTGTGCTCGCGGGCAGTCCCAACCTAGGGCGATGGCTTGCTTAAACATCAAGACTTCGGCCTCGTTATCATTTCGAGTTAGGTTTTCCAGGTTCTCCTTATCCTCGGAAAGATAGATACCCAGCTTTCCGTTCTCTACGGCAATACCGTGTTGATCCTTCAGAAGCTGCTCGATCCGCACCTTTAGGTCTTCGTCAGCTTGGGCGTGCCTATCAGGAAGCTGAATTAGCAGAAGCGGGTTGACGCTTGTCCCGGCTTGGCTATGAGCGGCGGCAATTTCATTCCGTTTCTTAATAGCTTCACGCAAGACAATCTCATCCGTGCTAGCGGCGAGTTCGCTTGAGATCCTTTGTCCATGAACTACATTTGAGAAGTCTGCATTTAGAAAGACCGACTTCTTAATCATTGCCTCTACCTTTACCGCATCCAGGGGCACCGATACTATTTCATCCGGATACTCCATTGCGGGAGTCGCGGAAACCTCAATGGTGAGCTTCGGCGCAATCATCTGTATTATATTGTGAGAAAGCTCAGTTTTCGCATGATAATGGCATTCGTCAATTATCAGGACGATCTCGTGGCCCGCATCTTTCGTGCGCTCCAATACAGTGGATAGATTGTTATCCTGTTCGTTTTCCCGGATGTAAACGTTATTCTCCTGGCGAATGCTCTCCCAGTTGAAGAACAGTATCTCCCCTTCGTTTATTTGCCTGTCGTCCAAATCCTCAAAGAAGGAGCATTCAAGCGCGCGTGAGTTCTCGTAGTACTTCTCTAGTTTAACCTTGCTTTGCTCGTGGAGTTTCCTCGGCGCAGTCCAGATGAACGCAAGCGGGACACCGAACTCAGGACACTCAACCAAGCTCTTCAGGAACTCTGCCATCATGATTGTCTTACCAGATCCTGTGGGTGCTCTGAATACTAGCTTCTTTGGACCCGTCTGGCCGAAGAGCTTCATGGAATCCGCAAGGAGGTCCCCTACTGCGACTTCTTGGTAGTTCCTGAGCAGCATAAGTCCTACTTGAAAATCCTCCGGTAAACGCGAAGTATAGCTTCGGGTATTGGCGAGAGCTTCACCTTGTCTCTCATATCCTCAAACTCTTCATCGAAAGCGTCATCGCCGAGGGAGAAAACATAGACACTGAATCGTCCGCCAAGTTTCGCAATCACCTTCTTGACAGCGGGGATCGCGAGTTGGTCGAAGATGATACCGGTGTAATGGTCCTTGTTGCGGAAGATCTTGTACTTACCCGTGCTCTTAACCGGCTCGAAGGTATCCTCGCGAAGGCATAGCAACTCTGTCGCCTTTAACGTCAGTTGCTTCTTGTTCTTGTCAGTGGGATCTGCGCTAACAAAGGCAGTTCTGAAATACTTGAGGTTACCACCCAGGCCTTCCACTTCCTTTCCATCGGGTGATATATAGCCCTCAATGACCTTCTTAATCCGTGGATAGCAGACGTCAGAGGCAATGTCGTTCTCGTTGTTTGTGCATAGGATGAAACTTCTGTTCCCACCATCCTCCTTGTTAAGCTCAAGCATGGCATGTCCCGTAGTACCGGAACCAGCGAAGTAATCCAATATGATAGCATCTTGATTATCCCCCGCTACTGCTTCGAGGCATTCCTTAACATTATAGAGCGACTTGGGAAAAGGGAACTCTGTACCTTCGAGTATTCTCCCCAAGAGCTTGCTACCGTATTCGTTTGCATCGTACTTGCTGTCAACCCAAACAGTCCTGTATCTATCCTCCTTTTTCAATATGTGTATTTGTAGTGAGCTCCCTCTTTCCTTGACGCGCAAGTGTGGAAGCACACGGGCAACTCCGCTAACCGAGTAGCGCCACTTCCTCTCAACACCACGTCCATCGATGGGCCAGACCTCGTAAAGACCATCGTCCTTCTTTACCGTCTGTCTCGCGGGGTGGAAAGTATCTGGAGGAACAGCGCCCGTACCGGTGATTCTCCCATTCTTAGCGTAGAAGGGGTAGAAACAATTCCTGGCATCCTCTCTCCGAGACCCTCCCCCGTTGTCTCTCATATTCCTCAATGACGGGTTTGGTCTTGGTCTAGTTCCTATATATTTCTCTCCGTCGCCGGGGTAGACGAAGTACGCATACTCGTGGGTATAGGAGAAGTTCTTCCCCTGAATTCCTCTGGGATTGTGAACAATGGTCACGCACGTGGTCTCCTTGTTGCTGAAGACTTCCTGAAGAAGCAGCCCAAGCGCCTCCTGCTCATTGTGGTCTATCGCACAGATAAGAACGCCCTTGCGAGAGAGTAGCCTTTTCGCCAGAAGCAACCTTTTGTGCATGAAGGAAAGCCACTTGCTATGGCGCCACGCATCGTTGTAGTCGACATATTGATTGTTGTACTTCCAATCACGAGCCCCAGTGTTGAATGGGGGGTCAATATAAATGACGTCAATCTTTCCCCTGTGCGTGTAGTTCAGAACTGAGAGCGCATGATAGTTATCACCCTCTATGAAGATGTTCACTGGCTTCTCGCGGTCGGTGGCAATCTCCAGATCGTCTACGCCCTCAAGGACTGGTAGCTCCCGCTTGCACTGCTCTACGACATCCTCTGGCTTCTCCTCCCAAACGAGCCCATACTTCTTCCGCTTCCTCAGCCGCTTAATCTCCGCAATCAATTCCTCTTTTGTGTAGCTCTCGTAGGAGTTCTTCTTGGCTTTCCTCCGAGACGCGTTAGTGGGAGCGGACTGGATTGTCCCTTTTTTCGCTTTCGTTTTGTGGGCCTTTCTCGCCATCTTGGACGACCTACTTTTCCGTTAATAGTCCTCTTAGCCCTTCCTCCAAGGAGTTCTCAACATAGACTTAGTATAAGGATGCAGGAAATGTCCGTCAAACGACGCTCTGGCGGAGCGTAGAGCCAGATGCATCCTAGAGTGACCGCTACCCACCCCCATCGTTCCCAATCCCTGCCCATCCGTGAATTAT
>JAGGTK010000042.1 GCA_021163765.1 bacterium
CCCTACAGCGGGCACAGCATGCTGTGCCCCTACTGAATCATCCATTTCAGCCATAGCTTTCGAGTGCATTTGCACTCCACTTACAATTATAGCACTATCGGGCAAAAAGAGGACACCGAATCGGGGGGGGAATGTGAAAAAGGCGCGTGGCCAGCCTTTGCTGGATGCTCAATAATTTAGGGCAGGTCCAGCCTTTAGCCGCCGATACAGATAGCATCAAGGCCAACTCGCCCCGCGTCAGCGCAGTCTGAACAGCGATAACCGTGAGAGCAGAATGTCGAGCAGGCCACGGTGGGAAGACGCTGGGGCGGATGGATTCGAACCATCGATGGAGGCTCCAAAGGCCCCTGCCTTACCGCTTGGCTACGCCCCAAAGCGGATGTTACTCTAGCACAAAGTGGCTAAAGCGACAAAGCTGTTTAGGCCGGTCTGCGCGCATCTGTGGCGCACTAGCGCGGTGGAGCTTACGGCTTCATCAGTTTCAGCCGCAGCGAATTGCTGACCACAGTCACCGACGAAAACGCCATAGCGAGCGCGGCGTACATTGGCTTGAGAAGTGGCCCCCCAAACAGGTAGAGCACGCCCGCAGCAACAGGTATCAGCGCAACGTTATACGCAAAAGCCCAGAAGAGGTTCTGCTTTATAACTCTGAGCGTCTGGCGGGAAATGCGCACCGCTCGCACCACGCCCGAGAGCGAACTGCGCATGAGGATTATTCCCGCCGATTCGATAGCGACATCAGTCCCGCTTCCAATGGCAATGCCCACGTCGGCTTGCGCCAGCGCCGGTGCGTCATTAATGCCGTCACCTACCATCATTACATTGTGGCCCTGAGACTGGAGTTTTCTCACCTCGCTGGCTTTGTCGGCGGGCATCACCTTTGCGATGAAGTCGTCCATTCCGGCTTCTTCAGCCACGCGCGCAGCAGACTCACGATTGTCACCGGTTACCATCACCAGCCGGTAGCCCAGCTTTCGGAGCGCGGCAACCGCCTGTCGCGAGTCTTCTTTTATCCGGTCATCAAGCACGATGCTCCCGACGTGTTTGCCCTCAGCCGCCAGCATCATTTCCGTGCCGGTGGTGGCTGTCGTATCAGCTATGCCTATACCGTGCTTCTGGAGCAACCCGGGCTGTCCCAGCAAATATCTGGCGCCTGCGATTTCCCCCGAAACGCCCAGCCCCGGGTGATTGGTGAAATTCTCTACCTGCAAATCAACAGTTAGTCCATCCTCCTTCGCCTTTTGGACGACTGCGCGGCCCAGCGGATGCTCCGAATTGGCTTCCAGTCCCGCCGCAATCCGAAGCACCTCTTTCTCGCTCAGCCCCGCCGTTGCCTTGATTGACTTCACATGAGGGCGCCCCTCGGTGATGGTGCCTGTCTTGTCGAGCAATATGGTGTCCGTTCGGCTGACCAGTTCCAGCGCTTCGCCGTTGCGGATGAGTATCCCGCTCTCCGCTGCTTGCCCGATGCCAACAACCAAAGCCGTGGGTGTTGCCAGCCCCAGGGCGCAGGGACACGCCACAATGAGCACGCTGATGGCTACAACCAGAGCATAGATGAACGCTGGTTCCGGCCCCATAAGCATCCACAGGACGAACGAGACTACAGCAATCAGCAGCACTCCAGGCACAAATACCGATGCGACGTAGTCCGCAAGGCCCTGAATCGGGGCTTTGGACGATTGCGCTTCCTGCACGAGCGCAATTATCTGCGCCAGCACCGTTTCACTTCCAACCCTGGTGGCGCGGAACCGGAAGCTGCCCGACGTATTGACCGTCCCCGCCAGCACAGTGTCACCGGCGCTCTTCTCCCGGGGAATCGGCTCGCCGGTCACCATGCTCTCGTCGACAGCGGAATGACCCTCAACAATCTCACCGTCAACTGCGATCCTTTCCCCAGGCCGCACCATAAGGATGTTGCCTTCAGCCACCTCGCCTAGGGGGACGTCTACGGGTTCTCCATCCCTGATTACGGTCGCAGTCGGAGGCGTCAGTTTCATCAGGGCCCGTATGCTCGTCGAGGTTTTGCCCTTGGCCCATTCCTCCAGCGTCTTTCCCACAAGTATAAGCGCGATGATTGCCGCCGCAGTCTCGAAATATACAGGCATATGCCCCCTGGCCATAAAGGAAGGCGGAAAGATGCCGGGAAACAGCATCGCTACTGCGCTGAACCAGTACGCCGCGCTCGAACCAATGCCGACAAGCGTGTTCATATCCGCCGTCAGCCGGCGAACCGTGTTGACCATTCCCTTGAGAAACGGCCAGCCGCCGTAGAAGTAAACCGGCGTCGCCAGTATGAATTGCAGCCATCGAGCCACGTTTTCCGCCAGGCCCATGGCTTCCCCGGCCATCGCCAGCGCCACGACCGCCGCAGACAGCACTACGCTCACCGCAAGCCGCACCAGCGTAATGCGCAATCTCCGCCGTTCGCGGCGCTCCAGCTCCGTCTCGTCGGCGGGCTGTTCAGAGTAAGCCCGATACTCCCCGGCCGAGGCCAGTGCGCGATTCACTTCCTGGAGGTCGAATGCTCCCGCAGCGACTTTCAGCGAGGCCCTGTTCGTTGACAGGTTAACGGAGGCTGAAATGACCCACGGCAGAGACATAAGCGCCCTGCTCACCCGTGAAACGCACGAGGCGCAGGTCATTCCCTCGATGCTCAGCACAAGCTCGTCAATCTGCGGCTCGTAACCCGCCGCTCGTATCACCCTCGGGATCTCTTCGCGTTGCGTCCTTTCCGGGTCGTAGCCAATCCGCGCATTTCCATTGACGTAGTCAACCTGGACTTCGCTCACCCCGGCAACTGACCCGATACTCCTGCTTAGAGTCCGGGCGCATGAAGTGCACGTCATGCCTGCGATCTTAAGGCTGTATTTCACGGTAGGCATTTGCCAGCTTATACTACCGGCGCACGCGCGCGTATGCTCTATCCTGCAGGATGGACATCAGTTCGGGGATTCCCTCGCCAGTAGCCGCGCTAATCGCAACACTCGGCGAATACTCCTCCCGGAGAATCGCCAGATGTGCGAAGTCGTCGAGCAGGTCTGTCTTGTTGAATATCACGATGCGCGGAATGCCCGATAGCCCAAACTCGCTCAGAATCCGCACACCGCTTTCAATGCGAAACTCCACGTTATCCCGTGAGACATCTACGATATGGAGCAGCAGGTCGGATTCCGCCGCTTCCTCCATCGTGGCGCTAAACGCGGTGGCCAGCTCCTGCGGCAGGTCGTCCAGCAATCCGACCGTATCCGTTACCACAGCTTCAACGCCTTCTCCCAGGTATATGCGGCGCGCGGCGGGGTCGAGCGTTGTGAAGTAGCGCGATGCCACCTCTTCATCACTGCGAGTCAGCGCGTTTATCAGCGATGACTTGCCCGAGTTGGTGTAGCCGATCAGTCCTATGGTGAAAACCTCAGACCTTAACCGCTTCTTCCGGCGAAGGGCGCGCGTACGTTTTACCTTCAGCAAATCGCTCTCAAGGCGTCGTATGCGCTTGCGGATGCGGTCCTTCGTCAGGACGGTCAGCGGTTCGCCTCCGCCGCCTCGCGTGCCTCTGTCGCCGCCGGTCCGCGAGAGCTCTTTGCCCACTCCAGCTAGCCGCGGCAGCTCGTAGTTAAGGCGGGCCAGGCCCACCTGTATGCGCCCCTCGCTTGTCGTAGCGTTCTGCTCGAAGATATCGAAGATAACATCAGCACGGGTCATAATGGGATAATCCCATTCTTCTTCAAGGTTTCGCTGGTGCACCGGTGACAACTGAGCATTCGTGACCACGCTTGCTGGCTGTAGCGCGCGGACCGCTTGACCTATCTCCGCGACCTGCCCCCGGCCGAAGAACGTTCGCGGGGAGACACGCCTCACGTTGAACTTCATCACCCGGCCAATGCTGAAGCCATCAGCTATGACCAGCTCAAGGAAGTCGAAGTCCTGCTGTGGGTTGTCGGTTCTCGTGCGGTAGCGTTCAACGAAGAGGTCGGCCTGCTCATCGCTTGGCGTGCACTGCTCGTCCGTGCGGGAGCGTTCGCTCCGTGCGTATTTGCCAGCGCGCCCCTCGATGAGAAGCACCAGAGCGCTCCGCCTTGGCTGGTTATCCTGTGGTTTTCCCAGCACCACGACTAGTATACCCGTGTGATTGCCGGCAGGGCAACAACAGCACTGCACGGTGGTCGAATGCTCCTGTCAGTGTAGAGTAAACCCCTGCAGCCCTTTTCGTGGTATATATACACGCCATGCCGAAAGAGAAAACGAAGTTCGTTCCGAAAGGGTGGGGCGGGGAGCTGTGGATTCACAACGACGACCTTTACTGCGGCAAGAAGCTCACCCTCCTGAAGGGGAAACGCGGCAGCCTGCACTATCATAAGAAAAAGACCGAAACCTTCTTCCTGCAATCAGGCAAACTGCAGCTTGAGCTGAAGTACGCCGATGGACGCGAGGAGGTCCTGACAATGGAGCCTGGGGATGCTGTCCACCTGCCCGCCGGGACGCTTCACCGCTACACAGGCCTTGAAGATTCGGAGATGTTTGAGTTCTCAACAAAACACTTTGATGACGACACGTACCGCATAGAACCGGGTGATTAGCTCTGCCCGCGACTCTCAAATACACTGCGCAGAGCATCCTCCGCATCCTGCGATAGCCGCTCATACTTCTCACGCCCGCCTTCTTCCGAAAGCAGCCGCGACATTACCAGCGGTTCGCCCGTGTCGGTGCGCTGCACCATTGCCGATTTGCCCAGAGCGTATGCGAAGTCACGATAGGCCCTAAGCGTAAGAATCACCTTTGTGCTCGCAATCCCGGCGAATACCGGGCTGGTCAGGAGTGTCTCAATGGTTTCGAGTTTCAGGGCCAGTGCGGTCGTTTCCGCAGGATGAGCCAGCTCACGGCGGTTGAAGTTTATCTCGTCCAGCGCACGCCTTGCCAGATTGTAGGTCTCCGCTACCTGGAAGTTCGCCTTTTTCTTCTTGGATAGCAGGCCGACCAACGCTGCAAGCGCAACAACAACAACTGCGGCCGCAATAATCCATATGCCGAGCATAGTAAGCCACCCTCCATTCCCTAGAATAGCATACGAAGGGTAGGGGGATGCATTTACAAATCCCCGGTAATGCGCGAGAATCAAAGGGCATGGCGGGGAGAATAGCTCTTTCGGTATTTCTGCTGGCGGTCGTCCTTGTTGCTTCATTAACCTGCAGCGGGCGCAGACTTCAGAGTGAGGCGGAGCTCGTAGAAGCTGAGCTTACAAAGCCGCTTGTAGGAGAGCTGGAGCGCAGCGTCAAGCAGGGGGTCAGCACAAGCGGCCGCGATATCCAGACGGTAACGCTCGTTTTTCTCATAGATGACCCGGTCTTTGAGTATCGCGACCATGTTAATGCGTTCCTTCTCGATAGGGGCTACGCCCAGGCGCGCAACATCTCCACGCCAACCGAGTTCAGCATCGCTTATGACGGCCTGGATGGCCTGATTCGGGTTGAAGTAATGGCAGAAGTCGCCCTTCCGCCTGCGTCATCGCTGACCGGTCTGCCTGAACCTGAAGGTGGATTGCCACCACCTGATACATCCCGGGGTCAAGGAGTTGATGACGGCGCAGAACCGTCTCCTCCAGCCTTAGAATATCATCGCGTCACGATTAAGATCAACTACTAAGTGTTCCGGTTGGCTACCCTTTACTCAGGAAATTCCATAAAAACGCCTGGCGCCTATCAAGCCGACTTTTAGAGCCTGAGAGCCGGTGCGGGTAGGGCAAGCCTGAACTTCTGGAGGACAGCTTACTATTGGAGTGAAGATATTCGCCTTATAACTCCCTAATGTAACATAATAGTTCTTATGGGCGGATATGGACTGGCGTTCCTGAATCCCGGGCCGGAACTAATTCCAACTGAGCCTAATCCATATTAGCGATTACGCGCTAATATGAAGGCTTGTAATGTCTGTGCTTGGTTCTAAATGGCTGTTAGTGCTCACAATCCTCCTGCTCGGCACGTTGGTGGAGCTTGTAGTCGGCTCATCACCGCCTGGTGAGTTCTTTCATCCAGCGCCAATTGCACTTTTTCTAATGCTATACGGCGCTGGCGCGCTCTTAGTGCGCGAAATTGCGCTTCTCACAAGCAGTGAATGGTTCGGACGCGCTGTCCTTGGCTTTGGCTATGGCATTATCGAGGAAGGCCTGTGCTGCAAGAGTTTTTGCGACCCGGCATGCGGCGATCTAGGGCGTTTGCAGGGCTACGACCATTTCCTGGGCATTAACTGGATCTGGACCTCATATCTCACCGTCTTCCACGGACTTTTCTCGATATGCCTTGTGCTACTCATTAGCGACCTGATGTTCCCTCACTTAACAGATGAATTGGTAACCGGTGCTCGCAGCAGGGCGTTTCTGTTCAGTTCGCTGGGTCTTGTTACAGTATTTGGCTTCTTCACTTTCCCGCACACTCCTGATAGAAACTTCACGTTCTGGCCACCTGTATTCTGGATTGTTGTATTCATCGTTGAGATAGCCGCCGCTTACGGGCTGGCGCGACTCTGGGGAGCCGGTAACCTGAGGGACTCCATCAACGTACGCAATCTGCGTGTGCCGCCATGGCTTCTGGGCTTCCTGGTATTCGTCGTGACAGCACTTTTCTTCACCGGGATGAATATCGCGCCGTCTGTCCTGCCCGCGCTTCCGGCGGCGGGCGCTATTTTGAGCTACATTCTGCTAGCAGTCGTACTCGGAGCCCTAGTGCTTCTTTTCTACCGCAATCCTGAAATAACCTGGCGGCACCAACTGGCAGCGGTTTGGGGAGCGCTTGTGTTCTTCGCCGTTATAGGGCCTTTGCAGGAGCTGGATGCTTCGCGCCCAAACAATACTAGCGGTATGGCGATAGTGGGGTTGGGAATACTCGCATTCCTCGCAATGCTAACGGTAGCTGTTGCGCGACGGCACCGCAGCACCACGGCACGCTCAGATAGCAGGCTACTCTGAGCCTGGCAAGGCAGCTCCCCTACCCCGCTGGCGCTTTGGCCAGCGTCTTTTCGATAATGTCGGCGAATCTGCGCGGTATGCTGTGAAGCTCGGTGACGTGGGGTAAGCCGTCCTCGTCTTCCAGCGGTGTGATGAGGGCAGTAAGCAGCGCATTGGCGGTATCCAGGCTTGTAAGCACCGGAATGTTGCTCTCAACAGCCACCCGGCGAATAGCCAGGGCTTCGATCTCGGCGGTACGGTTATCGGAGATGGTGTTGATTATAAGTTCGAAGGTCCCGTTGCGCAGCATATCAATGATGTGAGGACGGCCCTCGGTGAGCTTGAAAACCGGTATTGCTTTCAACCCCTTGCTATTGAAGAACGCGGCTGTTCCGGTCGTTGCATATATCCTGAAGCCCATCTCAGCGAACCGCTGCATCATATAAAGCGCTTCTTCCTTGTCCTTGTCCGCAACCGTACACAGAAGCGGCAGGTGCTTTTCGCGGCTAGCGCTCAGTTCAGGCACCTTCAGCCCCGCAGCCATCATTGATTTCTTCAGCGCCTGGGCGAAGCTCTGTCCGATGCCCATAACCTCACCGGTGCTTTTCATCTCTGGCCCCAGGCCCACATCCACCTGTATCATCTTGGCGAAGCTGAATACCGGCGATTTCACCGCGTATATGGGCGCGTCCGGCATAAGGCCGGTAGGAAGACCCATCTTCTTGAATTCGTGCCCCGTAATCGCCATCATCGCAAGCGTAACCATCGGTATGCCGGTGACCTTGCTCAGGAAGGGAATTGTCCGCGAAGCGCGCGGGTTCACTTCGATAACGAAAAGCTCGCCTTGCTCATCCACGATGAACTGTATGTTTATTATGCCCTGCGCTGCGATGCTTCGCGCTATGCGGCCGGCGTAGTCGGTGATGCGCTCGCGCAGCTCCTTTGACAGCGAGACGGGCGGATAGGCCGCCATGCTGTCACCGCTATGGATGCCGGAGCGCTCGATGTGCTCCATTATGCCGGGTATGATGATGTCCTTTCCGTCGCTTATGAGGTCGACTTCGGCTTCCACTCCCCGGTAGTACTTGTCAATCAGCAGTGGCTGATCCTGGAATGCGTACTCGTTAGCCTCAATGTATCTCACGAGGCTCTCGGGGGTGAAAATTATTTCCATAGCGCGGCCGCCCAGCACGTAGCTGGGGCGAACCAGAACCGGGAAGCCGATGCGTTCCGCAACCTCGACCGCTTTAGAATAATCGGTAACGGTTCCACCGGCTGGCCGCGGGATTTCCAGCTCAGCCATCAGATTGTCGAATTTCTCGCGGTCCTCTGTAACGTCTATGCCTTCCTCAGTTGTGCCGAGGATGTGCACGCCCGCGCGTGCAAGGTCGCTGGCGATATTGATAGCGGTCTGGCCGCCAAACTGCACCACGACGCCCTTGGGCTTTTCGCGCTCCACTACCGCCAGCACTTTTTCCATCGTGATGGGTTCAAAGTAAAGCCCGTCACTCATATCAAAATCGGTGGAAACGGTCTCCGGGTTGTTGTTGATGATAATCGCGTCGTAGCCCAGCTTAGACAGAGCCATCAGTGCGTGAACGCTGCAATAGTCAAACTCGATGCCCTGGCCTATACGGATAGGGCCACTGCCAATAACGAGCACCTTTTCCCGTCCCCCACCCTCTTTGGGCCTGGCATCTGTAGACTGCCCGTGAGTGGAATAAAAGTACGGGGTCTCGGCCACAAACTCGCTGGCGCACGTGTCAACAGCCTTAAACACGGGGACGGTTCCCAGGCTCTGCCTGTGGGCGGTAACCTCGGCTTCGGTCTTGCCGGACATTTTCCCCAGGAGCTTGTCCGAGAAACCGTTGCTCTTATACCAGAGCATCTCTTCCGCGCCGATGCTATCCAGGCCTTTCTCCTTCAGGCGCTTCTCCGCCTCCACCAGCTCCGCGAATTTGTGCACGAAGTAGGGGCTGATCTTTGTAAGCTTAGAGAGGTACTCCACAGAGTGTCCTCGGTGCAACGCCTCAAACAGCGCGTATATCCGCCCATCGGTCGCCGTTGACAGGAATGAGAGCAGCTCAGCGTCGTTGAGCACCAGGAAGCGGTGCGTATGGAAGCTCCAGAGCTTCACTTCCAGGCTGTCAAGAGCCTTCAGGAACGCTCCGGTGAATGTCCGGTCTATAGCCATAACTTCGCCGGTGCTTTTCATCTGGGTGCCCAGCCTCCGGTCGGCCCCGCTGAACTTGTCGAACGGCCACTTGGGAACTTTCAGCACCACGTAATCCAGCGCCGGCTCGAAACTCGCCATCGTCTGGCCTGTAACCTGGTTGACGATTTCGTCGAGCCTAAGTCCCAGCGCGACTTTCGCCGCCACTCGCGCGATGGGATATCCGGTGGCCTTGCTGGCGAGAGCCGAGCTGCGGGATACTCGCGGATTAACTTCAATGACGTAATAGCGCATCTCGGACGGATGCAGCGCGAACTGGACGTTGCATCCTCCTTCGATCTTCAGCGCCCGGATGATAGCTAAGGACGCACTTCGCAGAAGCTGGTACTCGCGGTCGCTGAGCGTAAGCGACGGTGCCACCACCATTGAATCACCGGTATGGATTCCCATCGCGTCCAGGTTCTCCATATTGCAGACGGTGATGCAGTTGTCCGCCGCGTCGCGCATCACCTCGTATTCGATCTCCTTCCAGCCGACGACGCACTCTTCAATGAGCACCTGGTGGTTGAGCGAATGAACGAACCCGCGCGTCACGATCTCGCGGAACTCGTCCAGGTTGTAGGCAATTCCCCCGCCCGTTCCCCCCAGGGTAAAGCCCGGCCGGACTATGAGCGGGAACACCTGCTTCTCGGCGTATCTCATTGCCTCTTCAAAGCTCGTGGCAGTAATGCTCAGCGGCATGGGCATATCAGTGCCCTTCATCGTTTCCTTGAACAGCTCCCGGTCCTCCGCACGGCCAATAGCGAGCGCGCTCGTGCCGAGAAACTCGACGCCGTAACGCTCCGCTATGCCGCTGGAAAAAAGCTCCGTCGCCAGGTTAAGCCCCGTCTGGCCGCCGAGCGTTGGCAGGATGCCGTCCGGCCGTTCGGTGGCGATTATTTTCTCCAGGTGCGGCAGGTCCATCGGCTCGATATAGACCCGGTCAGCCGTGTCCACGTCGGTCATTATCGTCGCAGGATTGGAGTTGACCAGGACGACTTCTACGCCTTCTTCTCGCAGCGCTTTGCAGGCCTGGGTTCCGGAGTAGTCGAACTCCGCCGCCTGGCCGATTACTATCGGCCCGTTGCCTACCACCATTACCTTGTTGATGTCTTCCCGTTTAGGCATTGCTTTACAGGGTCAAAAGTAATCGATCTTCATTGCTTCCTTAACCATATCCAGTGTCTCTTTGCCCAGGATTCGCGCCTTTTTCGTCCCCTCCAGCAGGATTTCCTTCACCCGCTCCGGATGTTCCTCGTAGGGCCTGCGCCGCTCGCGAATGGGCGCCAGCAAATCGTCGAGCGCTTCAGTCAGCCTTCCCTTGCATTCGACGCAGCCCAGCACGCCGGTCTTGCAGTCGCGCTCAATCCCCGCCACGCGCTCCGCCTGGTTGAACACCTTATGGTACTTGAACACGTTGCATATTTCAGGATTGCCCGGGTCGCCCTTGCGTATTTTGTCCTTATCGGTAATCGCCTTCCACACCGTTTTCTTCACCGCCTCCGGCGGGTCGGCAAGGTTTATGACGTTGCCCAGGCTCTTGCTCATCTTGGTGTCGCCGTCCAGTCCCGCCAGGCGCGGCACGTCGCCGATGAGCGCCTTCGGCATCGGAATTATCTCCTTCCCGCCGCCGTAGAGCTGGTTGAACTTGCTCACAATGTCGCGCGTAAGCTCGATGTGCGGCTTCTGGTCTTCGCCAACGGGCACCAGATGCGCCCGCACGAACGTAATATCGGCCGCCTGCGACAGCGGATAGCCGAAGAACCCGTATGTTAGCTGGTCGAAGCCCGAAGACAAATGGCTCTCCAGCAAGAGCAGCGCATTTAGTTCGACTGGGATTCTCACGGTAAGAGATGACGTATAGAGTGGCTTCGTCTTTCCATCTGCGCTCTCGTCAAGCTCAAATTGTATGTATGTTGTATCGCTATTCCGCAAGCGCAATCCGTCGGGAGTATGACCAAGCTCTCTGTCGAACACCCTCATCACAATACTTGCAGCCGCGTCGCTGTCGTTACTAAGGATAGCCTTGATCACTTCCACTCTCTCTTCTTGGCTATCCAGCATCGCCAAGAACGGTGAGTCCTTGAGGTGGAGCGCGACGTATCCAGACAACAAGTCCAGCCTTTGATAGCCCACGGCGGCGTTTAGCGCGTCGCGCACTAACCGTAGGTCCTTTGTCATCCCATACTGAATCGCCTCAGCCTTCGTCGTGGGGTTATGCCGCAGCTTGTTCATATTGGTGAACAGCCCGTAGATGTTCGTTAGCTCCGCAATCTCCGGGATCATCGACTGCACGCAAAGCGTCGTGACCTCCGGGTCAATCCCCACCGCGAGGTTGTCCATCGCTACGTCATAGACCGCTTGCTTTAGCATTTCCGGCTTGTCCCAGTGGGTGGTCAGCGCCTGGATGTCGGCGATGAGCAGGTAGGTTTCGTATTCGTGCTGGAGCTTCACCCGGTTTTGAAGGCTGCCCACGTAATGTCCCAGGTGCAGTTTGCCCGTCGGGCGGTCGCCCGTCAGGATGCGCTTGCGGTTGGATTTTGGCTCACCCATCAGACGGTGATTTTACCACGCCTGCCTCGCTATTATTCGCGCTCTCGCAGTAACCTGCTAGAATAGTTTCAAGTCTACTGGGAGGTTTTCTCAAACATGCGTGCAACCATCATTACACTCGGCATTCTGGCCGCAATGGCTCTGGCAGTTCCCGCCGGCGCGACTTTCATGGTCGGCGAGCAGCATTTCGACGCTGGAACGATGCGCGTTATACAGACAACAACGTTTTTCTTTGAATATGTCACGACAATGACCGAAGACGGCGAGACTTCGGTGCTAAAAGGGCTTTTCGCGCAGAACGGCGACAGGACGCGGGTGGATACGGATATTCGCGGGATGCTGGGCGACAGCGAGGGCGAAGACGCGATGTTCGCTCAGATTATGGGTTACACCGGCGTGATAATGAAGCCTGAAAGCGACACGATAACGCTCTATCACGTGCCCGAAAAATACATCATCCTGCATCCCGAAGAGCTTGAGGGCGAAATCCCCGACTTTATGCCGGATATCGACGAGATTTCCGAGGCCGCCGGTAAGCCTGCAGAGGGCAAGGAGCCCATCGTCACCAGGGAGAAAATCGGCGAGGAGAAAATTGACGGGCATCCCTGCATAATTTACGCGCTCACGGTCACCATTCCCGACGAAGACACGCTTACCGGCAAAATCTGGGTTGCCCAGGATTACGGTGACTACAAACCGCACCTGAAGATTGTCGCTACGCAAGAAGACGGCGAAGAGCTCATGATTGAGTTCCACAACGTCAAGGTCGGCAAGCCCGATGCTATCTGGTTCAACATCCCGGAGGGCTACGTCGAGGTAAAGGACATAATGGGGCTGTTCGACATGGGCGCAATGACGGGCGAAGGTTAGGAGCCTCCAAACCAAACCGTCTTCCCAGTCGCCCTGCGCGTAGCTAAGGTCGCTAATCGGAACCGGACTGTGGGCTATTCTTCCCCATCTCCCGACGCATCGTCGATATCCTTTGCGGGCTCTTCGGCTTCCGGCCCCGGAGGTGACACCTCGTACTCTGTTTCCTCGGTGATCCTCATCCGTGAGTTATCCACTATCGCCCGCATCTGATGCTTTTTGCCCCCCGCCTCCGTCGTAATAAGCAGCGCCATATTCATCGTAAGGTCACCGTCAACGCTCAGGTAGTTGCCCTTGTCCAAGTCAAACACAAGGCTGTAGCTTCCCGCGATGGTCATCTTCTCCACCTCGGTGGTATACCTGACGCCGCCTTCGGTTCCCTTGAACGTCAGGGGCTCCGGCACTTGACCCGAAACTTGCGCGGCAAAAAGCGTCAGTTCCTCGTGATCTTCACCGACTATCTCCTTGAGCCGCCAGACAATTCGCACTTCCAGCGCGTCATCGCCCAAAGGCAGCTTTACTGTCCGCTCCCAGGGCTCGCCCACCGAGACCTCGCCTTCCGGCAGCTCCATTGCGAGTTCTGTGAGCCGGTCCCAATCCAGATAAGGGAACATGGGGGAGCTTTTAGCCTCCGCCAGCCGCTTCCACGCGCTACCGGTGCGCCTGAAATGCCCTCTCTCATCAACCCGCCCCGTGAACGAGCCCCCAAGCGCGTTCACCAGCGCTTGTTCCTCAGGCGCAAGCGGCTCTTCTTCACCGTCGACAAGCACCCGCACTCCTTCGTCGTCCCAAATGAGCGTTCTCCTCAATGTTTCCTGGGCGGTTGTCTGAACCTTCTCCATCGTGAGCGACGAGACTCGCGATGTCTGCGCGAGAAGCCCGCTCTCGTCAAGGTCTCCGGTCGAAACGTCCTTCAATATATCCACGGTCGCGGTGCTGCTCGTTACGCTGCGCTGCTGCGCGCCATTCTCCTCGCCGGGCTCCAGCGTCAGTGTGGTTTGAGACTCACTGTGGCAGCATACTTTGTAGCTCTCATCCGGCGTGAGCTTGATAGCCAGCTCAACCTTCTCATAGGTCGGCCTCTTTCCGGCGGCTTGAATAACCGAGCCTTCATCTTTCTCTTCGGCAGGTGTGCAGGCGGCCAGTGCGCCTGCTATCAGTACGATAACCACATACCACAGGAGTTCCCGACCCATATCAGCCCCCTTAAGTTAGTGCTGCTCCATCATTAGTCCAACGCTTGCGCCGCGCGTTTCAGAATTCGAACTCGTGGCCCACGCCGCGCTCGGTGGCTTCCTTATACACATAAGTTGCCGTAGCCATGTCCTGCAACGCCAGCCCGACAGATTTGAACAGCGTAATGTCGCTATCGGCGACACGTCCCTCTTTGGTGCCTGCGACGACTTCACCCAGCTCCGCGGCGATGTTGTCCATACTCCATGCCCCTTCCTCTATGGGCATCTGGAAGTCCCCCGCTTCGGCGCTGCACGCTTCGGCCGAATCCGGGAATACCTTGCTTTTCACAACTGTTGCAGTGTCCAGCTCGCGCATTCCAGGAGCATGCGAGCCGATGGCATTGATGTGCATCCCCGGCTCGACCCAAGACCCGTCAATGACCGGGGCTTTAGCGCTGGTTGCAAGCGTCAGGATGTCGCACGCGCGCACAGCGTTTTCCGCATCCTTCGCCACTTCTGTTTGCACCCCGGTGATCTTAGTGGCCTCGCGCGCGAAGGCCTGCTTTACGTCGTCGTTGTCCACGCTGTAGACCAGGCATCGCTCCAGATCACGCGCCTTTGAGACGGCCCAGGCCTGCGTGCGCGCTTGCACGCCGGTTCCAAACAGTGTATGCACCTTCGCGTCCATCCGCGCAAGGTACTTGGTCGCAAGTCCTGATACCGCGCCGGTCCGCACTGCGGTCAGGTATCCGCCGTCCATAACGCATATCGGCGCGCCGGTTTCGGGATTTAGCAGGATAATGGTGCCCATAACGTTTGGCAGGTTGAACTTCGCAGGATTATCCTTGTAGACGGTAACAACCTTTGCTCCGAGGGCATTCAAACCCGGAATGTATGCGGGCATAAACAGCGACAGGCCGCCGTAATCCTGTGCGGTTATCGGTGTGCGCACAGGCATAATGACGTTGCCTGCGGCGAAATCTGCAAACGCCTGTTCAAGAATGCTGATTGCGCCCTCCATCGTGATGAGTTCCTGCACGTGGGCGCGGGACAGAAGTCGTACTTTAGCCATACTACCCCCTCCGATAGTTTCCCTTCGGTTCGCTGATTCTAGCACACGTTGTTCTTATATCCTTTCAGAAGCTTTGCCATTAGGTCTATAATGCTAGTGCCGAAACTTCATCACAGCTCTCGGACGATGTAAGTTTGCCGGAAGCTGCCGTTATAAGGAGTAAGCCTGTTCTTTTCAATAAGGAGCATTGCACTATGAATATTCAGAGAGAATCTGAACTGCGTTCGAAGCGCATCACCGCAATGCCGCGCTCGGTCATCCATATGATGAGCGCACTTGCCCGTGATGTGGATGACCCTGTGTCGTTATCGTGGGCCAAGCCGGTCCACGGGACACCGGAGCACATAAATGCTGCGGCTGCAAAGGCGGTCAAGGATGGTTTGTGCAGCGGTTATTCGCCTGGGATGGGCCTGCCGGAGCTAAGGGAGGCCATCGCAGTTAAGCTGCGGCGAGACAACAGCATCCCCGCCCGGCCTGACGAGGTTCTGGTGACCGTTGGCGCAATCGAGGGCATTACGGCAGCACTGGCGGCTGTGATAGACCCCGGCGATGAGGTCCTTCTGCCGTCACCCAATTACTCAACGCACACCGAGCAGGTTCGGATGCTGTCGGGCAAGCCGGTGTTTGTCCCGTGCATAGAAGAAGAGGGCTTTCGGCCCGATATAGCCGCGCTTCGCGCCGCGGTAACCAGGAGTACTAAGGCGATTCTCCTCAGCACGCCCAGCAATCCCACCGGCGCGGTCTTCAATGAAGCGGATCTCCGCGCCATCGGCGACCTCGCGCTTGAGCACAATCTCACGGTCATCATTGACGAGGCTTACGAGTATTTCGTCTTTGACGACGCCGTTCATTTCAGCCTGGCATCGGTTCCCGAATATCGCAGCAGCGTTATCAGCGTATTCACCGTGACCAAGACCTACGCGATGACCGGCTGGCGCATCGGATATGTCCACGCGCGCAGCGACCTCGTTTTCGAGATGAACAAGGCCCACAACTGCATGGCGATCTGCGCACCCGTTGTCTCCCAGTACGCCTCGCTTGCAGCGATAAACGGCCCGCAGGACTGCGTGGAGGATTTCCGGTTGAAGTATTTGCGCAACCGCGACCGGGTCTGTGAGCGACTGGATGCCCTCTCAGAGCACTTCAGCTATCAGCGCCCGGCTGGTTCCTACTGCATGTTTCCGCGCATATTGCATCCCGACGGCAAAAACTCGCTGGAGTTCTGCAAGCGGATGCTGACCGAAGCCCGCGTGTCCACAACGCCCGGCGTCGGCTTCGGCCCCGGCGGCGAAGAGCACATGCGCATCACTTTTTGCTGCGCCTATGAGGATATCGACCGCGCGTTTGACCGCATAGAGGCCTGGCTCACCTGAGCCGCAGGATCAAGCTGGCGTTCTCGCCGCAGCGGCTACAGCATACCGGCACTCGTGTCTTCTCCCGCGCGGACGCGCTTCTGGAATTTCCGTTCGAGCTTTGCGTATGCGAGGAAATAAAGCAAGATGCCGCCCGAATAAAGCACCAGCGTTACCCAGTACGGCGACTGGTAGTTGATATGCCGCATCATATTCCCGCCGACCTGGGCACCCAGCGCCCGTCCCAGCGGAAAGGCCATCATATTTATCGCCACGATATTGAGCCGCTGCCGTTCGCCGTATATATCCATCAGAAGCTGTGTGTTCACGGGATTGACCAGGTTCATCAGCGAATTGCGTATGATGAACATCGCGCCGGTGAAAACAATCGCCACAATAGGCGCAAAGCCCAGGCCCACCAGAAACGGCCCGTACGCGATGCCGATTATAAAAGGCAGGCTTATCGCCTGGCTTCCGGCTACTGTGCCCACCCGACCGAAGCGTGAAATTAGCCAGGGAGTCGCAAGCACACCGATAGCTACGCTTGCCATCGCAGCGCCCTGCAAAGCACCCACAACCGATGCCGGTACATTAAGCATCACGCGGAGAAATATCGGGAAGAACGGAACGACCAGGCCGGATCCCAGGCCGATAATCAGCGTGAAGCTGAACTGCGCCCACGTGAGCCTGTGCCGGAACAGCTCGCGGATATTGTCCCAGTAGCGCTCGCGGCTGGCAGCCCATTTCACGTCTCGCATCGCCAGCACGAGCAGGATCCCTATGGATGCCAGCGCGCCTGCCGCTATTAGCACGATGCTGTACGCCTGCACGAAGGCCGGTTCCGGAACCTGCGAAAGCGGTGCCCATCCGGCAAGTGCCCTTGCTGTCAGGTCGGCAGCCGCGCCACCGAGCACTGTCCCCACGAACATCATGCCTGTATTGACCGCGGCAAATCCGCCGAATACCCACCGCTGCGTCTGCTGCGTGCTGTAATCGTGCATAAATGGTGCTGCGTTCACCATAAAGAAACCAGCGCCGATACCCATTCCCCCGGCGAAAACGTAAATAAGTGGAGTCGCGGCGAAAATGATCTGGCATACCGCAGAGGATACGAACACGACACCGCCGATAAGGAGCATATTCCGTCTGGCAAACCGCTGTGACAGAGCAGCCGCCGGGAATGAAATCAGCGCCATACTGACGAACCGCGCGGCAAGTGCGTATCCGATGATATCCTCAGGCATTCCGAGCGAATTCAGTAGCAGCGGGAGCAGAGTGAAAAACGCGCCTTCGTTGAGCGCAACCAGCGCCATGGCGCCGAGGAATAGCTTTATCTCTCGGGGGAATCCGAAGAAATGAGAAAAGTAGCGTGATAGTCGGCTCAAGGCGCTGGCATTCTAGCAGATCCTGATTTACCGCGTGAAGCGCCTGTCTGCAAGGCTCTCCTTCGATGCAGATGCGTCCATCCATCCCGCCCGTGAATTCGGGAACGCGTCAAACTCCGGTATGTAAGGCTTGATATCCAGAAGCGGCGTGCGGTCGAGCACGTCGATTCCCTCGACTGAAAGCTCACCCTTCTCAGGCTCCACCGAGACGAGTCGCACAGCGGAAATGCCGAGGGGCTTCGGGCGCGATGGCGCTCGCGTGGAGAACAGGCCGCGTTCGGTTGTATCACGATACGGCTTCACGAGCGGCGAAAACTCCGCGGCCCGGTCAAACAAGTAAACTAGCCATATGCGCTCAAAACCATCAAGGTCTCTAAGCGCCTCCCTGTATTGCTCGTAAACCTCTACTGTGCCTGACGCGCCCTTTGCCGTTGACGGCTGAATCGGCGTGCCCTCGTGTTTCGTAAATCGCGTGCGGATCAGGCCAATGACATTCATAGAATAAGCACCATCCATGTGGTGATTATAGCCTGCAAGCCTGGGTATAATCCCCTACCCCATTTGGAGGCATGAAATGTTTGCCCCGGAAATCGTGGGAAAACTGGTGAAACTTGAGCCGATGGACGAATCGATGGCGGAGACGTTTTATTCGTACATCAACGACCCGAAGCCCAACCGCTTCCGTCCCGCGCCTCCGGTTGAGAGCGTCGAGGCGGAGCGCGAGTGGATTCGCAATATCGGGAAATCAGAGCAGGACATCGTCTGGGCTATCTACTGCCTGGAGGATGGCGAACTCATCGGCTCAACCGGGCTGCACCGCTACGAGCGCGCCCATCAGCGCGCTGCGAGCGGGACTCTCATCGCCAAGCCTGAACACTGGGGCCGTGGCATAGGCAGTGAAGTCGTCCGCCTGCGCACCGACTACGCATTCAAGGAGCTTGGCCTGCACAAGCTCAATAGCGAGGTCATCCACGGTAATACGGCCAGCCTGCGTATGCTCATGCGCGTCGGCTACCGCATCGTGGGGCTGTTCCGCGACCATTTCCTTCGCGACGGCGAATGGCTCGATTTCTATCTCCTGGAGTGCATGCGTAAGGACTGGGAGCTGGCGCGTCCAGACTGCAGATGAAGGACTGCGATGACAGCATCCGGGCGCTATTCGTAATCCGCACGAACAGCCTGTGCTATCATTTTGCAGCCATATGCCTCATCCTCCGAGACCCCCGCAGGCGATTCTGTTTGACCTCTACGGGACACTCGTGCCCAACTTTCCGCCCGATGAGTACCGGCAGGCAACAGAGGACATAGCTCGAATCCTGGGCGTCTCGGCCGATGACTTTCAGGCGAAATGGGGCGAACGCTTTCTTACGCGCGTTAGGGGCAAGGACGGCGGCGTTGCCGAGAGCATCCAGGCTGTGCTCTTGGAACTGGGGGTTCAGGTGAGCCCTGAAGCTCTTCGCCGCGCCACGGAGCGCCGCCTGGCGTTCTCCCGATACCTTTTCGACCGCAGCGACGAAACTATGCCAGTTCTGCACAGCCTTCGTGAGTCGGGAATACCGCTCGCGCTGGTGAGCGATTGCACATTCGAGGCTGTGGAATGCTGGGACAGCCACCCACTCTTCGCCGTTTTCAGTGCCCGAAGCCTTTCCTGCGAGCTTGGCGTGATGAAGCCAGACCCTGAACGCTACAGGCAGCCCCTAAGCAAGCTGAAGGTCGAAGCTGAAAAATGCTGGTATGTCGGCGATGGCGGCAGCAGGGAATTTACCGGCGCGCGCGAAGTCGGGCTTTTTACTATCTGCTACTGCCAGCCCGGCAGCCGCGATTTTGTCTATGACGAGGACGATTCATCAGCTGACCTTAAGATAGCCGAGTTCTCAGAGCTTCTCGCGCTGCTGCAAGACTGACTTTATCCCTGAACCAGCAGAAACACGCCCAGGACCATCAGCACGCTGGCAAACATGCGCGCCCGAATGCGTTCTCTGAACATGAAATGCCCCAACACCACTGCGATTAGCATGCTAGTGTTGCTGACCGGCTCCGCAACCGACATATCCAGGCCGAGTCCAAGCGCCAAGAGCAGCGTGAAGTAGGCATAGCCGTTTACTGCACCGTTGACCCACACTAGTTTCGTGCGCTCGCGGTATAACGCGACGGCTTCCCGCCACTTCCCGCTGACCAGCACTGCTGCCATAAAGAAAATGCCGTTGAAGGTTGCGCACGATATCGCGTAGAACACGGGCTCGAAATCAGCGCTGTAGTTGTCAATCAGCCGGATTACAGCGATGAGCGTCGTATTCAGAATGATAAACTGGGCACCACGGTCAGTGGCTATGTTCCGCAGGCTGTCCAGCGGGTTCACGCCCGGCATCAGGAAAAAGACGCCGGCGAAGATGAGCAGCGCGCCCCCGAGCTTCATCCAGGTAAACGCTTCGTTCTGAAACAGGATGGGCAGGAAGAACACGAGAAGCGTACCCAGCGAATACAGCGGCGTGATGACCGAAACCTCGCCGTGCTTAAGCGCCTTCATGTAGAAAACGAACGGCGTCATGAAAAGACTGGATGTAAGAGCCGCGTAGGCCATAAATGTCCAGCTTTCGGGCCGGTGGAAAAGCGAGTACACCGCCAGCGTCGGAAGCAATGTCAGCGCCGCGATGCCAAAGAAGATGAATCCGCCCACCTGGGTCGAGTAGCCGGACACGGTTTTCTTGCCCAGGGGGCGCTCCAGCCCCAGCAGAATCACCCTGAGTGCAAGGAACAACCAGGCGGCTACGGCGATGTGCATAGGCAGATTATACAGGCCATTCGTTCCTGCTGGACTAGACTAAAAGGGTATTAACCCTATAAGATTGGCATATGGTCTATCTCATAGCAGAGGTGGGGGTCAACCATCGGGGAGATTACAACCTTGCACTGGAGCATCTCCGCGCTGCCAAGAAGGCCGGCGCCGACGCGGTCAAATTCCAGGCGTTCCGCGCTACGGAATTGGCGTCTGCGGATTACGCCAAAGACCAGCTTGACTTCTTTGCAGAAGTCGAACTTACTTTCCCAGAACTTGGCAAGCTCTATGAAGAAGCCCAGAAGCTGGAAATAGTGTTCCTGGGGACTCCTTTTGATACCGAGGCTGTGGATTTCCTCAACGAGCTACCAGTCCCCGCGTTCAAGGTATCATCCGGGGACCTTACAAACCATCTTCTGCTCTCTTATATCGCGCGCACCCAGAAGCCCATCTATCTTTCTACAGGAATGAGCAACATTGGCGAGATAGTGGACGCTATTGGCGTCTGCCGTCGCAACGGCAACCAGGACATCACTGTTCTCCATTGCGTCAGCCTTTACCCGACCCCCCCGGAACAGGCGAACCTGCTGGCCATACGTACCCTAAAAGAGGCGCTCGATTTGCCTGTCGGATACTCCGACCATACGGTTGGCATCGAAGCCTGCCTGGCCGCGGTCGCCCTGGGCGCAACGGTAATCGAGAAGCATTTTGTGCTTGACCGCTCCCGCAAAGGCCCTGATGTTGAGCTTTCAGCAACTCCGGAGGAGTTCACTGAACTGCGGTCCGGAATAGACAGGATATACGAGGAGCTTGGCGACGGCAATAAGATTCCCCGCCCGGGCGAAATAGAGGTCGCGCAGATTGCGCGCCGAAGCCTTTTTACAGCACACGACGTAAAAAAGGGCGAAGTTCTGACTCCCGACCTTCTTACCTGCCACCGCCCCGGCAGCGGCATTCCTGCAAGCCAATACACAGAAATCGTGGGCCACCGAGTGATTCGGGACGTACCGGCTGGCGAAATGCTCCTGTGGGATATGTTGGAAGGCGTCTGAAATTGTGGTGCCTGATTCAGGAACGAGCTTTCCATTAGGCAGCGGGTCATGAAATATGCGTTTTCCACTATCGCAGATCTTGTGCCATATCTGATTCCCTTCGTTGTGCGCGTTTGATATTTGCCGTTCAGCGAGTATAATCCCTGCATCTTATGGTTGCAGCTGCGCGAGCACCGCAATCCCGATTATACGCTGTCCCAAATGGCTGTTAAACATCTGAAAATGAAGGAAGGAGGTCGGGTCGAATTCCCGATTGGAAAGGGCGGAAAGTCCATCTACATCAACTACGACTGGTGCAAGGGATGTGGCGTTTGCATCGCATTTTGCCCCAAAGAAGTATTTGATGCCTCTGCCCTGGAACAGCCGGTCCCGACACGCATTGAGGATTGCACGCAGTGTATGATCTGTGTGCACGGTTGCCCGGATTTCGCGATTGTCATCAGCGACACATCCGGCAAAGCGAAGATGCATCCTGAGGCCGAGCTGATCGCCAAAAGCAACGCGAAGTAGCATGAGCGACGCAAAAGGAAAAACCGTGCTGCTACAAGGCAACGAAGCCTGCGCCATGGGCGCCATCTTTGCCGGTTGCAGGTTCTTTGGCGGTTACCCCATTACGCCCAGCACCGAAATAGCCGAGCACCTTGCCCGCAAGCTGCCAACCGTTGGGGGCGTATTCATGCAGATGGAGGATGAGATTGCGTCTATCGCGTCCATCATCGGTGCAAGTCTTACTGGTATAAAGTCAATGACCGCCACCAGCGGTCCCGGCTTCAGCCTGATGCAGGAAAACCTGGGCCTGGCCGCAGTGCTAGAAGCGCCTGTCGTCATTGTCAATCTGATGCGCAGCGGCGCCTCCACCGGGCACCCCACCGGTACGGGGCAGGGAGACCTTATGCAGTCCCGATGGGGTACGCACAGCGACCATCCCGTCGTTGCGCTGGCTCCGGCGACTGCACAAGAGATGTTCGATCTCACAGTTAAGGCTTTCAACATCGCCGAAAAGCTCCGTGTGCCCGTGGTTCTGCTGCCCGAAGCTGTAGTTGGCCATATCCGGGAAGCGGTTTATATTCCTGCCGAGGGTGAGATGGAGGTAATCAACCGGGAGCGGCCGAGTTCATACGATAACTTACTTTTCTTCAAGCGGGATAAAAGCGGGGTATCCCACCCGCCAGATCTCGGCACCGGATTCCGGCCCCACTTCACCGGCCTTACTCACGACGAAAGTGGCTTCTTCACCGCTGTCGCTGATGAAGTGAACGCATTTACCGTCGGCTTAAACTCAAAGATAGACCTTCACCGCGAGTTTCTTACTGACTATTGTGAGGAGACCGTTGAGGACGCAGATATCTTGCTCGTATCTTTCGGTATCACAGCGCGCGCGTGCGCATATATCGTGCGGGCTCTTCGAAAGAAAGGCGTTAAAGCCGGATACTTCCGGCCCCGAATTGTATGGCCATTCCCTGAAGAAAGGCTGAGGCAGATAGCGCAGCATACTCATACTTTCATAGTGCCGGAGCTCAATCTTGGCCAGATGCGTTATGCGGTCCAGCGCATAGTTGGCCCGGAGAAACGCGTTGTTGGCATAAACCGCGTGGACGGCGCGATGCTGACGCTGGACAGATTAATGGAGGAGATTAAGGAGGCGCTGGCCTGATGGCAATAGAGCCGTTCGTCAAGAAGTACCTGCGTCAGCGCGTTCTACCCACCATCTGGTGCGGAGGCTGCGGCCTTGGCACCGCTATGCGTGTAATTATCCAGGCTCTCGACGATCTCAAGATAGACCAGGACAATCTGGTCGTCGTATCGGGTATCGGATGTTCATCGCGCATGGCCGGATACCTGGACGCAAATACCGTTCATACTACTCACGGACGGGCGCTTCCCGTCGCGACCGGCATAAAGCTTGCGCATCCGGAACTGGAAGTAGTTGTAATAATGGGAGACGGCGACGGCTCCGCCATTGGCGGCAATCACCTCATCCACGCGTCGCGCCGCAATATCAACCTTAACGTGTTCCTGCTCAACAATGGAAACTATGGAATGACCAGCGGTCAGGTGTCGCCGATGACTCCACACGCCTGGTACGCCAGTACGTGTCCCTTTGGAAACCTGGAGCATGCCTTCCATCTTTGCGATATGGTGAAAAGTGCCGGCGCAACATACATTGCACGGACGACCACTTTCCATTACATGCAGGCCGTCAGGCTTGCGAAGGAAGCCCTTGAACACAAAGGATTTTCTTTCCTGGAAGTCTACTTCCAGTGCCCGACGTACTTCGGTCGATTCAATGACATGAAGGACGCACCAACCATGCTCCAGTGGTTCAAGAAGAACGCCGTACGCTACAATCCCGAAAAGCCGCGCGAACTCGAAAAGGGTCAGTTCTACGTGGGCAAGCTGTGGGAAGACAATACTAAAGATGAATATGCCGACCTTTACCGTAAGCTCTGCAAGCGCGCCAAGGAGATGATGCAGGCTGCGAAATAGGATGAGCTTATGAGCGATCAAGACGAACGTTACGAGGTATTGCTTTCCGGCTCCGGCGGCCAGGGAATTATCCTCGCTGGCGTCATTATCGCCGAAGCCGGTATAGCCCACGACCTGAAGGTAGTCCAGACTGCAAGTTACGGCCCTGAAAGCCGTGGCGGAGCCAGCCGAAGCGAAGTGATACTATCCGGCACGGACATAGACTACCCCGCCGTAACCCAGCCCGATTTCGTGATTGCCCTGACGCAGGAGGCAGCAGACAAGTTCGCACACCTGGCCAGGCCACGCGGGAAAGCCCTGCTTGACACAACCTGGGTTGAAAATATCCCCCGGGACATTCAGGCAAGCACTGCGAGCTTCCCCCTTACCGAAGAGGCGTCCAACCGCTTTGGCAAGCCACTGGTGGCAAATATCATCGCGCTAGGCTATTTTGCCGAGCACAACCCGCTTATGGGCCCTGACGAGCTCCTGCAGGCGATTGTCCGCCGGGTGCCATCGCACTACCGCGAGCTTAACGAGCACGCCTTTGCCTTTGGCCGCGAGCTGGCCACACGTCAATAGCTGCACTACTCTCTCTTTGTTTCTTAGTTACACTGTTGTATCCGCGATTCGCAAAGTTGATGTAGTTTATGGCATAATACAAGGTGCAAACCAAAGAGGAGGTGTAGCGAAATGAGACTCAATGCATCTGCATTTGGGCTCGCATTCGGAATTATTTGGGCGATAGTGATATTCATTGTCGCGATCATCGGCATCTGGTCAGACTGGTGCGGCGGCTTCCTGCAAATGATGAGCTCCATCTATGTTGGCACAAGCGCAAGCTGGGGCGGCGCGTTCATCGGCCTTATCTGGGGCTTTGTGGATGGCTTCATCGGCGCATGGCTAATCGCCCTGGTCTACAACGCCTTTGTCGGCAAGCCCAGGTCAACCTAGGCTATAACGATTCAGTCAGGAGTGGTTGCACTGACCGGCACCGCCATCGCGCGGTCGCCGGATTACGGACGCCATCATTGCAGGACGCGATGTGTGCTGCCGCTCGCTAACTCCACCCCATCAGCATGCCCATCTTGTTCGGCGTGCCGAAGAACATGCCAGTTCGAATGATGCCCTTGGTTCCGTAGGCGCGGTAGTACATATAAACGATATCTTCCGGCTCCTGTTTTATATGCGGCTCCCAGAACTGGTCAAACATCTCCTTTTCCCGTTCCGGCTCGGAAAGCGCGTACGCGTTGGCGAAGAAGTATTTCCGCACATCCGGCGACTCGTCCCAACGCGCAACCAATCCAGAATCGTCCTTCTCAAACGCGACAAGTTTTAGCCTTTTGGTTTCCAGCATCGCATTCTCCAGTGGACTGATTATGGCCGCACACATGGAAGGAGCCTCAGCCGTTTCCAGTCATTTCGCGGCTGCCCCTGCTTAGCGAGAACGATGGATATTGTAAAGCGGCGCTCGCTTCGGTATAATCGTGTCAGTCGGTTTCGCTAAAAGCGCGACACGGGGGTTTATTGGGTGCTGGTTTTCACCAATACTGAAAAGCGGCTATGCAAGCTAACCGCCAGAGAGGTGGAAATCGTCATTTCCCATACAGACACGCTCCTCACTGGTGTTGGCGGCATGCTGATGCCTCGGCATCACGGTCCCATCGAGGTTAAGTGTCCATACGCCGAGGAGTGCTCGAGCCAGGGCCTTGATTGCGTTTGGGCGGTAGGGGTAATGCGGAGCACGAACGATCCCCTTGGCCTGAATATTAAATTCTAGCTTTGAGCATTGCCTAAAGCAGGTATTTCTCCAGGACCTGAGATAGCTCCTCAAAAGTGAACGGCTTCTGAAGGACTTCAGACAGACCCATACGAACGTGATCCGTGCTGGCCATGTCCTCTCCAAATCCGGTCATCAGAACGCCGACGATGCTGGGATTCAGGTGATGTATGATAGAGAACGCTTCCGTGCCGCTCAAACGGGGCATTCGCAGGTCCAGCAGGACGAGCCCTATCTCGTGCTGATGTCTTTTGAACTCCTCTATTGCGTCCACTCCGTCTTCTGCCGTAAAAACGACAAGCCCGTGTTTGGCGAAGAAGCGCTGCACAGGCTGAACGATCATCTCCTCATCGTCCGCAACTAATATCGGCTTTGCCTTAGAAAAGTCAGGTATTTGGTATTCGCGAGTGGCTTCAGCTCCAGGAGTCCTATCCTCGGCGATGGGTAGGTAAACGCTGAACACGCTGCCGCGTCCCCAATCCGAGTCGATTTCAATAGTTCCGCCGTGCTTGTTGATGATACTGTATGCGATGGACAGCCCAAGCCCCGTGCCTTTCCCCGGCTCTTTGGTTGTGAAGAACGGTTCAAAAATGCTGTTTTTTACTTCCGGGCTGATACCCGTTCCGCTATCGGTAACTCTTATGCGCGCGAACTCCGTTGATGGTGCTACATCCAGCTGGAAGTTTGGGTCTTCTCCAGCCTGCACACGGGCAGCAATCACCTGGAGCTTGCCCCCATTGGGCATAGCCTCAATCGCGTTGATACACAGATTTAGGAGCACTTGCTGAATCTCAGTGGCACTGCCGAGAATTTTCAGTGGCTCTTCACAAATGCTCCTCTTGTATTCGACATTCTGCGGCATTGTCGTTCTCAGCAAGCCGGAGACTTCTTCAACCGACTGTTTCAGATCGACCACCTTGCGGTCTTCCGTCTCCTTGCGGCTAAAGTAAAGCAGCTTCCTCGTAAGGTCCGCGCCTCTTCTTGATGCAGTCTCTATGGTGTTAAATAGCTTGCGAACTTCCTCGTCCCCGCCGTCTCCCCCAACCTGCTCCTTCAACAGCGCGAGATTGCCGAATATGCCGGCAAGTATATTGTTGAAGTCGTGCGCTATACCGCCTGCGAGCCTTCCAACGCTCTCCAGTTTCTGTGCCTGAAGCACCTGGTGCTCCAGGTGCTTCTGTTCCGTTACGTCACGGAAGAAGCCAAGAAACCTGTCTTTCGACCAGGTCTCCAGCCGCTTGACTGAGCCTTCCCAGACGCGCGTCTCATTATCTTTTCCCAGCACCTCAAACCCCTCAAGGTCGTACGTCGTTTCACCTTCTGACAGGCGCGCAAGTGCGTTAAGAAGGGCCGGTCGGGAATCAACTCCAACCATATCTATAAACTCCCGGTTCGCTAACTCCGCTTCACCATCCTCCATCTGGAGGGAGTTACGGAAAGGCGGGTTTGTGTAAATCAGTTTTCCTTTGTCAAGCAGAAATATGATTGTGGACACGTTCTCCACAAGCTGCCGGTACAGCTCTTCGCTCTCCTGCAGCTTTTTGGTGTGCTGTGCAATCAGTTTCTCCAACCCGCGCGCGTGCTTCTCCAGTTCAGCTTTGGCGCTTGCAAGCTGTTCTGTCCGAGCCTTCAGCTCCATCTCAAACTGGTCGGCCAGGCGCGCACGTTCCTCTGCTATCAAATACTGCCTGCGCGCACCCACTAAATACAAAGCCAGCAGCACACCCAGAAGCGTTACCACGCTTGCACTTGCAAGGACGATTACGCGGTAGGTACTGATGGACCCGGCAAGCTCGTCGTCCCTAATGCCGCTGAGCATATGCCAACGGCTGTCTGCTACCCTAATTGTCGTTACAGCCACAATCCACTTACCGGGTTTTGCCGGCAGCTTTGTCCGCAGCGACACCGATAAGTCCTCCGGCTGAGACTGAAAGGCCTCGCGCAGCTCATCAAGACCGCATTCGCTCAAGTTTTCAGGCCTGAAACTCCCTGCTTCCTGAACGATTCCCTTAGACCATATTACTTCTCCCTCCTCGTTCACCAGTGCCGCAATCCCACCGGCGCCCATCTGCTGCATGGGCTTCCAGAAGACCTTGTCCAGCCATGCGATTCGCATCAGCATTGTTAGCGTTCCGTCAAAGACACCATCTCTGAAAACAGGTTGCACTAAGGGCATAGCTTCATATCCCTGAACGGCCATGAAGCACTCGCCGACCAGCGGGTTCTTAGTCTCAAGTAGCTTAACGTTATGCGCCTGATCGCCCACAAACTTGCCTATAGCCTGTTTATCCACCGGATAGGTATAGGCAATCCTCATGTTTCTATCCAGCCGCGTTACATTGCCCACCAGTCCGCCCATAACAGCCTGCAGGCCTTGAAGCTTGAGCTTACCGTTCTCAGTAAGGCGCACGATATCCGGGTCCTTGGCCATAACCTGTAGCTGGCGTAGCGAAGCGTCTATGAACTCTTCGAACGTTTGCGCGGACATCCGGCCGCTTGTCTCCTGGAGCTGAAGATACTGGTCGAAGACCTTGTCTTCGACAAACATGTGGCCGTAGAAAACCAGCCCTGCAAGCATCAGGGCAAGGATAACCAAGATTGAAAGCAGAATCCGAGACCTCAACCTGTTCTCCCTTGATAAGTTTATCACAAGGCACGCCTCCTCCTTGTCTGCCGGCGGCTCCGGGAATATAATGTAGTAGCCTGCGACTCTGCGGGTACCTTCACCAGAGGAGTTACTATGGCTCAAAACCTGGCGCACAAGATTCTGTCGAGCCATCTCCGTGCCGGAAAACTGGAACCGGGCGCGGAAATTGGCATTCGTATCGACCAGACGCTCACTCAGGACGCAACCGGCACAATGGCATATTTGCAGTTTGAGGCCCTGGGTGCGGCCCGTGTGAAAACCGAGCTTTCAGTCTCTTATGTGGACCATAATATGCTCCAGTCGGACTTCCGAAACGCCGACGACCACCGTTACCTTCAGGGTGTCGCAGCGAAATACGGCGTCCATTTCTCCAAGCCAGGTAATGGCATCTGCCACCAGGTACACCTGGAACGCTTTGCCAAGCCAGGGAAAACGCTCCTTGGAAGCGATTCCCACACGCCCACCGCCGGAGGAATGGGAATGATAGCTATTGGCGCCGGAGGGCTGGACGTCGCTGTCGCAATGGCAGGGGGCGCGTTCTACCTGCCCTGCCCGCGCATCGTGGGAGTCAAGCTTACTGGCTCCCTTCCTGATTGGGTTTCGGCCAAAGACGTAATACTCGCTTTGTTGCTGCGGCTTACGGTCAAGGGCGGCGTGGGAAAGATAATGGAATACTACGGCCCAGGAGTAGGAGTCCTCGACGTGCCTTCCCGCGCGACTATCACCAATATGGGCGCGGAACTGGGTGCCACAACGAGCATATTCCCGGCGGACGCAGCTTCTGCTGAGTTCTTAAAGGCTCAGGAGCGCGAGCAGGACTTCACAGAGCTGGCAGCCGACCCCGACGCTGACTACGACGAGATGATCGAGCTCGACCTGAGCGGCCTGGAACCCCTGGTTGCTCAGCCACATATGCCCGACCGGGTGGTGCCAGTTAAAGAACTCGCGGGGCAAAAAGTGGACCAGGTCTGTGTGGGCTCCTGCACTAACAGCTCTTACCGCGATATGCATATGCTCGCCGCACTTCTGAAGGGCAAGCAGATTGCCGACAGCGTTAACCTGACCGTAAATCCAGGCAGCAAACAGGTACTCGCAATGATGGCTGAGGATGGTAGCTTATACGACATAGTGGCCGCAGGCGCGCGGATACTAGAAGCCTCGTGTGGTCCCTGCATTGGAATGGGGCAGGCGCCTCCTTCGGGAGCCGTCAGCGTCCGCACGTTCAACCGCAACTTTGAGGGCAGAAGCGGCACCCGCGACGCCCTGATATATCTCACAAGCCCTGAAGTCGCTGCCGCATGCGCGCTGGCAGGCGAATTCACGGATCCGCGCACACTGGGAGATTACCCGCACATTGAATATCCTGACCATTTCCTGGTGGACGACAGCAGCCTTATCCCTCCTCCTCCGACCGGAACCGACGTGGAAATCGTTCGCGGCCCCAATATCGTGCCTCTCCAACTGAAAGATCCACTGCCTGATGAGGTCAAAGGCAAAGTACTTCTCAAGGTGGGAGACGACATAACGACGGATCACATAATGCCCGCGGGCGCAAAAGTTCTGCCCTACCGCAGCAATATCCCAAAGATATCAGAATTCGTGTACGAGGGCGTGGATCCCGGTTTCGTGGAGCGCGCTAAAGCTGAGGGAGGCGGGTTCATCGTGGGCGGCGCGAACTACGGCCAGGGCAGCAGCCGCGAACACGCGGGCCTCGCTCCATCCTATCTGGGGATAAAGGCTAAGATTGTGAAGAGCTACGCCCGCATCCACCGCGCCAACCTTATCAATTTCGGCATCATCCCGCTGATGCTCGCCAATTCCGGGGACTATGACGCCCTAGATCTCGGCCATGAACTGGCCATTCCCGATGTTCGAAACCAGCTTAAATCCGGCGCGAAGGTTCTGCTCAAGAATCTCACTACCGGCAAGGCTATCGAGTGCAAGCACGATCTCAGCGCACGCGAGGTGGACATTGTCCTTGCCGGCGGCAAGCTTAACTTCACGAGACAGGAGATGAAAAGCTGATGCAAAAGCTGATGCATTCCGCGCGCAATGGAGGGCACAAGACGCTATAATCAGGGCTTCGTGAAGATGACGGCAGTCACAGACGGCGCGATTCAGTGGCGCTATTCACCCTGGAGCGAGCGCCCGCTCAAAACCTGGGCGCTCCTTGCGGTGAATCTCTCGGTGGCGGCCATCGTATACTTCACATTTCCGGAAAAGGGCTTCACCGTATTGGCGATTTTGCTTATGTTTGGAATGACACTCTCAATGCTTGTGCCCATCCGTTACGAGTTCAACAGCAAAGGCGTCACTGTGCTATTCCTGGGCACGCGCAACTTCCGCCCCTGGCCGCACTATCGCAACTTCTACGTGCATAAGGACGGTATATTCCTGACGTCTATGAAAAAACCAAGCGGACTGGACCCCTTCCGGGGCCATTTCCTTTATTACGGGGGCAACCGCGACAGGGTTGTTGACTATGCCAGAAGACACATCAAGCGCTAACTCCGGCTGGCTCCAGCGGCTTCGTGCTGAACTGGGGCATGCGTTCGCCGTCGAGAGGGGGACGGAGGACGAGCTGAACGAAGAGGAGCTTGAAACCCTGGAAAAGCTCGCCCGGCGCGTCGTAAAGATGAATATGGCCGTTCCCGCGATAATGTTCTTAGAGAGCGTGCGTCCGCTAAACTACCTGGGCTCGCAGGTGATGCTCTTTTTCCGCCCCCTTCTGGGCATCGCCAGCGAGACAGTGAATTTGGCGACGGCGCCCTTGCTTGGATTCTCAGTTGATGTTAAATTCTATAACCGTTTACAAGAGGTTCTGGAAAAGAGGGCTTCGGTAGAAGCCCTCATTGTTCGAATCGAGCAAAACCTGAATAACCCTGTGACCGGCGAAAGTGCTGACAACCCGGAGGAATTCCGTAAATGAAGGAACACTCACCAATAGATCCTGATGCAATCAGGATTATCATCGCGACCGACTGTGGAAGCACAACCACCAAGTGCATTCTCATCGAGAGGAAGGAAGAAGGATTCAGGCAGACCTTCCGTGGCGAAGCCCCCACAACCGTCGAAGCCCCGTTTGAGGACGTCACAAAGGGCGTGCTCAACTCCATCCAGGAAGTTGAGGAGCTCTCCGGGCGCAAGATCCTCGACGAGAACGGCAAGATCATCTACCCCTCGCAGGGCGGCACCGGCGTGGACATCTACATCAGTACCAGCTCTGCGGGCGGCGGCCTGCAGATGATGGTGGCCGGCGTCGTCGCCTCAATGACCGGCGAGAGTGCTCAGCGTGCCGCTCTTGGCGCGGGCGCTATCGTTATGGACGTTCTGGCGAGCAATGACGGACGCCTTCCTCACCAGCGCATCGACCGCATCCGCCGCCTGCGCCCCGATATGATACTGCTTTCGGGCGGCATAGACGGCGGAACGGTCAGCCACGTGGTGGAGATGGCCGAACTCATCGCCGCCGCCGACCCGAAGCCGCGACTGGGCATCACCTACCGGCTGCCGGTCATCTTCGGCGGCAATGTTGATGCTCAGGACAAGGTCCGCGATACTCTCGGCGAGAAAACAGCACTCACGATAACGGACAATATCCGCCCCACGCTTGAGCGCGAGAACCTGATGCCCGCCCGCGCGAAGATTCAAGACCTGTTCGAAGAACACGTAATGGCGCAGGCTCCAGGCTACGACAAGCTGATGGACTGGGTGGACGCGCCCATTATGCCCACGCCGGCGGCAATGGGCCTGATTATGCAGACCATCGCCCGCAAGAAGAATATGAACGTCATCGGCGTGGACATCGGCGGCGCGACGACGGATGTCTTCAGCGACTTCAAGGTCGAAGGGCAGCGCATCTTCAACCGCAGCGTCTCGGCGAATCTGGGAATGAGCTACTCGGTAAGCAACGTAATGGCGGAAGCTGGTTTTGCCAACGTGATGCGCTGGGTGCCCTTTGACGTCAAAGAACAGTGGCTGCGCAACCAGATAAAAAACAAGATGATTCGCCCCACGACCATCCCGCAGGCGCTATCCTCCTTGGTCATTGAGCACGGCCTGGCGCGCGAGGCCCTGCGGATGGCGTTCTCGCAGCATAAAAGCCTCGCTGTGGGACTCAAAGGCGTCCAGCAGGAACGCGGCATATCCGACACATTCACGCAGGCCGCCAGCGGCGAAAGCTTCATTAAGATGATGGACCTCGACCTGCTCGTGGGCTCCGGCGGAGTCCTTAGCCATGCTCCGCGCCGCAGCCAGGCAATGCTATTGTTGCTTGACGCTTTCTTGCCCGAGGCGTTCACCATTCTCGCGGTGGACAGTATCTTTATGATGCCTCACCTGGGTGTCCTTTCCCAGGTGCACGAAGAGGCCGCTACCCAGGTGTTCGACCGCGACTGCATGATCTATCTCGGCAGCTCGGTTGTCCCGTCCGGCATCGCCCGTCCCTGCGACCGCGTTTGCACCTATAATTTTAAATGGCCCGACGGGAGCACCGACGAAGGTGAACTCAAGTTTGGCGAGCTCAAGCTCTTCCCCAAGCTCGCGGTCGGCGAAGACGCAGAAGTGGAAATCCATCCGACTCGCGCGTTCGATTGCGGACAGGGGCGCGGGCGCACTGTCAAAGCTCACGTCCACGGCGGCGTCGTCGGAGTGGTGCTTGACGGGCGCGGCCGTCCCATCCACCTTTCGGACGATAACGTCGAGCGGCGCAAGCAGCTTCTGGCCTGGTTTGAAGCTATGAACATATATCCCGACCTGTCGCAGGTCACCGTGATGGCTGATGAATAGCGGACACAAGGAGAAACTAATGCAAACACTCGATTTCAGCGATTTGTTTACCAGGGGATGGGAAGCGTTCGTTCGCCAGATTGGCATGGCGATTGTATGGACGCTGGTTTACGTCATAGGCGCGTCTATCCTGGCCATCACAATTATTGGCATCATCATTCTGCCCGTCTGGATGGCAGGCTATCTGGAAACGATGCGCGCGGTCTGGCGCGGCGAACCGGGCGAGTTCGGCGACTTCTTCAAGCATATGGGGAAGATCGGGAACCTGTGGGCAGTGATGATACTCACGGGGCTCGGCGTCTTTGTCGGCACGCTAATTTTCATCATTCCCGGCATCATCGTTGCGGTGCTTTGGTCTCAGGCCATTTTCCTGATTATTGACAAAGACCTCGACGCGATTACGGCAATGACCGCAAGCTGGAACCGCGTCAAGGATGAGTTCTGGATGGTGCTTGGTGTCCTGTTCGTCGCCGGGCTAATCAGCGGGCTTGGTGGTGCAGTATGGGTAGGCTGGCTGGTTACATTCCCCTTCGCTATGCTGGTTTCCTGGGCTATGTACTACGCGCTCTTCCCGACGGCGCCGGATGCGCAAGCCGCGCCTTCTCCCGCTGCGGATTATTCTGAGCCGGCTCCGCCCCCGCCTCCGCCACCGGCTGAAGAAAAGCACGATGACGAGGGAATAACGCTGGAATAATTTCTGTGATGCGGATGCACGCAGGAGGTAACAACTAGTGGCACATGCTTATACACCCGGACTGCGGGTCGCCCGGCGGGCGCACCTTTCACGCGAGCGCACGCTTCCCCTTAAGGGCGATGTTCTGGTCAATGAAGGCGACACAGTGCGCTCCGAAGACGTCGTTGCTAAGACCGAGCTTCCCGGGCCGGTCACCATTCTGAACGTGGTCAACACGCTCGGCATTGAACCCGAGGAGATTCACGACTATATGCTCGTGAAGGCGGGCGACACGTTCGCCAAGGGCGCCCCACTGGCTCAGAACAAGCCGCTTTTCGGCCTTTCCTTCCTCAAGACCATCGTCAAAGCGCCCACCGACGGCGTTGTCGAGAGCATCTCCACCATCACCGGCCAGGTAGTCCTCCGCGAGCCGCCGCAGCCGGTGCAGGTATTCGCCTACTTCGACGGCCGCATCACGCGCGTCCTTCCCGGCGACGGCGTGCAGATAGAGACAGTGGGCACGTTCGTGCAGGGCATCTTCGGCATCGGCGGCGAAACCTGGGGCGAACTCAGTCATCCTGCCCAATGTGCGGCCTAATTTCGACCTCCCTCCTTTCCAAAACCCATCT
>JAGGTK010000001.1 GCA_021163765.1 bacterium
CTCCTGCCAACATACGACGTGTTCGACGAGCTTAGATACTTCCAGCCCGCGACCGCCTGGCTGCTCCCGACGTGGCGGGGCACGCAGATTGGCGTCACCATCTGCGAAGACCTGTGGGACGAGGGCTACGACGAAAAGGTCGTTCCCCGGCTTACTGGAATGGGCGCGAACGTTATCCTCAGCATCTCGGCGTCGCCGTTCTGCGCCGGGAAATGGAATGAGCGCCGCGAGCTTCTGCGCCGCCACGCCACCCAGAGCAAAGTCCCGGTCGCCTACTGCAACCTCGTCGGCGCGCAGAGCGAGCTCGTCTTTGACGGCGGCTCGATGGCGGTGGGGCGCGACGGGCGGCTGGTCGCCGCGGCCAAGACATTCGACGGGGACGCAATAGTCGTGGAGTTCGATCCGGAGACCGGCGACTTCGTGGGTGAAGCTGAGGAGCCGTCGGTTAGCTTCGAGGAAGAAGTGTTCAGCGCGCTCGTGCTCGGCACCCGCGACTTTCACCACAAGCAGGGATTCACCAAGTGCGTTATCGGGCTTTCAGGCGGCATCGACAGCTCGCTCGTTGCGGCAATTGCGGCGCGCGCGCTGGGGCCGGAAAACGTCCTGGGCGTGGCGATGCCCAGCAGCATAAGCGGCCCCGAATCCGCAGAGGATGCGCGGGTGATGGCGGGGAACCTCGGCATCGAGTTCGCCGAGATGCCCATCGAAGATTCGGTGAAGCTCTCCGAGGAGCGATACACGCGCAAATTCGGGCTTTACGCACACCCGGAGACGCGCGAGAACCTGCAGGCGCGGGAGCGCGGCAAGATACTGATGGAGATTTCCAACGACCAGAACCGGCTGCTGCTCGCCACCGGCAACAAGACGGAATACGCGCTGGGCTACTCCACGCTTTACGGCGATATGTGCGGCGCGCTCGCGCCAATCGGCGACCTGAACAAGGCCGAGGTCTACGCCGTTTCGCGGTGGGTGAACTCGCGCTTCGGCAACCCGATACCGCAGCGGGTCATCGCCAAAAAGCCTTCGGCGGAACTCGCGCCGGGGCAGGTAGACCCGTTCGACTACGACGTGGTGTCGCCGCTGGTGGACGCGCTGGTGGAGGAGCAGGTGTCGCTGGAAGAGCTGGTGCAGCGCGGATTTTCGGAAGGTGAGGTGCGGCGCTGCGCCAAGCTGCTCTTCATGAGCGAGCACAAACGCTGGCAGGCGGCGCCGGCCCTGAGAGTCAGCCGGCGCGCGTTCGGACGGGGACGGCAGATGCCGCTGGTGAGCAAGTATATACCCGAATAGCCGGGCTATTCCGCAAGGGGGCACGATGGCGCTGTACAAGCTTGGCTACGAGCCGCAGGAAACCGATTTGCTCTAAGCGCTGCCGTCACACGCCGCCAATCCGCTACAATCATCGAGCATGGAAAGCGCGCGTGAACTACCGCTGGTCGTTATCGTGGGGCGCCCCAACGTGGGCAAGTCTACGATATTCAACCGCATGGTCGGCCACCGGCTCGCTATTGTGGACGAGCTGCCGGGCGTCACGCGCGACCTGGTCACCGCGGAAGCCGAATGGGACTGCCGGCGGTATTTAGTCTGCGACACCGGCGGCATCGGCAGCGAGAGTGAGGACCCGCTGCACGAGCTGGTGGCCGAGCGTGCCTGGGATATGGTCGAGGCCTCGGACATCGTCATCTTCGTAACCGATGTGCGCGCGGGAATATCCGAAGGTGAGATGGAGCTTCGGCGCGCGCTGGTGCGGCTCGAAAAGCCGGTCATTCTCGCGGTCAACAAGGTGGACAATGAAAAGCTGGAGGCGCAGGCCGCCGAGTTTTACGGCATCGGCATTGAGCCGGCAGTGTTTGTCTCGGCGCTCAGCGGGCGCGCGTTTGACGAGCTGCTGGACGCGGTGAACGACGATATTGATATTGAGGCGTATCCGCTTGCGGACGTTCGTGCGAGCGCAGAAGCGGAGCCGGATGATGGCCGGTCCGACATCCGGCTGATAGTTCTGGGCAAGCAGAACGTGGGCAAGTCGTCACTGGTCAACGCCCTGCTGGCTGAAGACAAGGTGATGGTCTCCGAGCTTCCGGGCACAACGCGAGACGCCATCAGCGGCAGCTTCAGCTACAAAGACCGCGCGTTCGAGCTGACCGACACCGCGGGCCTGAAGAAAATCACGCGAATGGACGACGTGGATTATTACTCGTTTACCCGCGCGGACACGGCCACGCGGGGCGGCGAAATATGCCTGCTGGTTCTGGACGCGGAGCGCGGCATCGAGGAGATGGACAAGCGCGTTGCCCGGCGCATCGAGGAATACGGGCGCGGCGTTGTTATTACGGTTAACAAGTGGGACTTGATGTCGCAGGACGAAGCCGCGCGCGATGCCTATGCGGGCTATGTGCGCCGGAAGCTGGCAAGGCTCACCTGGGCGCCGGTCGTTTTCACGAGCGCGGTCGAGGCGACGGGGCTGGAGGAGCTGCTAGATGCAGTTCTTTCCGCGCACGAGAACTTCAACCGGACGCTTGACGCCGACGCGCTGCGGCAGGTCATTGACGAGGAGACCACGATCTATCCGCCGCCGGTGGTGAAAAACCGCAACCTGGTTTTCCACGATGTCGAGCAGGTGCGGACCTGCCCGCCGTCCTTCGCCTTCAAGGTCAGCGACGTGAAGCTGCTCCGCAAGGCGTACCGCAACTTCCTGGAGAACACGCTGCGCAAATACTTCGCGCTGGAAGGGACGCACATCCGGCTGTTCTTTCGGCGGTCGAAGAAACCGGTGAAGAAACGAAAGCGCGGTGATTCGAAAAATCCCCCGTAAATATGTGGCGGTGGTGCTCAGAATGCGGTATCATTCAAAGGCATAGTTACATACCTCAGGGAACCTGGAAGGATAAGATGGGTAGTGTTATCAGGTCGCGGGCGGTTTCGCCCGAATTATGGTGGTTTCAGTTCAGCGGCGACGTTGACATAACTTCGGCCTACGACACGTCCAAATACACGTTCGCGGGCGCAGACCAGACGTTGCTCTTGCCATTGCAGGTGTTTTTCGGCGACACCGCCGATTCCGTGTTCGTGAAGACCCCGCCGGGCACGGAGCAGGATTACACCATCACCATCAGCGGGCTGCTGGATTTGTCGGGAGACATCATTGAGGACATCATCTGGTCGCTTATGCCCAAGGTACTGCCCGCATACCCGTCGGTGGGCATCCTTGACCTGCTGACGGATGGTGAGGGCTGGGGCGCTAAGCTCCGGGCGCAGACGGAGCACCACGAGTCCTTGAGCGGTATCAGCGGTTTCGTCGGCGAGACCGAGTATCCGTTCACGCAGAGCCCGGAGAACTCCTCCCTCTACGAGTTCGACACCTCGCAGCTCGAAGAGCCGGTTGAGGAATTCGCCATTCGTCCGCTGGTCGCGCCGGGGCACGAGGGAGAATTCACCGAGGACCAGACCGCCGACCTGGTGGTTTCGCTTCTGATAGCGCGCCTGCCGCCGGAGCTGGATAATCTGCGCCTGCTGAACCCGGAGCGCGAGCGGGACGACACCGTCACCATCATTGATGGTATCATCACGGTAGGGGATATGAAGCCCTGGCGAAACTATCGCGGCGCGGAGCTGATGATTGCACGGTTAGGCGACCCGGAGGACTTGATCCCCATACTCCCATACTACCCGCCGGGCGCTAACGACCCGAACGACCCCAACTACGACCCGGAGGCGCCGGAAGACGGGAGCGCCAATCCGCCCTGGTGGATAGGACCGGCGCTGCCGGACAAGCTTCCGTTCTTCCCCTGGAGCGAGATAAAGCCGCCGGGAATAGAGCTTATCGATCCTGGCGATTGCGACCCCGGCTTTCGCGAGCCGCCAATCGGGCCGCCGGAGATACTGATACCGCCGGTTGAGGTGCAGTTCCCGCAGATAGACATCTCGGAGCACGACCTGCCCGCGGGCGACCACGCCATCATAGCTCGCATCTACAACGAGTCGAACGACTATAACGAATACACAATACCGCTGCGGATTGATCCGCCAGTCAGCTACCCCTCACTTGTGACCAGAGGCAAGAACATCCTGGTGAAGCGTATGAGCGACATTGTGGCTGGCTTTGACCTGATCGCGGGAGGCCAGGAGTATCCGTTCATTCAGGACGCGAAAGATCCAGACGCTTTTTCGCTCGACACATCGAATATCCCGCCTGGAATCCATGATTTCAGAACTAATTACGAGGCAGGAGGCTCGGACATACTGCTGTTGACGCTTAGGGAGTTTGTAAGTAGGCATCGTATCCCGTACTTCTTCCTCGAAGACCTCTTGGGCGAAGGTAGACGTGTGAATCCTTCAGACAACGTTCGAATCAGGATGAAGATTGAGGATATCCTTCCCATCAAGGGAGTAGACTTCTGGCTGAAGCCGATTGTGGAAGGCGGCTGGGGAATGCCCAAAGTGATGCTTGGCTCGGCTACCGAGAGCGAAGAGGAAGAGGGCGTCTTTGAGCTGGACGCTTCGCTTGCCGAAGCGACTAAAGACCTTCCCGAAGAGGAATTCCAGGTAGGCGCTGACGTCACTAAAGCAGACGATACTACTTCCGAGGAACCGGCCGGTTCAGCAGAACCTACTAAGCACCCTAAGCCTGATGTAGACGAAACCTATAAGTCACCCAACTGCAAGAACCGCCCGGAAGGACAGGAGATTGACCTAATCGTCCTTCATCACACTGTAGGTGACTTCGAGTCTACCAAGAACACGTTCATGAAGCCCGATCCCGATAATGGGGTTAGCGCGCATTTCGTGGTGGACAAGGAGGGGAATGTTTTCCAAATGGTCGACGAAGAAAAGGTGGCTTGGCATGCTGGCAAGGCCTCTCGATACGAGGGTGGTACAGGGGTAAATAACCGCTCAATCGGCATTGAGTTTGTCAACAAGGGCGACGGAGTGGACGAGTATACACCTGCGCAGATTGCGGCCGGCCGCGAGCTGGTTGACTACCTGAGAGATAAGTACAACATAACCGATGGTGAAGACCATGTTGTGGGCCACAAGGAAGTCCATTCCGGGAAAATAGACCCGAGCGAAAACTTCCCTTGGCTGGAAGTGGTTCCTGATGGCCTTGCCGGGAATGAGCGTACTACGGGCCGCAAGAAGAGCAAACCGACATAGGAGGTCTCTGTGAAGAAACTTAATCCTTATGGAGAATTGGACACGTTTCCCGTGCTAAGGGGTCTGTCATTGTCTTCTATATTTAGGAATGCGCACAAAACCGTCGCTTTGGTCACGCTATTCTTCATGTTCGTTCAGCCTGCCATCGGGAAGGACATTAAACCGGACTTGCCGTCGGATGACTGCCGGCAGATAATGCAGCTCGCTGACCGGGTCGAGGCAGCTTTCTTGATTCCAGATGCGCTCTTATTACTCAGCGTCGTTCGTCCAAAATATGGCTTATTCATAGACCTCTTAAGCGACTCCAGCGATCCTGTCCTCGTGCGGATTCCGTTCTCAGAAATCTCCAATATGTTCAGTGACTTCGAGAAGAAGTACTGGGGTCCTCATGATGCAGCGGACTTCGACCTATACGGAGCGATACCATACGTTATACTGAATGGATCTATTCACCTGATTCCATCTTTCCCTGATGTTGACAAGCACCATTACTCGCAGATTCTGTCTCTGCCTGACGCCTTCTCCCACTACGACTCTAAGGAGATTAACCGTCTTACGGTCGAACCGATGAACCACGTCTTCGTTTACGAAGATGAGCACTACGTGCAGTATTTCGTGCAAGGTCCTGTTAGTGAAATCGACGGAGAATTTTGGTTTCTCATTGTTGACAAGGACGACCTCGGTTGGTTCCTGAAAGGAATCACCCACATGGAGCTCTGGACAATCTAACATCGCAGAGCAGGTGCGCTCGGGCAAGCTCGACCCCCTGGGCCCCCTGCGCGACCTGATGGACCTGGAAGAAGAGTAAGCTGGCTCGGAGAACAAAGCCGCCGATGCGCTAGAATACTGCGCCGTGGCGAGCGTCGCGGTTAATCTTTCTTGTCCGACAGCTTCCCTTTGGCTTCGGTCATGCGCCGCATCGCGTCAATCTGGCTTTTTGGACGGAGCATTACGCGCACCTCGTCCACGTGCAGCCCCAGCACTTTTTCGATTTCCTGCGGCAGCTCGCGAGCGCGCTGTTTCAGCGCCTTAAGCGCGGTAGTATTGGCGGCGTAAAGCACGAGGATTTCCCTGCCTTCTTCTTTCAGCAATGCAGCGGGCGCGGAGAGGGCCTGCAGGCTGTCGTCCACGAGCGAGAATGCGGCCAGAAGCTGGCGCTTGCGGTCGGCCTTGCGCTTCTTTTCCTCCGGCAGTGAAGCCCAGTACGACCGGAGAAGGTCACCCAGCGAGCTGTCCTTGAGCATTCTACTCCTTGATAATTTTATTTAGGCTCCTGAATTTCGGATGGTTCTTGTCCCGCGCCCATTCAAAAGCCACGGATTCGTAAGAAGTCACCGTGGCGCCCATCTGCAGCATTGAGCGCAGCGCCCATTCCTTGTTCGCCGGACTGCGGCTGCTAACGCAGTCGTGGCAGACGCGCACGTAGTATCCCAGCGGGAGCAGCCCCATCACCGTCTGCAGGACGCACACGTGGCATTCGATGCCCGCGACAATCACGTCAACCGGCCGCGGACGCAGCCCGTCGTTCAGGATAAACCGGCTTTGTTTCTCCGTCATCTTCCGGTCAAGCTCGACAAGCCTGTCCAGGAAAGCGGGCTCCAGGTTGCACGAGAACGAATCCTTCGTGAAGAAGTGCTTCTCGGTATGCAGCGCGTCGAATGCCTCCTTCACCGGCGGCGTGGACACGCCCAGCCCCTGCGGGTATTGCTCGGTCAGCAGCACGGGAACTTCAAAGAGGTCCGCGACGCGCATCAGCTTGCGCGTGTTCGCCACAACCGATTCGCCACCGTGGATTAGCGGCAGCAGCCGCTCCTGGAGGTCGATCACCACCAGTATGCTGCTGTCGGGACTCGCCAGGTGCGGGTCGAATCCTCCGGCGCTTGGCATCATTCGTTCCCCTGCTTGAATTCCACTTTGATGCGCTTGCCCACTTCGATGACCGCGGCGTTCATCCCGAGCAGCGCGCCGGGATTCACGAAGTACGTGGCCTCCCACACGTCCAGCCCTTTCGCTTCGTGGATATGCCCCGAAAGCACCAGGCGCGGGCGGTGCACCGTGACCAGTTTCAGCAGGCTCTCGCTGCCCACATCCCCAACGCCCACAATCTGGTCGCGGAAGCCGCGCACCGGCTGGTGGAGCACGAGGACGTCCGTGCCCTCCATCAGAGGCTCCAGCGTCCGCGCGAAGCCCTCATCAGGCTCCTCAAACGGCGTCGGGCTGGGACATATAATGCTCCCGCCTTTGCCGGCGAACCTCAGGTCGCCGAGCTGGACGGCGTGATTGTGCAGGTTGGTAATTCCATCAATCTGGTCTATCAGCAGGAGCACTTCCCTGGGGTCGCAGTTGCCCGGAATCACCAGCGTGGGCACGCCAAAACTCGCCATATCGCGCATCACATCCCGCGCGAAACTCAGCGGCTCAAACGTGATGAAGTCACCCAGGAAGAGGACAACGTCGGGTTTCACCGTGTCTGTGAGATCGCAGAACCATGCCTTCGCCCGGGCGTTATTGTGCAGATCAGAGCCAACAAGAAGCCTCATATTCCACAATCATCCTTCACAGAGTATTCCTCAAGCGTGCTCCCGAAGGTTATGGGAGCATCCGTTTCGTGTCTGGAGAAGCGCGCCATAGCGGTTCAAGCTGCGCGATTATAACACAGGGAAAACGCCAGCCGCGCCCACACTGGTATAATTCTACCTGATGAATATGAGCACTGTGCTGACAGTCCTTCAGGCAACGGCAGCGCTGGCAACCGTAGTGCTGTGCGTGTTTGTCATCTTCGCCGCCGTAAGGCTGCAGAAGCTGGCGCGGGCGCTGGATGATTCGGGAAAGGAGTTCATTGAGAATATCGCAGCCCTCAGCAGGATGGCGCGCGAACGCGAAATCCCGCTGAAAGCCGCCGGCTCAATAGAGGATCTTGCGCGCGCAGGGCAAAACGTCGCCACTTGGGCGGAGACCTGGGCCGACAAGGGGTCGAGCGTTATGTCCCGGATGGACGACTGGCTCGCCGACGAGAATACGGCTTCGCTGCCGGCGGAAGCGCGGGAACTGCTTGCGCAGGGCAAGGAGCTTGTTGAGAACCTCAATGAGACCTGCGAGTCGCTCAGGAGCGTCGTGTCTGCGCCTGTGGAGACGGTATCCCGCGTCTCGGACACCGTGCTACCGCTGGTGGAGGACGCACGCCAGAAGGTGGAGCAGATGCGCTGGTTTCTGGACGCGATTAAAACGGGCTTCAGCGTGGGATGGGAGGAGCTGCACAAGCCGGATGAGAACGAGGAATCTGACACTCGCGATGGAGAATCCTCGCCAACGGGGGACTGAGAATACACTATGGGCAGCGTGTTATAATCAACGGGCTGCAAAAGGAGAGGACGATATGGATAAACACGAAGAGGAATCCACCAGGAACATCGGGCTGCTGGTTGCGGGCTTCGCTCTTGGCGCGCTGGTCGGGACGGTTATGGGCCTTCTGTTTGCGCCCAAGTCCGGGCGCGAACTTCGCGAGGAAATCAAGGAAAAGAGCTCCGAGTACTACGGCGTAGCCAGGGAAAGGGGCGCTGAGTACTACGACAAGGCCAAGGAGAAGATGTCGACTGCTTACGACAGCAGCAAGGATCTCGCTGAAAAGGCCAAAGGCAAAGTCGCCGACGCCGCGTCCAAAGTGAAGAAGGCGGTTGACGCAGGCGTTGAGTCTGCCCGCAAGAAGATGGATACCGGCAAGGGCAAGTAGCCGCCGCGCCGGCCGGCTCTAACCCAAGAATCATCGCAGCCGAAAGTGGCACAAAAGAAGCTGATAATCCTCTCACGGCGACCGGAGCTCCCGTCGGTAGTGCTGCTCGTTGAAGCCGCACAGCGCCTCGATGTCACGCCCGTAATTCTCAGCATCGACGAGGTGATCGTAGAGCGCGTGGCGAAAGACGTTCGGAGCGTGGAGATTCGCACCCAGGACGGGGCGCTCCTCACCCCTCCGGCGCTGGTGCTGCCGCGCATGGGCTCCATATCCGACGAGTACTCGTTGACGGTGCTCAGGGCATTCGAGGCCGCGGGATTCGCGGAAGTGAACAGCGCCGGCGCGCTGATGCACGTGCGCAACAAAGTGACAGCCCTCATAGAGCTTGCGTCCGCGGGATTCCCGGTGCTGCCCTTCGCCCTGCTGCGAACGCCCAGCGATGTCAGTGCCGCCGCGAAGAAGCTGGGCGGGTTTCCGCTAATGGTCAAGTTTATCCGGGGCGCACAGGGGCTGGGAGTTATGAAGGCAGGAGATGCTGCTACGGCTGAAGCCATCGTTGGCGCATTCAACGCGCTCGGCTTCGACGTCTACCTTGAGCGCTTCTGCCCTCCGCGCAGGAGCCGGGACGCGCGGCTGCTCGTCGTGCGCGGCAAGGTGCTCGCGGCGATGGAGCGCGTGCGGGGGCGCAACGACTACCGGTCGAACGTGCACAAGGGTGCCAGGCCAAAGAGCTGCGAGCCTACAGAAGACGAGTGCGCGGTGGCGACGCGGGTTGCGCGCCACTTCAAGCTGGGACTCTGCGCGGTTGATTTTTTGCGCACGCCCGATGGCGAGTTCATACTTGAGGTAAACGCCAGCCCCGGCTTCACCGGCATTAGCGAAGCGACGGGCAGGGATATCGCGGAAGAAACCCTAAGAAAACTGCTCGGCCTGCGCGGAAAGGCTAAGCGCAGCTAGAGCTGCCCGGTGAGATAAGGATTGCCCGCAGCTTCAGCACCCACGGTTGTGGCAGGCCCGTGCCCCGGAAAAACCACCGTCGCGGGAGGGAGAGTGAGCAGCTTGTCACGGATGGAGGACATAAGCGCCGCCTGGTCGCCGCCCGGAAAATCCCACCGACCGACGCTTCCCGCAAAAAGCACGTCGCCGGAGAAGACTCCGGCTGACGTCACGAAACCGACGTGCCCCGGCGAATGGCCGGGAAGGTGCAGCACCGAAAGCTCCTCATCGCCCAGCTTGAAAACATCGCCCTCTTCGCAGTAACGGTCGGCGTGGGGCGAAGGCTCCATGCGCGGAAATCCCCACTCGTTCGCCGCCTTCGGCGAACGGTCGAGTACCGGCTCGTCCAGCCGGTGGTATATGAGAGGCACGTCCCACAGCCGGCGAAAGAGCGCGTTGAGCCACGAATGGTCGAAGTGGCAGTGGGTGTTGAAGATGTACTTCGGTATTAGCTCCGAAGCTTCGTCGGCCACGCTTTCCGCGTCCATTCCCGGGTCGATGAGCGCGGCTTCGCGCGTCTCGCCGTCCCAGATGAGGTAGACGTTTGTCGCCAGCGGCCCCGTCACGAAGGTTTTAACTTCCAGCACGGCGCAGTATTCTAGCGCATCGGCGGACACCACAGGGAGCCTTGTCCCTGCAGCCTATGCCCGGCGCGCCGCCAGTTCAGCTACGATGCGGTAGCAGCTTCCTTCACCTTGACGGCGAAGTCGGAGTAGTCCATTTCGGAAAGAGCCTTGTAGAACAGCCAGCGGCGGTGAACCGAAAGCTCCGCCTGGGCAAGCAGTATCTCCCCCTCTTCGGGGAACTCGCGCAGGAGCCGGCGAAAGCGGTTTTCCTTCATAGCGTAATCACGGAAGGTGTACTTGGGCTCCTTCATATCAAGCTGGAGCGGGTTCTTGCCCTCCTCGATCAGCCGGGGATCGTAGCGGTAAAGCGGCCAGTAGCCGGACTCGACTGCGAGCTTGCCCTGCTCGCCCACGGTCTGCAGCGGGAAGCCGTGCTCGATGCAGTGGCTGTAGCAAACGACGAGCGAAGTCCCGGGGAAGGATTCGGCTTCCAGCAGCGCCTTCACGAGCTGGCCGGGCTTGGCGCTGTAGCAGACGCTTGCAACGTAGGCCGAGCGGTATGCCATACCCATCAGCCCCAGGTCTTTCTTGGCGGTCTGCTTGCCCGCGCTGGCGAACTTCGCCACGGCGGACATCGGCGTGGCCTTGGAGCGCTGCCCGCCGGTGTTGGAGTAGACCTCGGTGTCCAGCACCAGCAGGTTGACGTCGTCGCCGGACGCCAGCACGTGGTCCAGGCCGCCGTAGCCGATGTCGTAAGCCCAGCCGTCTCCGCCGACAGACCACACAGATTTCTTGACGAAGTACGGCAGCATCTCCTTTAGGTAAGCCAGCTTCGGCGAGTGCTTGCCGTTGGAGCGTCCAATGATGGCATCAAGCTCGGCCACGAGTTCCTGGTTTGTTTTGATGGCAGCGGGGTCAGCATACTGCTCTTCCAGGGTGTGCAGCTTCGCCAGGCGGTCCTTGACCTCGCCCGGCAAATCGCTGTCCGCGAGATGCTGCTCGCGCATAGCGTAGGCTTTCGTGTGCAGCGCGTTCACCGCCAGGCGCATCCCGTAGCCGAACTCGGCAGCGTCCTCAAACAGCGAGCTCGACCAGGCGGGGCCGTGCCCCTTCTCGTTTACGCAGAACGGCGAGACCGGCGCGGTGCCTCCCCAGATGGAGGAGCAGCCGGTGGCGTTTGCCTGCATCATCCGGTCGCCGAAGAGCTGGGATAAAAGCTTGATGTAAGGTGTTTCGCCGCAGCCGCCGCACGCGCCGCTGAACTCCAGCAGCGGGCGCCTGAACTGGCTGCCCTTGGCGGTATTTATCCTGATGAACTTCTCGTCCGTCTCCGGAAGCCGCAGGAACTCTTTCACCGTCGTCTGGTCGCCTTCGAGCACCTCGCTCTTCAGCACCATTTCGAGAGCCTTGCGCCCGGCCTCCTTTTTGTCCACCTTCTCCTTGCCGGGGCAGTATTCCACGCAGGCCTCGCAGCCGGTGCAGTCGTCGGGAAACACCTGCACGCGGTAAACGTCGTTTTCCGTGGCCTGCTTGTCCTTGTAGGGAATGGTGACGTAAAGCTCGTCGGAAAGCTGGATTTTGGATTTGGGGTGAACCTTCACCCTTATCGCTGCGTGCGGGCATACAAACGAGCAATAGCCGCACTGGATGCAGAACTCGGGATTCCACTTTGGCAGGTGAGTCGCAATGGAGCGCTTTTCGTACTGTGAGGTTGCGGTGGGGAAAGCGCCGTCCACTGGCATCCGGGACACGGGAACGACGTTGCCTTCCTGCTTGATTACGGGATCGATGACTTCGTCGTAGAACTCGTGGATTACCGGATCTTCGATTTCAATAGGTTCCAGGTCCGCGCCGGAAACCGTGATTTTATCAGGCACCGGAACTTCGACCACCATCTCCATGCCCTTGCGGAATGCGGCGATGTTCATATCCACGACTTCCTGCCCCTTGGTGGCGTACGACTTACTGATTGCGCTCTCAATGGCCCTGGTGTAGACCTCTTCGGGCATAACGCCGGATACCTTGAAGAACGCTGCCTGCATCGTCGTGTTAATCCTGCCGGGGATGCCGAGTTCCTTGGCAATCTCGTAGGCGTTGATGCAATAGAGCTTTAGCTTCTTATTGATGATGGTTTCCTGCTCGCGCCGGGGCAGGCTGTCAAAGAGCTTCTCCGGCGGTACGTAGGTGTTTATCAGAACCGAGCCGCCTTCCTTAATTCCCGCCAGAACGTCGATCCGCCCGAGGAAGCTCTCCGCGTGAACGGCCACGAAGTCCGGCTTCGCGATGAGGTAAGTGCTTTTAATCAGCTCGTCGGAGAACCGCAGGTGCGAACAGGTCACGCCGCCGGCTTTCTTGGAGTCGTAGACAAAGAATCCCTGCACGTACTTGTCGGTGTTCTCACCGAACACCTTGATGGTGTTTTTGCTGGCGCCGACGGTGCCGTCCGCGCCCAGCCCGTAGAACTTGGCGCGGTAGGTGGACGGATGTTCGGAGTCGATTTCCTCAGAAAAGTCCAGCGAGCGGTGCGTCACGTCGTCGTGAATGCCAACGGTAAATCCCGTGAACGGGTCTTTACTCCAGGCGTGCTTGAACGCCGCCTTGACCATTGCCGGAGTGAACTCCTTGGAGCTGAGGCCGTAGCGCCCGCCGATGACCAAGGGCATCGTCTCAAATTTGCCCTGGCGCGTGCCTTCGACGCACGTGTTATTTATGTCAAGATACAGCGGCTCGCCGTCGCTGCCCGGCTCCTTGGTGCGGTCCATCGCCACCACGACCTTCACGGTGCCTGGCAGGGCTTCCAGCAGGTGCCTGGACGAGAACGGGCGGTAAAGGCGCACTTTGATTAGTCCGCACTTCTTGCCTTCCGTCCGGTGCATATAGTTGACCGTTTCCTCGGCGGTGTCTGCACCGCTGCCCATAATGGCCATCACGACTTCAGCATCCGGCGCGCCGTAGTAATCAAACAGCTTGTACTGGCGCCCGGTGAGGCCGGCGAACTTGTCGTAAGCCGCCTGGACGATATCGGGGCATTTGTCGTAATACGGATTTACCGACTCGCGCCCCTGGAAGTAGAGGTCGGGATTCTGGGCGGTGCCGCGCATCGTCGGGGTCTCGGGCTTTAGCGCGCGACGGCGGATGGCGACGATGTCTTCTTCGTCAATCATCTCCCGCATTATGTCGTACGGGATTTCCTCAATCTTCTGGATTTCGTGCGATGTGCGGAAGCCGTCGAAAGCCTGCAAGAAGGGTATGCGGCTCTTCAGCGACGCCCGCTGCGCCACCAGCGCGTTATCCGTGACCTCCTGCGGGTTGCCGGACAGGATGATGCCGAAACCGGCGGAGCGTGTGCACATAATGTCCGAGTGGTCTCCGAAGATGGACAGTGCCTGGCAAGAGATAGAGCGTGCCGAAATATGGAACACAGTGGGCGCCAGCTCGCCCGATATCTTGAACATATTGGGGAGCATCAGCAGCAGTCCCTGCGAAGCGGTAAACGTCGTCGCCAGCGCGCCTCCGGTCAGTGCACCGTGAATAGCGCCCGACGCCCCGCCCTCAGACTGCAATTCCACAACGGTCGGGATCTCACCCCAGATGTTCGTCCGGCCGTGCGCGGAGTAATCGTCCGCCAGTTCGCCCATAACAGACGAGGGTGTGATGGGATAAATGGCCACAACTTCGTTTGTGGCGTGAGCAGTATAGGCTGCCGCCGTATTTCCATCGATAGTTACGTGCTTTCCAGCCATCTCTTCCTCCCGGGTCGCCAAAGCGACGCAAAGTTAGGTATTGTAGCTTACGCCTGGTGTGGTGAAGCTCATCTAGCGCTGAACCGGGCTTTGCGGAAACGCAGCTAAAGCGCTCCACCCGCAGCCGCCACCCGTTAGTGACATATATCACTAGCAGCCGGGCTACAGGTTTGCAGCCCTGACATTCAGCCCGATAATAATAGCACAACGAGCCTGCTGATGCCACGACCCCAGAGCTTCCGTCCAGAGGCCGCGCGGGTATGCCGGCGGTTGTGAAATGCCACACAAGCAGCGTCAAACCCCGGCCCTTTGGAACATCAGGTATAATCTGAACCGGTCATTCAGGAGCGGCTTATGCTTACTATAAACGATGTCGAGAAGTACAAGTTCGGATCGGCGATGTTTGGCTACAGCCGCGCGGACGTTGATAAATTCGCGTCCCTGGTTGTGGAATCCATGCAGCATTACGTTGACGAAATTGAGGCGCTGAAGAAGCGCATAGCCGGTGCCGAGGCTGAAATCGAGCGTTACCGTGCCAGCGAAGCAACACTGCGCGACAGCATCGTCCTCGCCCAGAAAAGCCACGATGAGATAATCGGCAATGCGCAGAAGGAAGCGGAGAACATCCTTGCGGCGGCGCGGGTGAAGACGGTGGAGCTGGCCGCCAAACACGCCGAAGTAACCGCCGCCCGCGAGCGCTTCGAGTACGAATTCTACGGGCTACTGAAAGGCTTTATCCAGACTCTGGAGGCGAACAGCCCGAAGCTCGCCCAGGGCGCTTCTCCCAAATCGCCGCCCCCCGATACCGAAGGCTATGCCGGGGAATCGAAGGACGGGGCCGACGAGCCTTCATCCGGCGGGCTTGTATTCCCGGAGGAGAATCCTCGCTAGAGCCGGTAGACCAGAATCGTGTCCCAGCCGGTATCCATCATTGGAGTCTTGCGAAATGCCATCAATAAACAGAGCTGAACCAGAGGCACAATCGGCAGCGAGCCTTTATAAAAAACTTTACGGGGAGCCGGAAGTGCATGAGTACATCCGGCTGTCGGACGAGGCAATGGCGGCCATCGGCTACACCGAGCACGGCCTGCGCCACGTTACTCAGGTCGCGACGAGCGCCGCAAAGGTTCTCACAGAGCTGGGGCATCCTGAGGAAGAAGTTGAACTCGCCAGGGCCGCCGGCCTGCTGCACGATATAGGCAACCTGATTGCGCGGGAAGACCACGAGCAGAGCGGCGCGCTGCTTGCCTATCCCATTTTGATGCGGCTGGGATATACGCCGCGCCAGGCAGGAACCGTGATGGGCGCAATCGGGAACCACGAGCAACTGGGTTTCCCGCCTGTGAGCGCGGTCAGCGCCGCCGTTACCATCGGGGACAAGGCTGACGTGCACCGCTCAAGGGTGCGTGATTACCACGAGGAACTTGAGGACATACACGACGACGTCAATTATGCGTGCGTTGAGTCGGCGCTCACCGTGAACGGCGAGCTGTCGGTCATCACGCTTGAACTCAAGATTGACACCAAGATCGCCACTGTGATGGAGTACTTCCAGATTTTCACCGAGCGAATGATGATGTCCAACGAAGCTGCCAATTACCTGGGCTGCGAGTTCCACCTTATTATAAACGGCACGAAGCTCTCGTAAGCCTATTTCTTCCGGGCGCGCTTGAGCTTTGTCATCTCAGCTTCCAGGGCCTTTATCTTTTCCGTAAGTTCCGGCAGTTTGTGCGTCAGCGCCAGCACGCGCATAGCCTGCTGGTGCGGTCTCGCCGGATAGCCGGAAACGCTGCTGCGCGGCGGGAGCGAGCTGAAAACTCCGCTCTGGCCACCGACTTTGCTGCCTTCGCCGACCTCAATGCCCCCGACAAATCCGGCCTGTCCACCCAGGTAGCACCGGGGGCCTATCTTCGTTCCGCCGGAAATGCCGACCTGGGCGGCAATGAGCGTGTATTCGCCAATCTGGACGTTGTGCGCCACCTGCACCAGGTTGTCGAGCTTGCAGCCCCGCCCGATGCGGGTCTCGTCCAGCGCTGCGCGGTCGATGGTGCAGTTTGCGCCAATTTCCACGTCGTCTTCGATTACAACTCGACCGACCTGAGGGAACTTACGGTGGCCCTGCTCGGTGCTGACGTAGCCGAATCCCTGCGAGCCTATCACCGTGCCCGAGTTGATGATGCACCGGGCGCCGATCTCGCAGTCCTCCAGAACCGTGACGTTCGGGTAGAGCAGCGTGTGTTCGCCAACAACCGCGCACTCTCCGACATAGCAGCCGGAGCCGACAACCACGCCTGCTCCAAGCCGCGCTCCTTTCTCGACAACAGCGTAAGCGCCGACGCTCACTCCTTTTCCAAGCCGGGCTTTCTCGTGGACAAACGCGAGCCTGCTTACAGACTTGCGGTGCGGCTTCTTCTTGTGCCCCAGGAAATGCTCCATCACCATCACGAATGCCAGCCGGGGGTTGCCCACGGTTATGGCGTTGGTGAAGTAGCGGGCGAGGCGAGGCGTTGTGATGACCGCGCCGGGCTGGCTCTCCTTGAGCAGCCTTCGGTCTCCACTGTGCTCGATGAAGCCGATGTGATCGGGCTGCGCCCGTTCAGGCGAGCAGAAGCCCTTGATGACCAGAGAGCCGTCGCCTTTGACCTTGCCGCCGACAAACTTCGCCAGTTGTTCCAGCGTCGCTTTCATATCCTCACACCCACCGATGCGAAAAGCTCATCCCGGAAGTCAGTGGTCACTTTGAATTCATAGTAGTTTCGGAAGATATATGTAATGCCGTACTCGTTCTCGTCCTTAAGGCGGGACTTGGCGTAATGCTCGGCGGAGAAGTAGAAGTCCGGCAGGACGTTTAGCCGGCCGCGAAGCACAGTGCTGTTCATCTTGAAGTCGTAGCCCGCCTCAAGCATCGCTAAATTCTCCGCGCGCAGCCCGATGCCCAGTTGCGGGCGAAGCTCAAATTTGGCCGGGAAAAAAGTGCCGTGAAACCACACATCGCTCGCCGGGCTTATTCGAAGCCCCGCTGTGAAATCGAAGCGCGCCTCGTCTTCCTCCCGGTTAAAATCCACCCGCCCGCTGGCGCTCAGCCTGACGCGCCGGGATTCCACGGCGAAGACCAGCGATATATCATCGTGCACAACGAAAAGCTCCGCCGACGCCTCCGGCTTCAGCAGGCTTACGTCCGGCGCAAACACGGCTTCAGCCGCGAGATAGTCGCAGATCTCCTTAGCCTTGCGGGCAACGAATTCCGTCGGCAGCCCCCGCAGGCTTTCGAGATTCGCCGATACGAAACTGCCCACATCTGCAAGCTGCAGGTTGAGCATCGTGCTGGAGCGCAGCTTGACGAAATACCGGTTCACCACAGTTACGTCCTCACGCGGTATCAGTGTCACGTAAACGCTCGTTGCAGTCTCCGGCAGCACGAGCACCAGCGTGTCGAATCCCGCGTAGTCCTCGCTGGCAGACAGGTAGTCCCTGACCTGACGGATGACCATTCGCTCGATCCAGTCAGCGTCGCTGTAGGGGGTTCCGCTCAGGCTCCCGGCCAGGGACACGGCGAGGGAGTTCCGGTCGGCTTCGGTTATGGCCGCGAGGAACGGCGTGTCCGACGTGAAGCGGAAGTAGACGGTGAAGTTCTCGATGGTCTGGCCCTGGAGGGCAAGCTGCAATCGCACCAGCGTAATCTCGCCCGGTACAATGTCCAGTTCTTTGAGCACAATGCCGCGCTTGCCAAGCACCAGGTCGAGCACGCTGAACAGCGTACGCGTGATCTGTTCCCGGTTAGCTTCAAGCCGCTGGAGGGAAGCGCCAAGCTGGTCGATAATCGCCAGGCTGAGCGTCCGCTCTATGGCCTCCTTGACTTCCGCCGTTACCGCGTCGCCCGGCTGCCCCTCAATCCATTCCAGATCCAGCTCTATCGCGGCGATATCGGGAGGCTCTTCCTGTGCGGAAGCGGTCTGCGGCAAAACCGGAACGACCAGCAGGACGACTGCAGCGCCCAGTACCGCAGCCAGCAGAAGTGTGCCGGATGAGTGATAGCTTGCTCCCAGAGAGTGCATCTTATTTTTACCGACCTCGGGCTAGCGATGCTAGAACATCTCGCCGATGCCGAAATGGAGCCGTGCGCCGCCGTCCCTGAGGTCCCATCCCATATCCAGCCTGATGGAGCCCAGCCCCAGCGCGGGTACCCGGAAGCGGATGCCAATGCCGGCGCTGTATGAGCTGTCGGTTTCCGAGAAGCTCTCGCCAACCCAAGCAGCATCGGCAAAGACCACACCGGTGAAGGTCTTTTTCTTGTCCAGCGGAAAGCGGTATTCGCCGTTGAGCAGCATCATTTTAGTGCCGGTGAGGTTGTCTTCCGGCAGGCCGCGCACCGAGTTCACGCCGCCGACCCGGAACTCCTCGAACACCGGGACATTGCCTTCCGCCAGGCCCACCTTCGCCCGCAGGGCTACTGTGTTCTTCTCCGCATGGGGAATAAACATCCGCCCGTCAGCGACATACTTGCGGAAATCGAAGTCGCCGCCAAAACCGGCGATCTGGACGCTGGTGCCCAGGTAGGTGCCGTTATGGGTGGTGAACACGTTGTCGCGGGCATCGTGGGTGAGGCCGAACGTAACGCTGCGCGTCTGCCCGGTCTGCTCAAGGCGCCGCCGCCTCTCAGGGCCGTATTCGCGGAAGGGGTCGCCCTTGATTATCTTGTAGTCGTAGTCCGTGAGTCCCACCGAAACGTTTCCCGACAGCTCGTCAGTTATGCGCCGTCCCCAGGTAAGGCTGCCGCCGACGCTGTCCACGTCGATCTCGCTTTCAATCGGAGAGTCGGGATTGCGCTGCTGCCGGTAGTTGAGGTCGTAAAGGCTGGCGGAGAAGAAGCTCTTATCGCTTATGTAGGGATCTGAATAGTCAAGCTGGTAGCCCGGATTGTTCTTGCTGAAGACAATAATGGCTGAGATGGTCTTGCCTTCACCCCGGAAGTTGCGCTCGTTGTAGGAAAGGGTTCCCTGCACGCCGTTGACGGTCGAGTAGCCAAGGCCGACGCCGGCCTGCCCTGTCGCAGCCTCAACGAGCGAGAACCGGAGAATGATGTTGCCGCCCGTAGGCGCAGGATCCATCGCGGGCTCTACCTGCTCGAAGATGCCCAGGTTGTAAAGGTCCTGCATAGCCTTTTCAGCGTCATCCTTCTTCAGCACCTCGCCTGCCTTTATCCGGCGGCCGACAACCATCCGGAGCAGCGACTCCTTGGTTTTCTCGTTCCCCTCAAAGACGATGTCCTCGACGATTCCCTCTGCTATGGTGATGTAAACCGTCCCGGCGTCTTCCTCCAGGGTGCTCAGGGCGAACTCCACGATATACGCGCCAATGTAGCCATCCTCAGCATAACGGCCCAGGATTCCCAGCGAGATGTCTTCCTCCAGTTGCCGCAGGTTGGTTACTTCGCCGGGCACCTGGGTGATGTATTGCATCAGCTCTTCGCTGGTATACAGCGTGTTGCCGTCAAACTCGACTCCCTTGAAAGGAGGATTCTCAAGCACCCGGATGAGCAGGATAGTAAGCCCTTCGTGGTAGTCCAGAGTAAGCTCCGGCGGCTCCTGGAAATAGCCGGTCTCGTACAGGTACTGGCTGTTTCGATTCAGTTCGCTGAGCACAGTGCCTGTAATCTCCTGGCCCACCTTGATGGACAGCGCGTCGAGTACCACGGACTGCTCAAGGTTCACCAGGCCCGTTATCTGGATGTTGTCGACCACTACGCCCTGGGCGTAGCACGGGGGAGCTGGTGCCGCCATTTCAAGCGCGAATATCAGCAACGAGCAGAATACCAGCTTCAGACACCTTATATGCAGGGGTTGATCCGCCATCCCTCCCTCCTGGATAAGTTAGAGGTCTAAGGATTATAGCAGTGTAGAGCGCTATTTCTCAAATTCGCTTTCAAGCGCTGACAATAGAGCGAGCGCATCAAGCTCCGGATCGCCTGGAGTTGCCGACGCCGGAGCCGTGGATGGAGGGGATTCCACTACCGGAGCGACAGCGGGCTTCTCCCCGGCTGCGACCGGCGCGGTATCCCTCGCCGGACTGCTGGCCCGGACCGGCCTGCGGCGCTGCGCAATACGCCTGGTCGCTACAGCGGGTGCCGTGCTCTTCAATGCCTGGGTAGCTGTGGATGACACAACGCTCCCCGAAGGCAACTCTGATGCCGCCTTCACGAAAACCACATCACGCTGGGAAGCCACGGTAATCGCCTCCTCGAAGCGGTGGCGGGACGTGTCAGGCAGCCCGATGAAGCGCACCATTCCCAAGGCAAGTGCGATGACGGCAACCAGGATGGTCGTCGCGGCAAGATTGCGCTTCCACTGTGTCGCGCCTGCGGCCCTCTCGCGGAGCACGTGCCGGATCTCGGCCTCCATAAGATGGAGCTTCTGGTCCAACTGCTCGTCGTCGTGAGAGTGGGCTTCCACCTCGCGCCACCAGTGCGACAGCCGGTTTATCTTTTCATCCCGTTTCATCACCGTGCATCCCTATTATCGTGGGGAATGGCGCGAGGTTAAACAGAAGGCAACAGGTTGCTTATGCTAGAATTAGTGGCTAATGTCACGCCGGTGACGGGGGAGCGTATGAACCGACCCTTGATGAGAATTCTGCTAAGCGCCGGGGTCCTTGCGCTGGCTGGTATACTCATTCCCGCAGTGCCAGCCGGGGCGGATCTGGTGAACGTAACCATACTGCACACGAACGACACGCGCGGCCGCGTGCAGTCCTACTACTACCGGAGCACGAAGCCCCTGGGAGGGTATGCCAAACGTGCCATGTTCTTTCAGAACAAGCGCCCGCACGCGAAGATGAACTGGCTCACGCTGGACGCGGGCAACATCCTGGGCTACACGCCGCTATCCTACTACCTGAAAGGAGAGGCCGACACGCAGTTGATGGCCATGCTCAACTACGACGGATGCGGCCTGGGCCCGATGGATTTCGTCGTCGGCGGAACCGAGCTATCCAGCCGGATAAGCGAGAGCGGGCTTCCGTTCATCTGCGCGAATGTTCTGGAGGAGTCGAGCGGCAAGTACCTGGGCGAACCATTCAAGATTGTGGAATTTGGCGGGTTCCGGGTAGCCCTGCTGGGCCTCGCAGACCCCACCACACCGTCGCAGTTGCCGGCCGACCGCACACGGGGACTGACCTTCCGCGACCCGCGCATGGTTGCCGCGGAATGGATACCCCAGCTCAAGAGCCAGGCGGATACCGTGTTCATACTCTCGACACTTTCGCTTGCGGATAACATCGCGCTGGCGGTCACCCATCCCGAAGTCTCGGTAATCGTGTCAGGCGGCCAGATGGCTGAGTTGCAGGTTCCGCTCAAGGTGGACGGCACACTCATCGTGCAGGCAGGACGCTGGGGCTCTAAGGTCGGCGTGCTCAAGCTCACGTTTGAGGGTGACCGGGCGTCGGGCTACAGAATGCGCTACTTTGACGAGCAGCTTGTCGAAATGGACGGCGCCTGGGTTGAGAACACAGACTACCTGAGCGTTGTCGCTGCATATCAGGAGCGCCTGTCGAAGGAGCAGTTTGCGCTCGTCATCGGCAGCCTGGGCACCGATATGCCCGCCACCAAGATCAATTCCTTTGAAACAAACCTGGGCAATTTGTTCGCCGACGCTGTGCGGGCGGCAACCGCAGCCGACATCGCACTGCTGGATGCAGGCGGCTTTCGCGGGGGCTTAAAGGCCGGGCCGGTGACCCAGGGCGACCTTTACCAGGCATATCCGGGCGATACCCGCATTGTGGTGGGCACGCTCACCGGCGCCCAGCTCGCCGAGCTGCTATCACAGGCGGCGGCAAATGTCGGGAACGATGGGTTTCTCCAGGTGAGCGGTGTAAGCTTCGGCATATACGACCGTGCAGCCTACAGCATCGCCGTCCGCGGACTGGCTGTCAGGCCCGATGCGGTATATGAAGTGGCGGTGACCGAGCGTATAGCCCGGGGCATTGAAGGGCTGACCGGTGTGCACCCTTTAAGCGCACGCAAGCTCTACCCCTACCTTGTGCGGGACGTTGTCGAGAACTTCCTGGCCGAACACAGCGGTTACACCAATGAGCTGGAGGAGCGGATCAGCTACTTCGCCGAGCAGCCGGTTGAGGAGCCTGTCGTGCCGCCCGAGCCGCCTGAGGAGGTTGCCGAGCCGGTAGTTGAGGAGACTGCCGAGCCGGTGGAAGTGGTGGAAGAGGCGCCGGTGGAAGAGCCTGCACCGCTTGAGGAAACCGCCCCGGACGAATACGAGGTTATTGCCGAGGAGGAGGTGGACGTGGGGCTTGCGCCGCTTCCCCCCGAAGAGCCGCTTGAAGTACCGGCACCGGTTGAAGAACCAGCCGAAGAGCCGGCGCCTGAACCGTCCGTCCCTGAAAAAGTCGAAGGCAATCTTGTAGGATCCACCGGCGTGGAGAAGGAGGGAATGACCTACGACTTCTCAGTGCGTGAAGTTACGGTGGAGGGCCAACCCGCACTTGAGTTCACGCTCGTTATGCGCAACTCGGGGGAGAGCCACAAGATGCTCAGCTTCCCTACTGGCCAGCACTATGACTTCAAGGTTTACAAGGAAGACAGCCTCCGGTGGAACTACGCGTATAACCGCTACTTCACGCAGGAGACCAGCTCACTGGCGCTGGAGCCGGGCGAGGAGGTTACTTTCCGCGCCTACTGGGACGGCGCGACGAATAACAGGATACCGCTGCAGGAGAACCTCTACCGCTTCGTCGCAGAGGTGACAACCACGCCGCAGCAGGAAGTATCCTTCATCGCGCTGTACACTCCGCTGGCCATTTGATGGCGCCGGGACCGGATACAGTGGTTATCGTCGACCGGGCAGTCATTGTTGTCGCTGTCCTCATCGGGCTTATGGCGATGATCGACACGCTCGCGCTCACCATCCGAACCAGCGGCGCGATTACCAAGCGGCTGGCGACGTCACTGGCGCTGTTTAATCTCGTCATCGTTTTCGCGCGGCTATCCAACCTTATACAGGCGCCGATTGTCGGCAATATGGCTGACAAGACCGTGGTTGCGGACCCGGTCATACAGGATGCGCTGATTCACGGGCTCCTCTGGAAAATCCACATCATCATTCTCGCCACCACCATCGGCACGGCTCTCGGCGCGCTGCTGACGCCGACGTTCATGCGCATTTTCGTGCGGCTGATTGAGGTGTTCGACAAGGTCAAGACCCTGCCGCGAGTGATGCTTTACCTGCTCAATCCCCGGCGCTGGCTAAGGCTTCCGCGTTACCTTTCACATCCCTTTACGCCGCGCACGCGGGATTACCTGAATGGCCTCCGCCGCATCCCGCTGGATTTCATTGCGTTTCAAGTCCTGGTTACGGCGTTTTACACGGTCGGCGTCCTGTCCACTATCTATGCAGCCGCGCTTGAGCCGTCATTGCGCGCAACGAGCGTTACGCTTTCCGGCATCGTCAACGGCATAGCCACGCTGTTGCTGTTCATCCTCGTGGACCCGCCCGCGGCGATGATTACCGACCAGTGCATCAACGGCACGCGTCCGGTCGAGGACATCAAGGTGATGAATACGTATCTGGTGGTTGCGCGCTTTCTGGGCACAATCCTTGCCCAGTTCATAGTTGTGATTATGGCTTACTGGGTTATGCTGGCCGCCGGCTGGGTGAACCAGGTGTTCTGAGCGGATGGACGCGGGCAAGCCTTCCGTGCCAGCCATTACAGGCCCGACAGGTTGCGGCAAGACCGGGCTTGTGCTCGCTCTGGCTGAGAAAATTCCCCTGGAAGCCGTTTGCTGCGACTCGCGCAAGGTGTACCGGGGCGCAGACATCGGTGCTGCCAAGCCGACCGCCGAACAGCAGGAACGCGTCGCGTTCCACCTGCTCGACCTAGTTGAGCCGCAGGCGGGCTTTTCAGTCCAGCAATACGTGGCCGCCGCCCAGCCGGTCATCGCGGGCATTCGCGCCGGGGGGAGGTTGCCGGTCATCGAAGGCGGAACAGGGTTGTACCTTGAAGCCCTGATGGGCGGATACGACTTCGGCAGCGCTCCACCCGTGCCGGAGCTGAGAGACGCATTCGCCGCGCTGTGGGAAAGCGACCGTGAATCGCTCGCAGCCCGGCTTCAGGAGATGTTCCCCGGCGTGGAAAGTGAAATCGACCTGCGAAACCCGCCGCGCGTCGTCCGGTTCATCGAGAGGAAACTCGTGGCTGAGCTGCCGGACAGCGAGGTCGGACGGTCGCTGGCAGTGCTGGGACTCACAGCAAAGGAAGACGCGGTTATGGGCGCTCGCCGGGCGGCTGCGGGACGCGCTCGTGCAGCGGAACCGCTGGACTTGCGCGGATACATTCTCACAGTTGAACGCGAGGCGCTGGGAAAACGCATCGCACAGCGCACCGGGGAAATGCTTGCAGCCGGACTGGTCGAGGAAGTCGAGGCTCTGCTTAAAGCGGGCGTCCCGCGCAAAGCCCAGGTGTTCGCCGGCATCGGCTATAGCGAAGTGCTGCTCTTCCTGGAGGGGCGGGTATCGCGGGAAGAACTCGCGGAGCTTATCACCGTGCACACGCGCCAGTTCGCGCGGCGGCAGGACACGTGGAATCGCAACCGATTTGGAGACTTCCGGCAGGTGCCGTATACGACTCCTGAGGAACGTGCTGCGGCTCTGGAGTACTTCGTGAGCGAATTCTCTGCGCTGCTCGGAGCCTAGCGAAACTCGCGGGAATCCAGCACGATTGTCACCGGACCGTCGTTTACAAGCTCCACTTCCATCATCGCGCCGAACATTCCCGTCCGCACGGCAAGCCCGCGCTCTGCCAGCGCGCAGGCAAGGCGCTGCACCATTTCCGCAGCCGGCTCCGGCGCCATCGCCGGCATAAACGAGGGGCGATTGCCCTTTTTTATATTCGCGCAGAGGGTGAACTGGGACACGAGCAGGATATCCGCGCCAACGTCTGTGGGCCCCAGGTTCATCCGGCCTTCATCGTCCGCGAATATCCGGAGCTGGGCGATGCGCCGCGCCATCCATTCGAGGTCGCCGTCGCCGTCGTAATCAAACACGCCCGTTAGCACGAGAAACCCGGGCCCGATTGCCGCCACCGTTTCGCCGCCGACACGAACCTCCGCCCGCTGCACTCTCTGTACGACCGAACGCATACTACTCTCCGCTGACGCTCTCGTGGTGGCGCTGGACCAAAATCACATCCTCAATCTGGCCGATAATCCTCACCACCTCGCTTAGCTGCTCTGTATTCCACACTTCTACCATCAGATAGAAGACGGCATTGCCGTCGCTGTGAGATACTGTGGGTTGAATGTTTATATTTCCGCCGGTGAGATTAACCGATAGCTCGGAGAGCTCCCGCATTATGTCGAAAAGCAATCCCACGCGGTTGAGCGCAACGATTCGCAGAGTAGCCGGATAGAACTTGCCCATTGCGTCATCCGACCATTGCACCGGGATGGCGGTCTGCTCCACTTCGTTAGCGATGGCAGGGCACTGGACGTGGTGCACATCAACCCTGTGCTCCTTGCGGTTATCCAGCCCGAGTATTTCATCGCCGGGGATGGGCGTGCAGCACGGCGCAAGCTCCACCTTTCGGCGCAGCGGCTTTCCGCCCTTTCGGACGATTCCAAGCTCACTCGCCAGGCCAACCGCCGGTGTAAACGGAGCTTCAGGCTCGCTGTCGGGCCGCATAGACCTTTTCATCGCCTTTTCGACATACACGTGCTTCAGCTTCTGCACGACTTCTTCTGCCATAAGGTTGCCGGTGGCTATCCGGTCGAACATATCGTCTATCTTCCTTACGTGCAAAGACCTGACCAGTGCCATTAAATTAACGTTTTCCATCAGGTTCAGCGGGTACAGCCCGCTCTTAGCGATTTGCTGGCGGAGCAGAAACCTGCCTATCTGCACCCGGTTGCGCCGGGGCTGGTCACGGAACCAGCGCTTTATTTTTACGATGCTTTTAGGGCTCCGGACAATGTTTAGCCAGTCCGGCTGCGGCCTGGGGACTCCGTCCCTGTTCTTCACAATCTCCACGACATCGCCGTTCTTGAGCGTGTAGTCCAGCGGGACGTCCTTGCCGTTAACCAGCGCTCTCTCGGTCGAGTGACCCAGGTCAGTGTGGATGTAATAGGCGAAGTCAATGGGCGTTGCGCCTTCCGGCAGCGAGACTACCTCGCCCAGGGGTGACAGGACAAGCACTTCGCCCTTGGTCAGAGACTCGCGCGTTTTCTCCACGAAATCGCGGGAGTCGAGATCCTGCTCCGACAGGTCAGCGATGAACTCGAACCACGAGAAGGTCTCGCGCAATTGGTAGGGAGACGTGTGCCCCTTATACCTCCAGTGCGCGGCAACGCCGTGCTCCGCCAGGTCATCCATCTGCTCCGTCCGGATCTGCACTTCGCTTATCTGGCCGTTCTCGCCCATGATGGTTGTATGCAGGCTCTGGTAGCCGTTGCTCTTCGGTGCGGCAATGAAGTCCCGGAAACGGTTGAACAGTGGCCGGTAGATGCCGTGGATCACGCCCAGCGCGCGGTAGCAGTCGAGGTCTTCGCCGCCAAGCACAATCCGAATCGCCATCAGGTCATAAACCTGGTCGAGAGGCATCCCGCGATCCCTTATCTTGCGCCAGGTAGAATACGGAGTCTTGGTGCGGCCGAATACGTGCTTGACTTCTATTCCCGCAGCGGTGAGTTCGCTCTCAAGCCTCTTCTTCGTCAGCTCGTAAGAGGCCGTCTTGCGCCCTACCATCTTGTCGAGTTCGCGCGACACCCACTCGTGTTCCCTTGGATGCAGGAGCCGGAAGCAGATGTTCTCCATTTCGTGCGCCAGCTCGTGCAGGCCGAGCCGTCGCGCCAGCGGGGCGTAGAAGTCAAGCGTCTCCTTGGCGTTCCGCTTTGCGCGGTCCTCAGGCAGGGCTTCTATCGTCCGCATATTGTGCAGCCGGTCAGCCAGCTTGACCACCAGGACCCGCAGGTCCTTCGCCATTGACACGAATAGCCGCTGCAGATTCCGTGCCTGCTCATCGCTCATCGTGCGGCCGACGAAGCGTGAGAACAGGTCAATACGGTGGATCTTTGTGAGTGACACGACAAGGTCGGCGACTTCCGCCCCGAAGCACCGCTCGATCTTTTTCGGCCGCACGCTCGTATCCTCGACGGTATCGTGGAGCAGCGCCGCAACGATGGAATCCTCGTCCATGTTCAGGCGGGCGCAGGTCAGGGCAACGTTCAGGGGATGAAAGATGTATGGCTCGCCGCTTTCCCTGATCTGCTTGGCGTGGGCAGCCGATGCAAGCTTGAAGGCCTCCTCCAGCTTGGCAACGCCCGCACCGGGATTGCGCTGGACATACTCCTCGACGAGTTGCTGGAAGAGGTCTTGCGCCCCTGATTTCTCGTCCCTCGCTTGTGGCCGCACCTTTGCCATAGTATTCTCAGCTATTATACCTGCGCTTGCTCGGAAGCGGATTCTTCATCCGCTAATCCGATCAAGCCGAGCTGCAGCCCGACACGGTTCTGGTAATTATCCAGGTCAAGCTCGACGTCCAGATCGCAAGTAGTCCCCTCAAGCAGCCGGTTCGCCAGATGGGACTTTCTGAAGCCGATAACACGCAGCAGGGATGCTCCACTCCGCATGATGCTGAGCATAAGATGAGTTTTGTCCTGGCCCACGAGCCTTGCTCTCTCCACCCGCGCATTGCGCAGCCTGATGCGAGGGGGAGGGTGCCCTTCGCCAAAAGGATACAGGTCCATCAGGGCTGGCACCAGGCCGTCGCCCAGCTCGTCGGGCTCCGCTTCGCACTCAAACGGCTCGTCGGGCTTCACACCTGCCAGCCGGACGGCTACCGCGTCGTGCAACAGGCTCCGCAGTTCGGGAATGGCCGCCGTCGGGACTGTCATACCAGCAGCCGCAGCATGCCCGCCAAGTCTTGTGGCAACGCCCCGCACAGGTTCCAGCGTCGCCAGCAGGTTGACCTCCGAGGGTGCGCGGCCGCTGCCGACGGAAACGCCTTCCTCAGAATCCAGGTCGGACAGGATAAGCGCGGGCCGTCCGAAAGCCTCGGCGATTTTCGCCGCAACTATGCCCGTCACTCCCTGGTTCCAGTCCGGCTTGTACAGCACAAGTACAGCCGCACCCTCCTGCGCTAACGCCTGCTGCGCGGCCTCGTTGTGGACTCTGTCCTGCGTGTCGCGCCGCTCCCAGTTCAGGCGAACAAGCTGCGCCGCAAGGGTCGTCGCCGCTTTTTCATCGCGGGCCAGAAACAGCTCGGCGGCCAGCCGCGCGTGAGCCATCCGGCCCGCGGCGTTCAATGCTGGCACGAGCTTGAACGCGAGGTCGCGCCACGTGAGGAACTCCATTGCGCCGAGCTTCAGCGCTCTCAGCATTGCGCGCAGTCCCGGGTGCGGTGATTGCGGTATCCGCTGCATGCCGACGTGAGCAAGGATAAAGTTATCCCCCACCAGCGGGACGACATCGCCGATTGTCCCGAGGGCTGCGAGGTCAAGGAAGTTTTTATCCGCGAGCGAAGGGTCTTCGCCCTCCGCCGCCAGCCACTCACGGGCGAAGCAGTACGCCATCCCCGCGGTGCACATCGGGTCAATGCCGTCCTGAAGGTGCGGGTTGATGAGCGGCATGTCGGGCACATCACCAGCCGGCGCGTGATGGTCAAGGCAGACAACTGTCAGGCCAAGCTCGTGGGCGAGATCCACCTCTTCTTTGTTGGACGTGCCGCAGTCGAGGGCAAAAAGCACCTTGTAGCCCTTCTCTGCTGTGCGCTGGACAACGCGCTGGTTTAGCCCGTATCCCTCTTTGAACCGAGAGGGCAGGAAGTAGCCGGCCTTCATCCCGAGCTGCTGGCTAACGAGGAAAAGTATGCAGACGGCAAGGACACCGTCCACGTCGTAATCGCCGTAGAACAGCACGGGCAGATTCTCCGCACGAGCTTTCTTCAAATGCGCGAGGATTTCGGGAAGAGCTGGAGATGCCCCAAGCCCGTTTAGCTCTTCGATCCGGGGCGAGAGGTAAGGTGCGCTGACAGAAGGGTCGTTTTGCCAGCGTGCTGCGAACAGGCGCGCAAGCAGCGGCGGGAGGTTATGTTCATTGGCAAGCTCACGTTCCAGTTCGCCTTTCGCTTCTTGCCCGGAGAGCACAGTCGCTCCTAGCGCCGGCGCGCCTTTTTCTTCTTCTTTTTCAGCTTCTTTTCGATCTTTGCAGCTTTTTTAGCCGGAGCCGCCGGTTTGGGCCGTTCCGCGGCTCTTGCCTGAGCTTCGGCGGGCTTGAGTTCTATCGCCTCCGCCTTTTCCGCTTCATCTTTCTCATCCACCACGACCTCGTCTTCATCGAACGTGCCGAGCGCGGCCTGCTCCTGTGCCGCCAGAAGGTCGATGGTGCGCGGGATGCGTGCCTTTCTCTCCTCGCGGGTGAAAAACAGCACGATGGGCGCGGCGATGAATACGGACGAATACGCGCCGGAAATCATCCCGAAAAGCATCGCCATGCTGAAGTTGTATATTGCCGCGCCGCCGAAGAGGATTAGCGCCACGAGCATCACGATGACCGTGCCGACGGTCATAACGGAGCGCGTAAGCGTCTGAGTCAGGCTCAAATTGATGATGGTTGGGAAGTTCATCTGCGGGAAGTTGTGCAGATTCTCCCGAATCCGGTCGTAGATGATAATCGTGTCGTTAATGGAATACCCGATGATGGTCAGGATGACCGCGATGAAGAACGAGTTGACTTCCAGGCGCAGTATAGCGGTTCCGGTGAGCGCAATCGCCACGTCGTGCACCAGCGCAACGACGGCCGCAATCGCAAACACGAAGCGGTTGAAGCGGATGAAAATGAAGACCATTATTGCCAGCGTGCCGAGTATCAGCGCGATAATAGCGTTTCTGATAAGCTCCGAGCCGACGACCGGCCCTACATAGTCGCGTGCAAGAACCTGAACGCCGTGGCTCTCTGCGGCTTTTTCCGCTACAGGCTCCTCGGTGCCGTTTTCAGGGGGCGCTTCGCCGTTCTCGGTCCCCGCCGCCGCTGCTTCGTCATCTTCCTCGGTTACGGGCGCTTCGGCTGCCTTTTCCGCAGGCTCAACGTCCGTTGCAGCTTCACCTTCGGCCGCCGCCTCCAGAGGGGCTTCTTCCTCGGTGGCCGGCGGTTCGACCTCCTCGGCAGGTGCGGTCTCCTCGACCCTGCCGACCGTAGGCTTGCCGCCACCGTATACGGCGGCGATTTCGTCAATCATCTCGCCGATCTTAATGTTGCGAACCGTGTTCTGCTCAGCTTCCGTCGCCGCGTCACCGGTGTTGATGCGCAGGCGGATTTCCACCTCGCGGGGGTCTTTTCGGCGCAGTTGGACCAGTGGCTCACCGGCGGAGTACTTGCCGGCTATCTCGGAGATTAAACGCGCATTGCCGGGCTCGTCGAGTTTCAGCGCGATATAGCTCCCGCCAGTGAAGTCTATACCGAGGAAAAGCGGACTCCCTATAGTGCGGCTATTGCCGACCATAGTAACTATGCCGATGATGATGGCTATCGCCGAGATGAGCAGCCACAGCTTGTTGTACTGGACAAAGGGAATTAGCCTGTAACGATGGAGGTTCTTGAGCATTGGATCCCCTTATGCGTAAAGACTTGCCTTCTTGACGGCCTGTGTGAACAGCGACAGAATAAAGCGGGTGACGAAGACCGCACTGAACATTGAGATCAGAATACCTATCGACAGTGTTATAGCGAACCCTTTCACAGGGCCGGTGCCGTAGAAGAACAGCACCAGCGCCGCGATCAGCGTGGTGAGGTTCCCGTCCAGGATGGCGATCCACGCGCGCGCGAACGCGGCCTCAAGCGCAGCGCCAAGCGTTTTCCCCCACGCAAGTTCTTCTTTAAACCTTTCAAAGATAATTATGTTGGCGTCTATCGCCATACCAATGGACAGAATGAAGCCCGCAATGCCGGGGAGCGTCAGCGTCACGCCCAGCAGCGAGAGGAAGCCGAGAGTTATCAGGACGTACAGTATCAGGGCTATGTCCGCAACCAGGCCCGGCAGCCGGTACATCGCCAGCATTACCAGCAGGATGATGACGAATCCCGCAATGCCAGCAATCATGCTGGTGTCAATGGATTCCTTGCCCAGCGTCGGGCCGACCACGCGGCTTTCCAGCACCATTACCGGAACCGGCAGGGCGCCGCCTTTTAGCTGCTGGGCAAGAAGAGTTGCGCTCTGGACGTTAAAGCCGCCCTCAATGATGCCCTTGCCTCCCCATATGGCCGTCCGGATGACGGGGCAGGAAATAATCTTCTTGTCCAGGGCTATCGCCATATAGCGGTTCACGTTGTTCTGGGTGAACCGGCCGAACGCTTCGGCGCCCGCAGGCTTGAACTCAAAGCCCACTGCGGGGCGCCCGACCGAATCCCGTGTCGGGAATGCGTTGTTAAGGTCCTTGCCCGTCACGATAATGGGATACTCGGTTTCGGATTCGGTGATGTCAAAGCCGTCTTCGAGCGGATTGTCGCCTACGTCAATGAACTCAAGGAGCGCGGTGTCCCCTATCAGCTTCAGTATCTGGTCAACTTCGCTTTTGCCTTCGCCCGTGTCGCCGGATTCCGCTTCACCGGCCTGCCTCTGGCTGGGCACCTGCACGAGCACGCGGTCTGTGCCGACCCTGGTGATTGTGACCTCCCGCTGTCCCTGCGGATCCACGCGATTGCGGATAACCTCGATCAGCCCGCTCAGGTCGTCCGCTGTAACCGGCTGGCCCGCCGGAGGAACTGCCTTCAGGAGTACTGAAACCCCGCCCCTGAGATCAAGCCCCAGCGTTATAATGTCGAAGTTGTTTGTGTAACGGTAGATGGGCTGAAGCAGGGCGATGATCACCACAGCCACAATTAACAGGAGATTGGCCTGCCGTTGGTTCATATCCGCTCCAGGAATTACTGAACCCTTATAATATCACGACCCCCGTTGCGCCACAAGGAGTGCACTATATCTCTTACGTGTTCCGCGATAAATCACCGGCGCGCGGGTAGTAGAATCGGTCTGTAAACGATAACTCGCCAGGAGGCCACGATATGAGCGAAAACAAACAGGCTAAAGAAGCGCGTAAAACCCGGACCTTTCACTACCACACTGACCTGAAATGGCTGGAAGGGCGAAGGGGGGAGCTGGATTCCGGTGAGGGCAAACCCAAACTTTTGGTCGGTGCACCGGTTGATTTCAAGGGAGAGCCGGGCAACGTATCACCGGAGGATATGATGGTCAGCTCGCTTTCAGTCTGCCAAATGAACACCTTCGTCGCATTCGCACGCCACAAGAGCCTGGAGTTTACCGCCTACGTGGATTCGGCGGACGGCGTAGTGGAGGTTGTTGACCGAAAGCTCAGATTCACCGGAGTGACCCTTCGTCCCACGGTGACCATCACGCGGGAAGACGACAGGGAGATCGCGCTCAAGCTTCTGGAGGACGCTCACCATTCCTGCGCCATAAGCAACAGCGTGAACTTTGAGGTGGTTGTCGAACCCACGGTAGTTGTTGCTTGACCGATTTTAGATTTGCTTCAGCGGGTTGTGACAGCTTTGCTCCAGAGACGCTCATCCTGTAACCGCTGCTAAGCGCCTAGCCGCCTTTGACGGTCACGCCC
>JAGGTK010000076.1 GCA_021163765.1 bacterium
GCTCGGAGCGGTGGGGACGGTCTCGCTGCGCAGCCTTTACCACGCGGCGCTTTCGCTTGTCGTGTGCCTGAGCGGGGTCGCGGGCTATTTCGTGCTGCTGAACGCAGAATTCCTGGCCGCCGCGCAAATAATCATATACGTCGGCGCCATTATGGTGCTCGTCATTTCAGCCATACTGGTGTCGGAAAACGTTATGGGGCGGCAGGTCGTGATGGTCAACCGCCTGGTGTGGCCGGCTCTCGTGGCTTCGGGCGTGCTGTTTTGCATTATGGTTTACGCAAATATGCGGACGGTCTACGCCTTCAACCCGGAAGGCCAGTGGCTGTCGAGTAACGTAAGGCAGATCGGCTGGAGCCTTATGGCCACGTACACGCTGCCGTTTGAGGTCGCGAGCCTGCTGCTGTTTATGGCTATGATTGGAGCGATTATCATCTCGCGGAGGGACAGGCCCGGTGACTGAGCACATCGGAATGGCTCTGCTGCTGCAAGAAGGCGCGTCCCTGACGCTCGGCCAGACGATGTCGCTCATAGGCGCGTTCGTGTCGACGTTCTTCACCGAGTTCGGTCCCCGCCAGTTCTTCACGATAGGCGCGCTGCTTTTCTGCATCGGATGGTACGGCGTGCTTGTGCGCCGCAACGCGATTGCGGTGCTGATGGCGACGGAGCTAATGCTCAACGGCGTTAACATCCTGTTCGTGGCGTTCAACCGCTGGTGGGGGCTGAAGATCACCCGCGCGGCGTTCACCAGCGCGGAGCAGGTCCTCTCGCCGGTGGGCCAGATATTCGCCATATTCATTATCATCGTTGCGGCGGCTGAAGCCGCGGTGGGGCTGGCGATAATCATCGCGATCTACCGACAGATCCGCTCGGCGAACATCGAAGATGTAAGCGGGATGAAGTGGTGACACAATGACAGGCTGGATGCACAACTGGGTGTGGCTGATTCCGGCACTGCCGCTCATTTCGTTCATCGTAATAATTTTCTTCGGCTACCGGATAAAGGACCGCGCGTCGCACCTGCTGGCGACGTGGATGATGATGTTCACCATCGCGGGCGCGGCGCTGGTGCTGCTGGAGAAGCTCGCCGGCGCTGTAACCGGGCCGTTTGTCCAGACATTTCCCTGGGTGTCCGTGGGCGACCTCAAAATCCCGTTTACGACTCTCCTGGACAATCCTGCGGCAATTACGCTGCTAATGGTTTCGATAACGGCTGGGCTGATCCACCTGTTCTCCCAGGGCTATATGAAGGGGGATGTGCGCTACAGCCTGTTCTTCGCACTGATTTCGCTGTTCAGCTTCTCGATGTTCGGCGTGGTGCTCACCGACCATTTCATCTCGTTCCTAATCTTCTGGGAGATAATGGGTTTTTGCAGCTACGCCCTCATCGGCTTTTACATTGAGAAGCGAAGCGCGCAGCTTGCGATGAAGAAGGCATTTATCGTCACGCGCATCGGCGACGTGGGGATGATACTGGGGATCATCCTTTTGTACTATGTCGGCGCGCCGCTCAGGTTCTCGGAGATGGCGGCGTACTTCGCGCACGGCGAGCCGCACCTCAGCCAGACAGTGGTCACCGCAATCGGGTTGCTGCTGTTTTGCGGCGCTATCGGCAAGAGTGCGCAGTTCCCTCTGCACGTTTGGCTGCCGGACGCAATGGAAGGCCCGACGCCCGTAAGCGCGTTGATTCACGCCGCCACGATGGTCTCCGCCGGTGTATACCTCGTTGTGCGGATATTCCCCATCATCCAGGCCAGCGTGGTCACGCTGGCTGTCGTGGCCGCCATCGGCGCGTTCACCGCGCTGATTACGGCGCTGGTCGGGCTGGTGATGAACGACATCAAGAAGGTGCTGGCATACTCGACGATGAGCCAGCTCGGGTATATGTTCCTGGCACTCGGTGTTGCAGGATACAGCGCCGGCGTGTTCCATCTCATCAACCACGCGTTCTTTAAAGCCTGCTTGTTCCTCGGCAGCGGGTCAGTGATACTGGGATGCCACCACCAGCAGGACATGCGGCGAATGGGTGGATTGGCAAAGCTGATGCCGGTTACGTTCATCACGTTCCTGATTGCGTCGCTTTCACTGATGGGCATACCGCCGTTCTCCGGTTTCTGGAGCAAGGACGAGATTCTGGGAAGCGCGTTTGCGCGGGCGACCGAGCTTGGGGGGGCGTACTGGCTGCTGTTCGTGGCAGGAGAGCTGGTGGCGTTCCTTACCGCGGCGTATATGACGCGGCTGCTCATCCTTACGTTTTCGGGCAGATACAGGGGCAACGACGAACCGTCGGAGGATTATGAGGAGGACCAGGCAAAGCTGCAAGCGGAGCAGGAGAAATGGGAGATAAAGAAATACGACCGGAGCCTCGGTGGGCTGAATACGCTTTACCAAGAGGATGAGGAACACGAAGACCATAGCGCGCACGTTCACAAGCCACAGGAATCACCGTGGGTAATCACGGTGTCTCTCGTGGTGCTCGCGCTATTCGGTGGATTCTTCGGGCTCGTGGGCGCGGCGCCGGTGGGCATCACATGGTGGCAGGGCTTCATCACGTTCGGGCACGCGCATCACGCAGAGGTGAACTGGCTGGTGATGGGCATCTCGACGGCGATGGCGCTGGGCGGAGTGCTGACGGGTTACCTCATCTGGGGCGCGAAATTCGCCATTTTCAAGCAGCTTTACCGCACGCGGTGGGTGCGGGGGCTTCAGGCTGTGCTGGCGAACCGCTATTACATAGACCATTTCTACGACGGAGTCATCATTCGCGGTTTCACGATGGCGGCGAAGGCGCTCTGGGTTTTTGACATCTGGGTGGTGGACCTTATGGTGAACGCGGTTGGCGCAGGCACGAAAATGTTTTCCTACGCGTACGCGTGGTTTGACCTGTGGGTGGTGGATGGCTTGGTGAACCTTGCGGGGTATATGTGGCTCGGCGTGAAGCGGTGCATCCGCCCGCTGCAGAGCGGATACCTGCAGCACTATATGCTCGTGCTCCTCATCGCCGCTGTTCTTTTCTGGGTCGTGAGGTACATTTTCTAGTGTTTATCAGGAGTGAACATGTCTGAAGCAAAGCGCAACCTGCTCCGCGAGATACTCAAGCAGGCCGTAACGGTCGCTATCGTTCTCGCCGTGCTGTTCGTTCTCGTGGCGATCGGGCGTTCCAGCGAGAACGAGTTAATAGGCGCGTTCACCAACTTCTTCCGTAATCCGGTCAACCTGAGCATCTTCGTCCCGTTCTTCGGCGCTATCGCGCTGATGTTCATCGACCACCGCAAGCACGGGTTGCTGCGCGGCTGGGCGCTGGCATTCACGATGGTGCCCCTCATCATCACCGCCGGCCTGTGGCTGGGATGGTGGAACGCGCTGGCGCAGGTTGTCAGCCCGGGAAGCTTCCTTGGCGAGACGATGCGGGTGTGGCTGCGCTTCGTGCCGAACTTCGAGGGTTTTAACTATTTCTTCGAGCGCAGCTGGATCGACATATTGAGGGTGCAATACATCGTGGGCCTGGACGGGCTCTCGTTCCCGCTGTTCTTGATGACGGCGTTCATCAGCGTGCTTGCGTGCATTGCGAGCTTCGGCATCAAGGAGCGGGTGAAGGAGTACTTCATACTCTACCTGCTGCTGGTAGGCGGGATGCTCGGCGTATTCGCGTCGCTCGACTACTTTTTGTTCTACGTATTCTGGGAAGTGAGCCTGGTGCCGATGTACTTCCTCATCGGCATCTGGGGCGGCGCGCGCCGGATGTACGCGGCGATCAAGTTCTTCCTGTTCACGCTGTTTGGCAGCGTGTTCATGCTCATCTCCATCATAATGATGTTCCTGTTTTCCGGCGTGCAGAGCTTCTCGATGATTGAGCTGGCGAATTCGCCGGGGCTGGCGTCGGCGATGGTGGGATACCGGTTGCTGATGTTCGGCGGATTCTTCCTGGCGTTTTCCATCAAAGTCCCGCTGTTCCCGTTCCACACGTGGCTGCCGGACGCGCACGTCGAAGCGCCCACGCCGATATCCGTCATCCTGGCGGGCATCCTGCTGAAGATGGGCGCCTACGGGTATATGCGCGTGCTGTATCCGACATTCCCCGACCTGGGCTACTGGCTGGGCGCGTTCATCGGGCTGCTGGCGGTGATTTCAATTATCTATGGCGCTATGGTGGCGATGGTGCAGCCGGACTTGAAAAAGCTAGTTGCGTACAGCTCGGTTTCGCACATGGGCTTCATCATCCTTGGCATCGTGAGCATGAGCCCGGACGGGTTCAACGGCGCTATTATGCAGATGGTGGCGCACGGCCTGGGCACGGGCGCGCTGTTCCTCCTCGTAGGCGTCATCTACGACCGCACGCACACGAGGCTAATAAAGGACCTCGGCGGGTTGATGATAACGATGCCGCGCTTCGCGTTCGTGATGTATATTGCCGCGCTGAGTTCTCTGGGCCTGCCGAGCCTTATCGGATTCTGGGGGGAGTTCCTCATCATAAAGGGCACGTTCGCCAGCAACGCGGTCTGGCGGCAGGTAATCGCCTGGGGCATACCGGGTGACATGCTAATGCGCATTTACGCGATTATCGCGGCACTTGGCATCGTGCTCACAGCCGCCTACATCCTGTGGATGGTCGAGCGCGTGATGCTGGGGCGGGAGCACCCGCGCTGGAAGGGCCTGCCGGATATGATTACGCGCGAATACTGGGCGCTGGTGCCCATCGCGGTATTCATCGTGTTCTTGGGGCTTTACCCGCGCCCGCTGATGCAGATGTTCGAGTTCTTCAGCACCGCGCTGGCACAAAAAGTGCTGGTTGTGTTCTAGCCTCAGCGCCGCGCGCTATGGTGATTATCGGTGCGTAAAGCGCATCGGCGTGTTAGAATAGTATAAGCCACACGCGGGGAGGCGTGAAAGATGAGTAAGAACTCATTTGTCTGCATGGCCGCAATAGCGGCGCTTACACTCGCTGTAACCATCCTGCTGCTTGCCGCCTGCGGGCATCGGCGTTCACAGCCGGTTCAGCTAACGCTTACGGCGCCGGTCGCAGAACAGCCTGGCAACGGACAGGAGTCCGCCGGTGGCGGCGAAGCTGGAACAGGTGGAGTGTTACCGGGGGTGCTGGCGCTGGACGCGCTGGCGGCGGGCGCGTGCAGGAGCGTGCGCAGCGGGACGCAGGTGATGAGTTTCGGCGCGGACTATTCGCCTGAAGGTTCCGGTACCACAAGCGACCGCGAGTACAGCATTGAGCCGTCAGAAACTAGTCTGAATCTTAGGGCGTTTGTGCCCGGCGATTACGCCTACGCGCTTTACCGCCAGAAAATAGATGGAAGCCCCAAGCCCCTGCAAACGCTGATTGACAGCGAGGTTTGCAGCTACGGCGGGGGACAGGACGACGATATACCGCTGGTGTATTTCCTCGGCTTCGCGGACTACTCGGTTGGCTCGTGGCGCTGGTTCGGGCCCTTTAGGGATGTTGACGTGATGGTGCAGGTCAACAGCGAGTCGCTGAAGAGCCGGTTCAAATCCCCCAACGACAACTTCTACCTCTGCGTGATGACGACGAATCCGGGACGGGCGGCGAGTTCACTGCCGGCAGAGGGCTTAGCGGCGGAATTTCCATTTGAGCCGATGGCGCGACTGGCTTCAGAGGATGCCGAAGACCCCGGCGGCGTGACGATAGAGGCGGTGGTAACGGACACCGAAGAAGGTCTGGACACCGAGCCTGCAGTGGTGACCGGGCTGGAGGCGTTTCCAGATACTGATGGTGTGACACTGAGATGGGATGTGAACATTGATCCTGATGTATTCATGTACCAGGTGTTCCGGGATGATAGAGACGACGAGGACGCGAAGGTTCTGATCCAGGGCATCCCCGCGCCGGACGTGGAATACCGGGACGAGACCGGCGAGCCGGGGAAGCAATACGAGTATTCGGTGCGGGCGCTGAAGCTGGGCGGCCTGGAGGGTGGCGGGTTTGCTGCCGCCATTGCTGCGCGCAGCCTCGCGGCGCCGACGGTTACCGCATCCGACGGCGCTTTCAGCGACCACGTGCACATTGAATGGACGAGTATTGAAGGTGCAGTGGGATATTCGGTGCTGCGGGCGGACGCGATAGACGGCGCGAAGGCCGAGCTGGCGTCCGTTGATGCGGCGATTCTGAACTACAACGACTACGATGCCGTTCTCGAGCAGATTTACTATTACTGGGTGCGGGCGCTGGGCGAGGACGTTGACGGGCAGCCGGGCGGGCCCGACAGCGGGTTTTGCATCGAGCTGGAGCCGGTTCAGGTAACGGCAACTGACGGGGATTATCCCGACCGGGTGGAGCTTGTGTGGGGCGAGGAGCCTCTGGCTGAAAGCTACAACGTCTACCGCGACACGGACGAGGTAGAGGGTGGAGACGAGTTCTTGGGCTCAGTAGTGCCGCCAGATCATTCGTATTCGGACTATACAGCGCCGTGGGCGGAACCGCGGTTTTACTTCGTAAAACCGGTTGTCCTCAGTGCAGAGCAGGCGCGCGGCATCGGCGACTGGGGGCATCGCGGGCTGGCAGTGCCCGGTAATGTGACTGCGACGCAGGGAACGAACGCCGATAAAGTCACGGTGAGCTGGGAAACGGTGAACAACGCGACGCGCTACAGGGTATTCCGCGCTGATAGCCCGGAAGACCCGTCGCCGCTTGAGCTTCCGGAGGTTGCCGCGCCCGCTACGGGCATTGACGACGCGCCGGACGGCTGGAGCGGCACTGAAGGCCAGCACTACTTCTACTTCGTTGCCGCGCTGCACGATGGTCCGGATGAGGAGCGAAGCGACTTTGGCAGCGCCGAAGGCTGGCGGGGTATCGCCGCACATGCAACCGTTACTGCGACCAACGGAACGCTGGGCGATAGGGTGGCTATTTCGTGGAGCGCCGTATCGCAGGCGACGGTGTATCAGGTTTTCCGCGATGGCTCGCCGATTGGCGATCCACTTGAAGCGCCAACGACGACATATACCGACTACGGCACGGCGTTCAATGCGCACCACGACTATGCGGTGAAGGCGGGAATTGACTTAGGCTACGGGCCGATGAGCGCAAGCGACGAGGGCTGGCGGGGACTGCTGGCGCCGGCGAACGTGCAGGCGTCGGACGGCGAATACACCGACAAAATCGCCGTCACGTGGGGGCTGGTGAACACCGCGACGGGCTACAGGATATACCGTAGCGAAATCGACGACGATCCTTCCCCGCCCTTCCTAGCCAGCGTCACCGGCGGAACGACCACGAGCTACGACGACTTTAGCGCCGTGCCAAACACGCAATACTGGTATTCGGTGAGCGCGTTCATCGACAGCCAGGCCAATGATGGCTTGCGCAGTGCCGACGATGTGGGGACTATCGGCAACAAGTCGCCGGTTGCTGACTTGTCCGCCGATCCGACCGAAGGCGACGCGCCGCTGACGGTTAACTTCGACGCGTCGGATTCCTACGACGACGATGGCAGCATCGTCAAGTACGAATGGGACTGGACAAACGACGGCACGTACGACCACGACTCCGGCACCGATCCCACTGTGAGCCACGAATACACCACAGCCGGGGAATATACATGCAAACTGCGGGTTACCGATGACGATGGGGCGGAGGATACTAATACCGTGACTGTAAAGGTGTACAAGTGGTGGACCGAGACAGTGGACTCCGTAGGTGATTCCGGGCAGTACTGCTCCCTCGATTTCGACGCGAGCGGTAATCCAGCGATTTCATATCTGCGTGTTGATGGTGGCCTAAAGTACGCCCAGTGGAACACTTTGTCCTGGGAGAAGGAAACGGCGGATAACCTAGACTATGCGGGCTACTGGACATCTCTGCGATTCGATTCATCTGGAAGACCCTCTATTGCTTATCAACGCCAGCAGGCGATGCAGTTGAAGTTTGCCGTCAAGGACGGAACCTGGGATCTGCAGGTCGTCGACACGGACATTAACTCGTACAACGAGCTCGGCAAAGACGCGTCCCTTGCGTATGACCTGAATGGAAATCCTGGAATCGCATACCGTGGCCTTGGTGATTTGAGGTATGCCCATTATGATGAAGGCGAGTGGAGTAAGGAGATAGTTGATAATGTGGATAACCCGGGGAGGTACTGTTCTCTGGCCTTTGATTCCTCAGGTCATCCTGCCATTAGCTACAAGGTCTGGGGAACAGGTCATCTAAAGTGGGCTCACTACAACGGGACTGATTGGGATAAGGAGTATGCAGACACCACAGTAGGGATTGACATCCGCACGAGCATTATGTTCGCCTCGGGGGATGTGCCACTAATCGCTTACTTCGCTGAGACGGGATCCGACCTTAAATTCGCAGAAAAGGATGGAAGCTGGTCTACAGAGCTTGTTGACAGCGCAGGCTACGTGGGCCAATACACTTCGCTCGATCTCGATGGGGCTGGGCTCCCAGGAATTGCTTACTACGACGATGACAACACTGCGCTTAAATGCGCAAAATCCAACGGTTCCACTTGGGACATTCTCACAATCGATAGTGACGACGATGTAGGCAAGTGGGCGTCTATACGGTTCGACCAAGATAGCTTTCCTTCTATCGCCTACTACGACACCACCAATACGGCACTCAAATACGCTCACTACGGTCCTAGCCTGCACTGATTTGGCGCCGGTGCGGATGACGCGCTCGTAATGAAGTACAAACCTTGAGAGTGTTTACTACACGACCGAGCCGTGAGCGCCCGAAGGGCGCGGTTGTTGGTTCCGCCTTCGCTGAAGCTTCGGCGGACAGGTGTTGGCTGCTAGCCTATGGCTGGTTGGACGGAGATAGGCCCTGTAGGGCGGTCTAATCAGCCGTCAGCCGTCAGCCATCAGTTTCCAGCAAGAAGGGGCGCCGCGCGTCCGTATTTGTGGCCATGTAGGGCGGCAACGCGCCGTCGCCATAGCGCTATTGCGCGTCGGAGACTTGTATGTCGCCGTGATTCATTCTCGAACAAGACGGCGGGGTATAAGTCCGCGCCCTACAGGATGGAATCAACACTGAAGGCAACCCCGCAGCAGTCACTCACAGTCGCGGTGGTATAATCTGCAAGGAGCACGTGATGGCGCTAATAGTTCTCAAAACGCCGGCGGTTCTCTTCAAGGACGAGGACGGAAGCTACGTCTGCACCCCGATACCGCTTAATGCGTGTTCAAGTGGCGATACCGCCAAGGAGGCTCGCGAGATGGCGGAAGACGCAGTCTTATGCCTCCTTGAATTCTGGGAAGAGCGCGGGATTGTCGCAGACGCGTTGAGAAAGCACGGCTTTGCCTGCCGAAAAGAGTCGGGGCGCCGTATTTACGAGTACGCACCGGAGGAGATTCCCCTGAGCCAGGACCTGTTTGAGTCAGCACGGCGGGGTGTGCGCTTTCTGGAGCTTACGGTGAAGTTCCCCCGCAAGGAAGCTGCGGTCGTGAAGGCTGGCTAGGATGCAGCGTAAGTTTCCTGCTCTATCGCCGAAGGAACTGATTCGAGTATTGCATAAGCTGGGTGTGCCCAGTCGTGAAGGCAAAGGTAGCCACATTATCTTCTATGACCCCGATGATGAAAGAAACGCTTGCGCAGTATCCCGTCACCGGCGGAGCCTATCAGCCCACGTAGTCAAGGAAATCGCTGACTGGCTAGAGAGCCTTGGAATTAGCGAAGAAGACTTCCTTGATGCGCTGTGAGGACAGGCGAAGTCACCGCAGATGAAAGGCGGCGGCGGGGATGATGTCCTCGTTATAAAGTACTATCCGGGATAGCGGGCGAAGCCCGCAGGGCGCAGAAAATAGGGGATGAGGGATTAGCCAACCCCTAGGCCCCAATCCCTAACCCCCTTCGGCGGGCAAGCCAGCCCCAGGCGGGCAGGCGCCAGTCGTTAGCCATCAGATGTCAGAGAAGAAACTCAGGCATCCCGGCCTTAAATGGACGCTGGCCCCGTATCAACGGGGAGTTCCTCTACTTTTGCTTCCTCCGGCTTCTCCGAAGAGCCTCCGGGTTCCGCATAAGGGGGTGGGCTGGTTCGCATCTCCCCCACGTCTGGATCGTATACGGGTTTTGGGTCTGCCGGGGCTCGCCCGCCGCTCGCATCGAGTCCAGTCGTCTTGAGTTCCGGTACTCGCCTGACCTCGCCGAAGCGGGGCCTGGTTATTCCCGGTTCTCTCCTGAAGTCCGCTTTCGGGTTCTGGGGAAACCGAAGCTTCTCCGTCTGCCGTAAGCTCGCTTCCAGGGAAGTCCGCCTGTCCCACCTTTCAAGGATCTCGCCCTCCACGGGGCCAGTCCGGTATACCACGGTCAGAATACCGGGTGCGCAATGGGGTGTCAAGGGGTTTTGGCATTAAATAGGCTGAGCAACTTATCCGCAGAGTTATCCACAACGAAAGCGGCGCGGTTAGGCGCGGCGAACGAGCGCGCGTTTGCGGGAAGCCGCATCAGCACCGGGCGGAAGCGTGATGACGGTCGCGGATGCGTTTCGGTTTTATGAACTTACGGCAGAAATTGCAGGCGCACAGAGAAGCGTTCGAAGATGCGATGCGTGGCAGCGATATCTTCGTTGATTTGCGACTGCAGTTTGTCTATTGAGCGGAAGCGGCGGTTGTCGCGCAGGCGTTCAAGGAAGATGAATTCGGCGGTGCGCCCCTGCAGCGAGATGTCCTGGCCGATGATGTGGCCTTCAATCACCATTGATCCCTGTTCGGTACGGGACTGGAAGGCGGCGGACCCGGTGCGCTCAGCGCGCGGGAGAAATCCCGGGCGGCGGCCTGCCGGTATTACCACCAGCGCGGCGGGGTAATGCCTGCGGTTTTTGTGGAAGCTCCCCGCATAGACGCCTTCGCAGGGCAACAGTTTCTCGTTGGGCGGGCGCAGGTTGGCGGTTGGTATCTTGAGCAGGCGCCTGCCGATGCCGCGCCCCGGCTGGACTCGCCCGCGCACGAAGTAAGGGTAGACCAGCATCTCGTTTGCGGCGGTGATATCGCCTTCCTGGATAAGCTGGCGGATGCGGCGCGAGGAGATGGGCTCTCCCGTGACGCTCACCGGCCCGATGCGGAAGAACTCGAAGCCGTGCTGCTTGGCCAGCTCTTTGAAGCGCTCGTCGGAGCCGACCTGATCCGAGCCCAGCGTGGTGTCGTAGCCCGCGACGAATGCGCGGAGATCGAAGATGCTCCGGAGCCTGGTAAAGAATTTGAAAGCGTGCATCTTCATAAAATCCGCGTCGAAATCGAAGCAGGCTACGCATTCAAAGCCCAGCTTGCGCAGCAGGAACGCTTTCTCACGTGGCAGTGTGATGAATTTCACGTCCCGCTCGGGCTCGCGCACCTGCAGCGGGTGGTTGTTGAACGTGAATATCAGCGGGACGCCCGCCATATCAACCGCGAGTTCGCGCGTCAGGTCAAAGAGCTGGATGTGCCCCCGGTGGATGCCGTCAAAGATGCCCAGGGTCATGGCGACCCTCTTGCCGCGCAGCGCGCCAAGCTGGTTCCAGTTGCGGTATATGGCAGTCCGCGAAGCCATAGCCGTTTCACTATAGCAGAAACCCGATGTGCGTCTCAGGACGCCAAGGGCGCGCGTTGCGCGAAATGCCCACCGGGCTAGTTGCCGCTTTCAAACTCCTGCAGGATGGGCTCGACGCCGCGCGGTCCCTCGCGCACGACATTGAAGTCGTTTACCTGTTCGCGCTCGGTAAGAAGAGACGTAAAAACGACTAGTTTGTGCTTGAAGTCTTCCGGCGGCTCAAGCACCCCGCCGTCTAGAATGGACATCGCAATTCCGGCCATCTTACGCGTTTGGAGCGATATGACCATTGGGTCATCAGATACTGGCTCGTAGTAGTTGGCGGACAGAATCCCGCCATTATTCGTAATGAGCTGGTCCAGTACGATCTTTTCCCTTCTTCCGGGCACGTGGTCATAGGATTCCGCGTAAGCGGTATAAGCTCCCGATTGGTCGCGCAGTACATAGTAGATTGTGTGCCTGTCTCTCACCATCAGCTTGAAAGTCGCCCAGGCGCCGGTTGGGACGTAGGAGACATTCGAAACGCACTCGTTGAACCTTATGTAGCCCTTGCTGTTTAATGCGCTGGGAATGTCCCGCGCGGGAATCTTAAGGTTCTTAGTAATAACCAGCTTGCCGGTTCGCGCAAAGATAGCGAGCTCATTGGCAGCGACCGGCGGAAGGGCTACCTCACTTATAACCGCCCTGACTTCCGGCGGGGAGACCGCTTCCTCGCCTGTGCGGGGAGCCTGGGGAGCCAGGTGGAGCGCAAGCTGCTGTGCATCCTGCACGTACCCGCGAAGGTCTTCCGGCACGAAATCCAGATTGACCTCGCCTTCAGGCGGGAGTTCATTTTTGTTATGCTCCCGGGGACGCACGCGTCTTGGGCTGAACGTCAGCCAAAGGCTATCCCACGTGGTTTCGCCCCTGTCGGCAATGATTTTCACGCCCAGCAGGCCGGATTCCCCGGCGAAGATATGCACCGCTCGTCCGCGGTAAGACAGGATGTAGCGCATGTCAGAGCCGACCTTCGCCTTGCTGACATACTTCGGAGAAGGATCCTCCCTGGTTGTAAGGGCCCGGGGGTCGGGTGGCGGGCTAGTAGCTTCAGCCGTATCCTCACCGCCATCGGTGTACGTGCAGCCAGCACATAGCGTGAGGGCTGCGGCGAGCAATGCGAGCATCGTTACCATCGTTAGCCATCTCATAGGAGGAAATACTACCATAACTTCAAGGGCTGCGTGTTAGACTAGGTACGTGGGCGTGGAGCGGAAGAACCGGGTCGCGGTCGCCATGAGCGGCGGCGTGGACAGCAGCATCGCAGCGCTCCTGCTCGCGCGCGAAGGCTACGAGGTCTTCGGCTTCACCGCGAAGCTGCTGGATGACGAAACCGACGGAACGTGCTGCTCCGCAGACGCTGCCGCGAGGGCGCGTCGGGCGTGCGACATCATTGGAGCGCAGCACGTCGTGGTGAATCTTGAAGAAGCGTTCCGGGAGAAAGTCATCGGGCGCTTTGTCAGCGAATACCGCGCCGGCAGGACGCCCAACCCCTGCATCGACTGCAACCGCTTCGTGAAGTTCGATGATTTCCTGCGCATCGCCGACTGGCTGGACTGCCAGTTCCTCGCCACCGGGCATTACGCAAGAATCGGAGTGCGTCCGCGCGAGACATTCGGGCCGGTGGGCAAGCGCGTGGGTGATTCCCCCACCGACTGGCGCGAGCGGACAAAGGATTTGCTGCAGCTAATGCGCGGGGCGGATAAAGCCAAGGATCAGTCGTATTTTCTCGCCGTCATCACGCGCGAGCAGCTTTCGCGGATGATGTTTCCGTGCGGGGACCTGACGAAGGTGCAGGTGCGCGAGATGGCGCGGGAAGCAGGGCTGCCGACCTACGAGGCACCGGAGAGCCAGGACGCGTGCTTCCTGACGCCTGAGCGCGACGTTGATTACTGGTTGCAGCGCGTGGCGGGTGAAGAGCCGCAAGCGGGCGTGATACGGGACGTGAGCGGCGATGCGCTGGGTGAGCACGACGGCATCGAGCACTTCACGCGGGGACAGCGCAAGGGACTCAGGCTCGGCGGAGGGCCGGCGAAGTACGTTGTGGATATTGACGCGCAGAAACGGGAAGTGGTTGTCGGCGAAACTGGGAGCATGCCGATTGCCCGCATTGAGCTGTCACAGGTGAACGAACTTGCGCGCGGCTACACGAACAACGGGCGGCGCGTGATGGTTAAGACGCGCTACAGGCAGCGGGAAGTTCCGGCGACGCTGGACACGATGGGAAAGGATGGACTAATCGTCCGCTACGAGACGCCGCAGGAGCATGTTTCGCCGGGACAGTGGTGCGTGTTCTATGACGGCGAAGTGGTTGTAGGCTGCGGGATGATTGAGCGAGTCTGCACGGAACGCTGAAGCTGTCTTCATTCAAGCGCAAAGCAATGATAGAATGGAAACTGCGCGCTACTGCGCGAATGCAGGAGGAGGGTGTTATGGCCACTGACAGGGCGTTTGACCGATTTCGCAACGAGTTTTTCGATTACTTCATGGCGGAGTTTCCCACATGGGCGACGTGGATGGGAATTCACAAGTACGACGGCAAGCTGACAAAATACGATGAAGCCACGGTGAAGGCGCGCAACCGGCGCGTCAAGGCGCTGCTGAGAAAGGTCGGCAAGTTTGACCTGCGCAAGCTTACCGGTGACGACCGGGTGGACGCGGACTACGTTGTCGGTCACCTTAAGTTCTGGGAGATGTTTGAGCGGCGCTTCCCCGCGCACAAGCGCGAGCCGTCAATGTACGTGAGCGACATACTGTTCGGGCTTTACGTGCTCATCGAACGCGATTTCGCGCCGAAGGACAGGCGCGCGCGGTCGCTGTTGAAGCGGATGCGCCAGGTGCCGACGCGGCTCAAAGAAGCGATGGCGAATCTCGATAATCCGCCGAAAGAATTCACCGAAAGCGCGATACTGGAAGCGCAGGGCGCGCTGGGATTCCTGAAGACCACGGCGCGCGAGTTTATCAGCACGGTTCGCGGCTGGGAATTCGCGAAGCTGCGCAAAGATCTGCACGCTGCCACCGGCCGGGCGGAGAAGGCGTTTGAGCGGTTCATTAGATTCCTGCGCGAGGATTTGCTGCCGCGCAGCAAGGGCAGGTTCGCCGTCGGCAAGCAGATGTTCAACGCGGCGCTGAAGCACCAGCACCACGTGGATATTGACGCCGACGCGCTGCTCAAGCTGGGGCGGAAGCACCTTCGCGAGATCAAGCGGGAGCTTGCGGCGGTTGCGCGCAAGATCAGCCGCACGAAGTCGTGGGAGCGGATAGTTGACGAGCTGAAGCAGGATCATCCAACCAACGCGAAGCTGGTGGACTTCTATGCGAAGGAGATGAAGCGGGCGCGGGATTTCGTGCGCGCAAAAAAGCTCGTTACGTTCCCCAAGCGCGAGAGGCTGCGCGTAATCGAGACGCCGGATTTCGCCAAGCCGGTTATTCCGTACGCGGCGTATCTTTCGCCTGCGCCGTTTGAGGACAGGAAGGAGGGCATCTTCTGGGTGACGAAGGTCGCCAAGGGGACGCCGCGCGCACGGGCGAAAGAGCAGCTCGAAGGCCATCCGAAGGCCGGCATCGCGGTGACCGCGCTGCACGAGGGCTATCCGGGCCACCACCTGCAGCTCTCCGTCGCGTCGTACCATCCGGACAAGCTGCGCCATATGATGCACACCAGCGTGTTCGCCGAGGGCTGGGCGCTTTACTGCGAGGAGATGATGTGGGAGCAGGGATTCTACGGCGATTGGCGCAGCCGGCTGTTGCAGCTAAAGGACGCGCTGTGGCGCGCCTGCCGGGTGATCGTGGATGTGAGCCTGCACACGGGCAAGATGACGTTTGACCAGGCGGTGAAGTTTCTGGTGAAGGAGGCGAAGCTGGAAGAGGTCAACGCTATCACCGAGGTTCGCCGTTACTGCCAGACGCCGACGCAGCCGATGAGTTACCTGCTGGGCAAGAAGCTGATGCTGGAGCTGCTGGAGGACTACAAGGCGCGCGCGGGTGACAAATTCAAGCTGCGCAAGTTCCACAACGAGCTTCTGGCGCACGGCACGATACCGGTGAAGTATGTCCGCGAGCTGATGGGGCTATAGGGACGGCTCCTACTTGAGTAAGTGAGATGGACTGCTGCGTGCAGCCAGGGAAGTGTTGCGCGCGGTATAATTCTTATGATGAGCGTCAAGCGTATAGCATGGGGAGTGGTGATAGGCGTTGTCGTGATGGTCATCGCCTACATCGCAGGGACGTGGTCTTACTGCTGTCAGACGGCGGAGTACGTGCGAGCGCGGATAGACGAAAGTCTGCACCCGCAGGAATGGCATCTGGGCGACGTGCGCGTGGAGAGAGAGGAGGCTGGAAAGCCGCACCTGGGAATGTACCGGGCATCTATGGGCGACATCGAGATGTGGTTCGTTACCGCAGAGGGTAAGGATGGCGAAGTGCATCGGGCGGGCGGTGTTACGAAGGGCTCCGATCTCTATGCGGGCATACTGCCGTCTGAAGAGATCCTGCGAGAGGAGTTGCCTGAGCCACTTGCCGAAGCAGCCGATATAGCGCAGCAAGTCGCGCAGGAGATGCGGCAGCACAAGCCCTGGCCGTGGTCGCTGCGAAGCATCGGTCGGCGCGTGCGCGATGTTGCCGAGCGAAGAATGCGGGTGGAGGCGTATGCGGAGCCTGACAGAGGGCTTTATTGCAGCGAAATCCTGTACGGGTCCGAGAGAATCTTCGGAATAGATACGTTTGGGGACTATATTCGGTTGACAATGCGGGATGATCGGGCTATCGCTAGCATCAAGAATTCGGTGCTCGATTTCGGGGACGCCGGCAATACCGCCTACGTTGATGAGGCTGCTGATGTTGAATCACTCCAGCATAGAGTGATTGCCGCGATAGGCTATGCGACTGAGGCATTGCAGGCCGCGCCGGGCAAGCCCGAGGGAGTAATCGAGATGCTGGAGGAGTCGAGGATGCGTTTTGACAGCCAGGACTACACGCGCATGCCGGAGTTGGATAGGGATGCGCGCTTCCAGCTAGTACGTCCCTGGTATGCGAGAATCGTGCAAAAGAATCTTCGGGGTATACGGGCGGTCAAGCCCGACGAAGCCCTTTCTCAACCGGCAATCGTTGCAGGAGTCGAGATATCTGAGCAATTAAACGAAAGAAATTTTGGATCTCTGATACTGGTAAAAGATAACATTATTATCAGTTGCGACTCCCTTGGGGGCAGAAGCGACTTGAAAGTGAAATGCGAAGGGCAGGAAGTTCTATCGCTTAATGTTACTGAGGATTGCGAATTTCCTGAAATGACGGCGCGCTTTGGCGGTGAGGAGCAGGAAGTGCTGGACGAAGTGCGCGCAATGGCGCGGGATATGCTGGCAGTTCCGCTCGAGGAGTGGCCGGAATTTGTGTGGCGCGATGACCTGTTGTTAGCCCTGAAAGGCGTTGACGAGGGCAGGTTTTACGCCAGATGTGTACCGGAGAGGTATGGCGTGAACGCGCGCGTCATGGCCGAAGGGAATGAGCTTATGTTTTCGCTTTCGCAGGCTACCTTTATACGGTTTGACTGCACGGGAAGTCTCGATGTGCTGCTGCATGTCAACGGCTTCGAAGCCTACAACCATCGGAGCGGGGGCCTGCTGGTGGTTGATGGCAACGACGTGCGGCTAACTCAGCGGAAGGCTGAAGCGGCGGCAGGGAAGGCTTTTGATGCGGATACTTTCGCGGCGCTCGCCGGGATGCTGCGCGATTATGAAGACGAAGTACCGGAAGAATTGCGGCAGTCGCTGGACAGCGTTGTTGCATTTGCTGCCGACCCGCAGATTCCGCAGGCTACGCTGGTGGACGTGCTGGAACCACCCGTCTGGTCTGTTGAGCACAGGCAAAAGAGAATGGAAGCCTTGCAGCAGCTTGCGAAGTCCACTGTAGGCAACTGATTTCCCCTACGGAACGGAATCGGCGGATTTGCCCCGGGGGATGGAGAGCGATTGCCAGTCGGCGCGACGGCCTTTTCCGCAAGGTCCTTATACATCCGGAAGTTCTTCGCCGCGTTTTGAAGATAATGCTCAACGAGATTTTCCAGTTGGCTCATGTACCGCTCCTTTCGCCGCGTTCAGCGGGCTGCTAGTATTTTACGCTTTCCGGTAGTCTAGGAGTTGCAGGCTTTCTCAAGCGCGGCGAAAGCCAGGGCTGCGACAGAATAGGAATGCTACAAGAAGAACTGCTAGTATCGAGGGAATTAGAAAGCCCGGCGCCATAAACCACGGCATCTCCCAAGGTGCGATTACATCGTGATGTCTTGGGAAGTATCGCGTAGCGACAAGGCGGTTGTCCTCGAAGCTGAGCGTCATCGTGTGCAGGCCAAGACTGCCGGTTTCGTAAGAAATAGTACGAGTATTCGATGGTGAGGATGGATTTAACCCAAAGAACGAGTAAGGCCTATACGGATCTACCGTTCCCTTTACTCGCGAGCCGCGCCCGAATCTTTTCTGGAAAGCGTCGAGGGAAATCGGCTTATCCATCTCGTTAACGGGAAGTCCGAGGTCGGATCTGTCTTCCCAAATAATCGCTTTGAAGATAGTAATGCCTACTTCGTACACGACCACCGTTGTGCTACCACGTCTAAACGCAGCATTGGCTCGGTGCTGAACATCCTTAAACTCTCCGAAAATGTCCTCGTGTCCGGCTTCAATAAGTCCGCGCACGAGTTCGGCGTTGGCTTTCTCTCCGGCCCATATGCGCCTATTAAGTTTACCGGCGCTCAAGCCGGTGTCGAAGTCCAGATCTAGAAGCCACGCGTTCTTTGCTAGCCTTGGTGGAACGAACTCTTGAAAACTGAATTGCACGATGCCTGCCGAAGAGACGATAACTGCTGTTAGAAGAATGAACGTACCTATGATCGCGCGAGCGCTCTGGGAGGTAGCTTCCGGGATTCTCCTTCTTTTGTTGGAAATAATCCTAAGCACAAAAAGTAGTGCGAGCGGTAAGCCGGTAACTCCCAAAACTATCAGCCCAAACTGTAGCCATTGCGCACGATGGATATCTAAATACGGGCTGATTATCAGCACTAGAGGGATCGCGCAAACGGAAAATCCCGAAGCTACCGTGAATAGCAGTTCTGACCATATCGTGAGCCGACTGACGCCCGGATACGATGGATACGCAATTGAGTGCAGGTACAGGAATCCTCCGCCGATGAATATGAGGAGAAACGCGTAATAGGGAAAGAATTCGGGGAAGGGCTTGAATTGGGGATGGAACTCCGGGAGATACGTGATTATAAACAGAACAACGGTCGCAGCAATGCTGAGAGTCAATGTGAGAATTAGCCCCGGTTTGAAGATAGCGCGCCTTATCCGCCATAAGCGCCACCAGACGAGAGCCGCGAGAACGACTGGGATTACGAGATCCACATAGGACGCGATTAGCTTGCCCGTGGCTGACACGATACACCCTTATCACCTTTAGTCTAACACCATCTCAGCGGTTGCGCTTTAAACTGTCCGGTTTCTGGTATCATATCCCTGCGGGGGGCCAGGCGGTCGCGCTCGCCGAAGCTTCGTGCCAAAGCGGGTGAGGAAAGTCCGGGCACCGCAGAGCAGGGCGCCGGGTAACCCCCGGAATCCCGCGAAACGGGATATGGAACGCGCCACAGAAAAGAACCGCCAGACCCTCGGTCGGCGCGTCGGCGTCAGGCCGGCCTCGGCCGAAATTTCGGTTGAGTCCTCTGGCAAGGGTGAAACCGTGCGGTAAGAGCGCACGTCCGGGGCTGTGAGGTTCCCGGGTGGGCAACCCCGTCCGGTGCAAGGCAGGTGACGATGCCACGTCGCAAGGCGTGGCATACCGGTAGCTCGCCGGTGTCACTTCAGCCCGCAGGACTCCGGTGGAAATACCGGGGCTAGAGAAATGGCCGCCCAATCCGCCGCCGCAAGGCAAAGGCGGATGGACAGAACCCGGCTTATTGCCCCCCGCAATGGTCCTCAGGGAGCGCAGGTCAAGCTCAGTCGTTATAGGCGGCGTGCTACTTCGGCTTATCGAGCAGTTGCAGTTTCTGCGCGGCGGTTTCGTATTCCGCTTCGCCAGACTTGCCGAGATCCATAATCGCTCTCAGTTCGGCTCTTGCACGGCGGTAGTCCTTCTGCCGCGCGTAGATGTCGGCCAAAACGAAGTGCGGAGCGGCAAAGCTTTCGTCAAGTTCCACCGCCTTATTGAGCTGGTTTACGGCGCGCGCAGGCATCTTGTAGAAGTAGTACGCTATGCCTAGCATGTAGTAGGCACGTGCTGAATCGGGAGCCAGCTCAACAGCCTGCTGTGCGGCCCGCAGTGCTTGGCCCGCCTTCGCGGTATCTCCCCACTCCGCATCGGCGAGCAGAACACCGGCGACCAGCCAGGCCTTGAATGCGCTGGGATCCTTCCTGAGCCGGTTGCGGAGAGCCTTCGCAATATCGCTCCACTCGCGATCCTTCATATCCGCCGGGCGCAAAATGTAGCCCTGCGGAGTCAGCACGCGACGGGCGAGGTCTGCATCTTCGGCGTTTTCAGCCCCCGGCAGACCCAGAGCAGTCGGTTTGATCGGCTCACTCCCGTGCTTTTTCATCAGAGCGGGAGATGGTGCGAGGTGGCTTGTGCGCACATCCTTGAACGCACCTTCGCCGAAAGAGCGCAGGATATCGTCGTCCTGGCCGCTGCTGAGAATATCGTCATCCTGGCCGCTGCTGAGGATATCGTCGTCCTGCCCGCTGGCGGTGATGTCGTCGTCCTGCCCGCCGGCCATAGCCTGGGCGTGCGGGGGCCGGACGCCGTCGCCGGCGTTGTCGAGCGCTTTGCCAAGAGCGGCCTGCGCTTCTTTTTCCAGGCCGGCCGAGGTCAGCACGAAACCGAGCATGTCAAAAGCCCAGCTTGACTCCGGTGCCAGCGATGCCGCCATCTTGGCCGCCTCCAGCGCCTCGGGCGAGCCCGCCGAAATAGCGTTATTCACGCCGGCCAGCAGCCAGTATGCGAACGGCGTTGGGCTGTCCTTCACCTTCGCGCTGAGCGTCTCCCGGTAGCTCATCCATTCGTCATCGGATTTCTCGTCACCGGAGACGAACGCGCCCCGGGCGTCTAAGACCTCGCGCGCAATCTCGTCAAGCTCTGGGTCGTCGGTTCCGCCAAGGTCCATATCTCGAACTTGCACGGGCTTTTCGGCTTCGACGGCGCCAATGCCGCGCGCGGGACCCTTCTCAATAGCCGGGCCTTCGTCCTCGGTTGAAGGAACGCACGCTGCAGTGATGAGCAACAGGACAAATGAGACAATCAATCCTAATAAAAACAGGCGGTTTCTCACGGAACTTACACCTCCCGGTGCAGGGCAGCCCTGCTTGCGCTCCGCCCTGCTGAGATAATTATACCCGTTTACTGGAACGGGCGCTTGACAGGATACTTCGCTACTTCAGGTGCGCCCTTGAGTATCCACACCAGGGGAGCATAATCCCGGCAATTTCACCCGGAGAAACGTCTAAACAGAAGGGGTCTAAGCTCTTCAACCATTTACTCCGCCAATAAGGACAAGGAAGCCTGGACATACACACACATAATATGATAAAATATCAAATATGTGCTGTAGCCTCTGATGTTTCAGAGGCTGGCAGTCAGTAGCATGCGGGCGTTGTGCCCGAGCGGGAGGGACATAATGAGGTACGCAAGTATTGGGCTGGTTTCAGCCTTTGCGGTAATGGTTTTATTGGTTTTGCCGCAAGCCTGCGGCAGTGGTGGAGGGAGTAAAGCGCCAATGCCGAGACTCGCGGAGCAGGCGTCATCCCAAGCGGACAGCGATAGTCCTTCCTCCCCGGAGACCGAAGGGTCCGTGGCCGAGGAACCGGATACGGGAAGCGATGAATCAACCGAGCAGGAAGAGGAGTCTGCTCCTCCGGGCTACGGGATAGTCCCGATTGACGAGGAAGTAACTGTCATAAGGTTTTACGATGGTGAAGAGTATCCGCCACCCGACGATATCATAGACTTCGTCTATTTCCAGAAACGGTACAACTGGGACAAGGAAGCGTCCGCCGGCGAGTTCCGGCTTTTCCCTGAATTGAATTGCGGGGAGGAATGCATTGAAAGGTTTGAACTTGAGGTTACAGATCCGTGGAAGACGTTTGCTGGCAGGGACGTAGTGCGTGTTGAAATCAAGGCTGTAAACGTCGTTAATTTGGGTGGCATCAGTTTGCTGCTCGCGGGGGAGCCTGGGAAATACATTCCTCTTTGGGTGGAACCGGGAGATATCTTCCCGCTGGAGCATCCGCATACGAACATCGGCGGCCATGATACCATCGCCGCTGATGGTGGTATGGGAATTGGAGTTTCTAACTGGGATTACGTGCATGAGGTTGAGTACCGGCCAGGACACTTCTCCGGCAAAAACGGCTACGAGTGCGGCTGGGACGGATCGGGAACTCTGGCCTATGCCTACTTCCTGAAGGAAGACTGGTGGCGGGAGCAAGAGACACTCTGGGCGCGACACACGAGCATTGAGGGCTACCGGGATATGGCGGAAATACCGCCCATCGCCTTTGTGCTCTCCGACGTGTACACGCCGGAGATGTTCGGCGGCCGGGAGAATCTGCGCCTTCAGCGCTGCTTTGAAGTCCTTGATTCGGGCGGGCTGGAAGAACTCTATATCCGCTCGGATTCGTCGGCAAGCAAGGCGGCTTCGCGCACCGAAGAAGGAGACTACACGTGGGACGAGCTGACGCCGGAGGACAAGGCGGAACATTACCCGCCCGCGCACGAGACGCCGGGCTGCGCGCTGACCACTCAGAGCTTCACGTTGTGGCCGATAAACGGTGACTGGACGGCGGATGAGGACTCGGCGCAATACTATGAGGCGGAGGAGAGCTGCAGTCCGGAACCTGACCCCTACGGCTACTACGATATTGAACTGGAAATCAACGCAGTTGATGCGCCTGAGTGGATAGGCTCCTGGCTCGTGGTGCGATATCCGGCGGAATACGAGTTCGACTACCAGGAGATTGGCACGTTTTTCGGTGACGAAGTTGAACGCATTGGAACTGCGCTGACCGGTATCTACGAGCATCTGGAAGCCGGTGTTGTTCGGGTGCACTATGAGGAGAACGGCGGCAGCAGCGGCAGCGGGTGGATTGAGACGCTACATTTCAAGTACAACCCCGGTCTCGGCGGTGAGGGTCTTGGAGGCGGCGGCCAGAACAGTGGGCTTGACAACGGCATGGGCGGCAAGACCACCTCAATCTACAAAGTAATCCGCCGTTTCGCAGACCAGTTTGATATCTATGATGACCCCTATCTGCGGTACTTCTATGGCACCACGCTTGACAACTACTACACGCAAATCTACAAGGTCTGGTACGATTTCCGCGAAGTCAACGGGGGGGACTACAACAACGATACGCGCATCAACATTGCCGACATTACGCCGATAGCGAGGTTCTACAACCAGCAGCTTGCCAGCCCGCCTAACTTTGAAGATCCAGTAACCTACGTTGATGGGGACCTAAGCAACCGGATTACTGTAGGGGACATTACGCCCATAGCGATGTTCTACGGCTTCTGGAACCGGGGCATCTACGTCCAGTTGTACCAGAACTGCGGTGGCAACATGTTTTATGAGTCCGGGAGCACGAGGATATTCGACCGCGTTCCGCCCAACGTCTACCTGACCAGCGCCAACCCTTGGGTGCATCCGATGTACCATGTCCTGCTGGGAGAGAATGCCGAATATATCGGGCGGCACTATCTGAGTACGCTGAGAAATGGATACTGGGATTACGCCCATCGCTACGTGCACCATGGTCAGAAGTACATCTACTATATAGTCAGCAGTGATCAGCTTGGTCGGACATTCCAATGGACGCTCAGGAACCGCTAAACCTGCGCTAGGCATTTTTGCATGAGTGCCTATTAATATGGCACACATGCTCGACTTTACTCGCTCTAACATAGGAACCGGGAAGCAAGACGGCAATTGCTATCTGCTTTTAGCTGCTTTATGTTATTAGAATTTCCGTTCTCCTGCCAGCTCACCATTCTGCAACCGGCCTTGATGCCTTATAATGGGGTTGTGGCGTTTCAGGCACTGTACCGCAAATACAGACCCAAGAACTTCGCTGAGGTGGTCGGCCAGCGCCATGTCACGCAGATTCTGCGCAACAGCCTGAAGCACGGCCGGGTGGGGCATGCGTACCTGTTCTCGGGCCCCCGCGGAACCGGCAAGACGAGCATTGCGCGGATTTTCGCCAAGGCGCTCAACTGCCCGAACTCAAATGAGGGCGACCCCTGCGGCGACTGCGAGGTCTGCACCGATATCGCCAACGGCGCCGCGCCCGATGTTGTCGAGATTGACGCCGCCAGTAACCGGGGGATTGACGACATCCGCGACCTGCGGGAGCGGGTGCAATACGCGCCTGCGCGCTTCAAGTACAAGACTTACATTATCGATGAAGCGCATATGATTACCGGGCCTGCGTTTAATGCGCTGCTGAAAACGCTGGAAGAGCCTCCAAGCCACGTTGTCTTTGTCCTTTGCACCACCGAGCCCCACAAGCTTCCGCTGACTATCCTATCGCGCGTGATGAAGTTCGAGTTCCATCTCATACCGTATAAGGCGCTGGCGCAACACCTGCTGAAGATTGCGCAGGCGGAGAAGTACGGGCTTGCCGAAGACGCGGCGTTGCTGCTGGCGGAGCTTGCCGGAGGGTGCGTGCGCGACTCCATCAGCCACCTCGACCAGGCGATGATCTACCGGGAGAAGTCGCTTACGCGCGATGACGTTGAGGAGCTCTTTTACCTCACAAGCAAGGAGCACATCGTTGATCTGTGCGTCGCGGTCGTGCGGCGCGACTCTGAGAAGATGAACGAGGTCGCCAAAGACCTCATTGCGTCAGGAAAGGACCCGGAATGGCTGCTGGTGGAGATTGCGGAGATGCTGGAGCGTTTCCTGCTGAACCGAGCGCGGCTGCAGAAGGCTGTGGAGGAGCGAGGTTTCGCGTACGATCCGCCTTCTGACCAGGCACTCATAAGCGCCATTGGCGAATGCTGGGAAGCCGGAAACCGCCTGAAGCGTGAGGGAAACCCGGCGTTGCTGTTCCGTATAACGCTGTATCGGATCGCGGACAGGTTTGCGGCGGCCACGCGCGACCTTGCAGGCCCTGATGCGGGAGGCCGCAATTCGCTGCGGGAAGGCGTGCCCAGCCTGGTGCCGGTGGGAAAGAGCGCGCCGCGCACAGACGTTCAGCCACAGAAAATCGCGCCCAAGAAGGAACCTGCGGCAAAAAAAGAATTAGAGCACGAGCTTCCTCAGCCAAAAGCAGGAACTGCCGGGCCGTCAGCACCGCCGCCCGAGGGGGCAACGCCGGATGATGAGCCGGTTCCGCTTACGGAAGAGGACGAACTGCAGCCCGTGCCTGGGGAGGGCGAGCAGCAACCGGAGGATCCCGGCACGGCGGAGCTGTTTGGCGACAAGCTGCACGCTGCGCTGGCAAGAAACGAACATAAAGGAGCGTCGGGTTCCGTGGTTCCCGCAGTGTCAGTTCGGGATGACGTGGCACGGGACAGGGCTTCCGGCGACACCGGGCTTGCCGCCGACCCGCGGTGGACAGGCGTAATGGCCGACCTGCGGAAGGAGAGCGTGGCGACTTTCTGCCTGGTCTTTGAAGGCCCGGCGGCCACGCTTGCCGGTGACACGCTCACCGTCAGTTATCCCCGCCGGCTGCGCTATTTCGCGCCGCTGCTGCAGGATCCAAAGCACCTGCGCCTGCTCTCGGCGATGGTGAAGCGCCACTTTGGCGAGCAGGTGGAAGCCCGCGTGGATGTTGAGGGCGCTTCTGAAGACGCATCGGAAGCGGCGGAGAGAGCCGCGCTGGATGTTTTCCCCGGCAGCGCTCCTGCCGAACTCGGGGAATAGGAGTGGATTTGTGAAAAAACCTTTTGACTACAGCTGGATCGTATTCGCCGTCATCATCGTGGTGGTCATCGTTGCCTACAAGCCGGTGATGAACGCTATCCAACAGGCTCAACAGCCCAAAGAGGGCAGTGATTACATGGTGGGCGAGGAGATATTCTACAATCCCAATGCGTGGGGGCCGGAGAACCGGAGCTGCGCCATGTGCCACAAAGAGGATTACACGCTCTCTCCCAACTACGCCAAAGTTGAGATGGAGGATTTCGCCTACGTGGAGCTTAAGGGAATCAAGAAGAAGTTCGGGGTTGGTGTCATCGGCAATCCGGACAGGCTTCTGAGCCAGGTGAACCGGTGTCTGAGCTCTCCACAGCGCATAGATGGCGGCACTATTACGTTCGCCGACCTCAAGTGGCAGCCGCTGCTCGCATACCTGGTCCGTCAGTAGCCGGAAGCGGAAAAGCCGCACCAAAGTGCATAATCTGTCGCTGCCGGCCGGGAGGGGGTAGGGTGTTACCAGAAATGCGCGAACTTGAGCCAATAGGGGCCAGCCGAGCTTTTTTGTACGTACGCCATTGCTGGATTGTCGTCAATATCCAGGGCGAGACTTACAGCTTCGATGTTTTCTTGAGTGACCGGTAGAGAATCCAGAACCCAATCTGAATCTTCAATGACACCGGGCAGGTAGTATGCGGTCTTTAGCTCAAATTCCTGCGGGTCACGGTAAAGGTGGTAGCCTATGAGTGGTCTATCAATACCGTCGAGCGCAAGACTTGCGTACAGGCCGGCTTTATCGTTACCACCTTCTTCATCATCGACCGTCTCAGGATCCCATTCTCCATCAATTAATTGAGCGAATCGTAAATCTCGCACTTCGTGATTCCTGTGGTATGCGACATTAGGCAAGCCGGTGGAATCCAAACTCAGAGAAGTGTATGCGAAGGAGCCAGGAGCATCCCGATCCTCGATAATCCTAGGCCATTGCCATTCGCCCTCTATCCGTTCCACCAGTTCTATCCTTGAAAAAGCACCGGACATATCACCAACTAGGTCCGTAAAAGTAATAAGTGGCTCGGTGCCGTTTCTCAGCGCTAGGGATATGAAGCCTGTCACGGAGTCTTCATCGGAGCCTTCAACAACCGTCTCAATAGACCATTGCCAGCCAATTCCCGGGATCCAAGCGGTAGCGTGGGCATACTTGAGAGACCAATCATCATCGTCAAGGTAGCTGATTGCGGGTCTGTTGCCAGGGAAAAGCTCCAAGGAGTTGTAGCCACCCACGGAATTCGTAGCGTTAGTGTCAACATCCTGTGTGTACCAAGCTCCGTCGTCTCGGCGGGCAAACCTCAGGATGCCCGGTTGGTAGTTACCGGGCCAGGCACTATAACTCACGTTGGGTCGGTCCAGGCTATCGAACTTGAGAGAGCTGTAGTGCCCAGAGTGATTTTGCTCGTCTATGGGTTCAGTCGACCATTCGACACCATCGTGCTCGGCAAACCACAGCCACCAGTTCCTTTGAAAGCTGATAGCTGGGTTCCAAGTACTGTTGAAGTCCAAGCTTATGTCCTCGGGGGTAACTTCATCATACACTACTAACTCGATATCCTCCATATGCCAGCGAGAGGTCACTCTTAGGATGAACGGCTTCGACATTGCTTCATTGAAAACATCATTCCAGGCAGCGATGGATCCGACATACGTCCGCGCTTCGTTCCCCGGTATGTTGTCATAGGCAGCGGTCAGGTGTTGGTCGTAAGGAAGGCCATTGAGCAGTGTGACGTCTACCTCTACAGCAAACGGGCCAATCTCACCCGGTTCGCCGACCGACCCGCTGAATTCATTCGGCTCCGTCCCACCACCAAACCTCCACTCATAATGGATAGGCGGTGTTCCTGAAAATGTAACCTGGAAGGTCTTCTGCTCCCCGGAAAGCCCGTCTGTTAACGGCGTGATATCGCCAATGTCTACGTGCCGCCCAACGGAATACTGAAAACCCTCTAAAACTGCTCCAGCATCGTTACTGACTGCCAATGTCCCGTTGTAGGCTTCAATTCTAGCGTCACCAAGTATTACGGTTGGCGAGGCATCGCTGGATTCGTTGGGAGTTGCGCCACCGCCGAAATCCCAGTCGTAATACCTCGGCGTTGAACCCGTGACTTCAGCGCAGAAGGTCACTTCCCAACCCGGGTCGCCTGCTTCAATTTCTACCCCTTCGTACTCCATCCAGATTCGGTGAATGTCCGGAGCCACTGGTTCCTCGGTAACAATGAAATGAATATTCCGCGTGTCCTCTCCATACACATTGGTCACGGTCAAGCTTGCGTCCCAATCATCGGCATATGGGCCAGTAATCTCTCCATCCTCGACCTCAGCCTCATTCGAGGTGTTCGGAATGAGATGACCCGCGAAATCCCAGGAGTAATTGAAAGGCTCGGCGCCTGAGACCTTGGCGTAAATGCGGTCTACGATATCCCCGGGTCTTCCTTCAATCGGGTCAGGTTCGACTTCTGTAACCTCCGGCAGAAGGCAAATTTCCGACTCCATAGTAATCGTCTCGCCCTCTTCCTCGCCTGTATAGTGGATACCGTCCTTGTTGCACGCTTTCACGATGTAGTAGGCGTAATCCGTATTTGGAATGTCCCAGTGGAAGCGGTATCGGTCCTCGCCTTCGAGCGGGGGGTCGTGGTCGGTGAAATCCACTGTCGCTACCTCAGTCCAGGGATCGCCGCCGGTCGTTGAGCCTAGTATTTTGTAGTGGTCAACAACCACTCCGTAGTTCCGCTCAATCGTCTCGAAGTCATCGTGATCGCCTTCATCGTCCTCTTCAATGTCGACAATGTCGTCACCGTTGTATATCGGAGGTGGTGGATTCGGTCCGTTCGGATCTTCGTCATCCTCGTCAATCAATTCCTGGATAGTGTTGTCTGCTGTTACTCCCTCACCATGATGAATAGCGAGCGGCGTGATATCCTCAAGGCCCACGGTGCTGCCCTGGTCGTAGTCGCCATCGTTTACGTAAATCCAATTGAGCTTGCCGTTGCTAACATCAGACTCCCAGTTAAGCTCCCGCGGGACGACGTAGAAGTGAGTGTGATAGGGATAGTCCTCGTAATAGCTCGACTGCTTTCCGCTGTACCTATCAGTTAGGAAGTTTCGCATTCGCTCCTTGAGGGAAGCCCACAGCTTCGGGTCGACTCCTTCAGGAAGCGGCAGCTCGTCAAGCCTTTTAAGCTCCTCTTTAAGGAAGCTTTTATCCTTGACAGAGCTTCCCTGATGAGCCATAGGGCTGATTGTCGCGGCTGGAGTGGGACTCCTGCCACCACAGGAACCAGCAAACAAGAGCACAAGTACCGCCAGTCCTGCAAAGAGGACTGCCACCACCAGTTTCTGACTACGATTCCTCATAGCCTTCCTCCTTTAGTTTTTTCTATTCATCATTCCGCAATCAGCGGATTGGTCACTGCTTCAATTACGACTACCAATACATTGCCATCTTGGTTCCGGTAAACAGCACGGGCAAGCCATCAGGATGAAACATCGCTTCCGAACCTAGAGCGTCTGGGTCAGGCAGCAGCTTAATGTCCCATTCGCCATCGTGGAACCAGGCCCAATATGCCTGGTCATCCTCCCAGCCCTCTTCACCGTGGTCTGTGAACGTAACGATCTCCGTTCCATCGGGTCCCGCAGCCATGCTTACATCACCGACATGAAAGGCCACATTCTCGAAGGTCCAATCCCCTTCCGTCTCACGGGCGACACGCAACCAGCCTTCGCTGCCATATAGGATGACCATTTTCCCATCCGGGGTTAAAGCGAGGTCGTATCCCCATGCGTTCTCCATCACGGTCTCTCTCGTAAAACCGGACTCGCTTTCACGAAGAATGAGCACCTCAGGCGGCGGCTCTCCGCCGCTTGTTGGACTAACGCGGTATCCAAGAATCCATCTATTATCCGGCCCTGTGTCGAGACCGAAGAAGCCCGTAATTCTATCTTCGTCCTCTTCGGAGACAACATTGAGCTCCCATTCCCCACCTTCCTTAGTCGCAACCACCGTCTTACGCGCCATCGAGCCGCCTCCTGCCAGGCTTCTGTAGGCTATTACTGGACGGTCACTAGAATCAAAGACGAGTGAAGGATAGCCCGGCCAGAAATCCGTGCCGACATAATCGTGAGTCCAGGAATCGTTTTTGTACTGGCTGAACCACACGCTTGAGCCCGGATAGCCTGAGGAAAGACCGACTATAGAGATGGTTCCCTGGCTATCGAACGCGAGCCACGTGTCACTGTCATATCCGTCGTCAAGCTTGGCTTCAATCTGCCATTCGCTATTGATAAGACGTAGCACCAGCGTCCCATCGTTCCTGTTTAACCCGTATACATCGCCATCAGGTCCTATCGTCACGTAGACGGAACAATCGGGGTTGGGACCGACAGGCAACTCCTCCACATGCCACCAGGCGGATATGGAAAGATTGAAATCGTGGATGGCGGTGCCGGAGGAGTTGGTGACGGTAAGGGAGGCGGGGTAGGTTACGACCGGCT
>JAGGTK010000070.1 GCA_021163765.1 bacterium
TTTTCACCACGGACCCCAGAGCGCTCGTTGTCGTGACAACAACATCCGCGCGGCCAAGCGCTTCATCGGGAGAGCGGGCGACTTCCAGCTCCACACCGGGGAAACGTTCGCGCAGGTGGTTGGACAGTGACAGCAAGCGTTCGGGGCGCGGCGAAACCAGCATGAGAGCGCGCACTTCGCTTGCCAGCAGGTGGCAGATGATGCTGCCGATGCTTCCGGTGGCACCGATGACGCACGCTGTTGCCCGGCCCAGCTCGATGCCCATCAGGTCGGCAGCGCGGGCGAGAGTCCGGATGGTCACCGCAACGGTGAACGAGTTACCCGTTGTTATACCGATGCGGCTGCGTCGCGCCACTGTCACGCCCGCGTCGCCGACGACCGACGCGAACGCGCCCAGGCCGACAATTCCCGCGCCGAGGCGCTCGGCATGCCGCGTGATCTGAATGATGCGGCGGTACGTCCATTCGGGGGGATACTTCAGCATTATCCGGGGTGTCGAGGGGATGGCATAGATGTATCCCCGGGCGCGGGCACCCGTGGCGGAGACGATGTCCTTGACCGTGCCGATAATCGGCGGCACCACCACAAGCGGTGCCAGCTCCTCCAGCCACGCGGACGGCATTATCCGGTCAAGCATCCTGAGAACCGGATGCTGTTTCAACTGGTCATAGACCAGCGGATGCACAACGAACGCAAAGCGCCCTTCCTCATCTCCGTCGACGTCGGGCGCAGCCTCGTATTCCTCGGCCGGAGCGGGCTTGGGCGCCGGGAGGTCTGCCGTAGCGGATATGTCAATAAGGCCGGGCTCTACATCAGGCTCGGCATGGAAGTTCTCGATTTCCGGCACGAACCGGTGGCGTGCGAAGAAGTTCAGGAACGCGGCCTCCCAGTCGCCCTCAGCGTCCTTGCCTTGGAGAAGCTGCTTGAGCATAAGCTCCAGCAATCCCGTGCTGACGCGCCTTTCGCTGATACGCGGCAGCAGCCCGACTACAGTCGCAACATCTCTGCTGCGCAGAAACTCCAGGTCGTTGTCGTTGGCGAGGTTGGTGAACACAATCTTGCCGTTCAGCTTACGCGGGGCGTAACGGCGCAGATGCTGCATTCCGCCCAGGATAACTTCCGCCCAGTAGAAGTACCAGCGGAAGCGCGGCATCCTCCGGGCGAAAATCCGGGCTCCGGGGTCAAACCACGACACCGGCGTGCTGACTACGGCCCTTAACAGAGCAGGCGCAGCCTTGCGCAGCGCAGCCATCGAAGTGAGCGGCACGCCCAGCCTGAATCCGTAGAGCAGGTCACCGAAGACGATTCGGTCCGTCCTGGAGCTAAGGACCTCGGCGGCTCCGTAGCGGGGAATGGCGGAAAGCACGAGGGTTCGCTTCTCCTGGAAGTTTACAGCCAGCTGGCGGATTGCCTCATCCACCAGGTAGCGCTCCAGAGTGCGCTTCACCAGGCTGCCGTCGCTCAGGTCCCGCCCGCGCAGGCTTCGCGCGAGGAGTCGTGAGAGCCGCCGATGGCGATATTCCTTGCCCTCAAAGCAGTATTGGAGCGTAAGGCCGGAAAGGGCTATGCGCGGCTCCGGTGCGTTGGCAAGAACTCGCGCCGCCTTTCTGAGGTCGCGCTCCAGGCCGACCTCGCGCACGGAGAACTCGCTGCCACCGAGTTCAAGCGCGTAGCGGCGTTCCCGCTCCTCGCCCCCGAAGTCCAGATGTAGAATGTCGGCTGGGGTCATTGCAAACTGTCGCTCTCTACGGCAGTGTGAATTCCTGGCCGATTTCAACCGCTAGAACTTCGATACCCGTGCCTTCAAGCTCTTTGGCGAGCTGCACCGGTTCACCGGCCAGGACGGGAAACGTGCCATAGTGCATGGGTACCACGCGCTTCACGCCCGTCATTTTCGCAGCGAGCGCCGCCGCCACCGGGTCCATAGTGAAGTGTCCGCCTATCGGCAGCATCGCAACTTCGGGCTTAAAGAGCCTGGCGATGAATTCCATATCGGCCATTACCCACGTGTCTCCGCTGTGGTAGAAGCGGAAGCCGTCCTCCAGCTCAATGACATAGCCCGTCGGGTCGCCGCCGTAGATCTGCTCCCCTCCGTCGTCCACAGAGCTGGAGTGCGTGGCCGGAGTCTGCATGAACTTGATGCCACCCACTTCCGCCGTTCCGCCAATGTTCATCCCCACGCAGTCCTCGGGGGCAACGCCGTGCTTGCCAAGAACCCAGCAAAGGTCAAAGATGGCCACTATCTTGGGGCGATGCTCGTTGTAAATTTCGATTGTGTCGCCCAGATGGTCGGCATGGCCGTGGGTGAGCGCGATAATATCGCATCGCTCAACCTTGTGCAGCTCCGAAGGGCACGCGGGATTGGCGCTGAGGTAGGGGTCGATGTAGATGACCTTGTCCCCGCCGGTCTCAATGCGGAACGCAGAATGCCCGCACCATGTGAAACGGTTATCAGCCATGTTTCTCCTCCTGTTACGTATCTACTTGCGCCCGTAGGCGCTGAACAGATCGACAACATCGGCGTTTGCGCGGCGCGCAAGTGCGGGCTTGGTTGCTTCGGTAAGCACCCGCACGAGGCTCTCAGTTCCGCTCGGCCGTATATAGAAGCGGACGTCGTCGCCATAACCCGCCTGAAGGCGGCGCAGGCGGCGGGCGAAGCCGTTGTCCTGACGCCAGCTCTTGTGGTCGCGCATCTGCACGTTTTTGAGCACCTGGGCGTACGCGGGGATTTTCCGGGCGAACTCGCCGAGTGAAATGCCGTGGCGCATCAGCAGCTCACTTACAAACAGCGCCACGAGTATCCCGTCACCGCCGCAGGTTCTATCCCAGCAGATTATATGCCCGCTCTGTTCGCCGCCAATCAGGACGCCGTGCTTGCGCATCGCCTGCAGGACGTTCCTGTCGCCCACAGCGGTGCGATACGTGCGAAAGCCCTTCTCTCTCAGGTAACGCTCCACTCCCATATTCGTAACCTGGGTGAACACCAGCCGCCCCGCGCTGCGATAGGGGCGATGATTTAGCGCCAGAAGCGCCATCAGGCGGTCACCATCAACAACCCGTCCGTCCGCGTCAACGGCCATAACGCGGTCCGCATCCCCGTCAAACGCGAATCCCCAGTCCGAGCCCGACGCGGTCACGGCCCGTTTGAGCCCGCGCAGGTCTGTGGCCCCGCAGCGCACGTTTATCCGCTTACCGTCCGGCTCGGCGCAAACCGGCACGACCTTAAAGCCCCGGGCGCTGAACGCCAGCTCCGCCACGCCGCAGGCCGCGCCGTGAGCCATATCCAGTGCAACCTTCGCGCCCGACCCGCTTGTTCGGCCCAGATTGCTCAAGTAATCCACGTATGCTGGCAGCGCGTCAATCCGCAGCACCGTGCCGAAAGGCGGCGCTGTTCCTGTGGCGCCGCCATCAATAAGCTCCTCAATCGCAACTGCGGTCCTCGTGTCTATCTTGAGGCCGTCGCTGCGAAAGACCTTTATGCCGTTATGGTCAACCGGATTGTGCGAAGCGGTAATCATCACTCCGCCGATTGCGTTGTACCGATTGGTCATCAGGGCCACGAGAGGTGTTGGCGCAACACCGAGATCAAGGACGGTTACGCCTGCGGCTGTAAGGCCGCTTGTTACCGCCTGGGCGAGCATAGGAGAACTGGTACGGGTGTCCCGTGCCAGCAGCACGGATGGATGAGGCAGGCTGCTGTCGATTCGCTTGAAATACGGCAGCTTGCGTCCCCGGTAAGTGCGCCGCAGCACTTTGCCTGCTGCAGTTCCCGCACGAAGCGCAAATTCAGCCGTCAGCTCGCTGCCGGCAATGCCCCGAATTCCGTCAGTCCCGAAGTACTCAGGCATGCGGCTCATTCTCTCTGCAACACCGTAACCTCGACGTATTCCGGCCTGACGGCTGCACGCTTTACATCGCCGGGGAGAAGGACCTCGGGGATGATTCTGTAGACTCCCGGCGGGAGGCCGTGGACGGACACGCGGACTTCAAGCTCCGTCCGCTGCTCGTCCGTGAGCTGCTGGAACTCGGAGGACTGCACGATGACGGAGGGGGGTCGCACAATGTAGTCGTAGATTTCATCTCTCCCAACGAGAGCGAGAGTGGCGTTCAGCGAGCTGCCTTCCGCCGCCTCGGATTTGGCCAGCACCACATTGACGCTGACTTCGGTGGGCATTCCCGCAGGCGGCTTGAAGCCGTAGTTCAGTTTGACGTTCTGGGTGAAGGAGCTGCTCCTGCCTTCCAGTCTTATCACCTCAGTGTCAACGTAGTTTTTCGGATGTTCCTCGTAGAGCCGGTCTTCAAACAGGATCTGCGAGGGCGTAAGGCGCAGTTCTTTCAGGTAATACCCTGTCTGAGGCTCTCCGCTTATTACGGCGTTTACCCGCACCGCCTTCACGTTGGCGACGGGATTGATCTCGCATCGGTACTGTACAAGCGGCGGCGTAATCTTAAGCACGCCGGTGCTTAAAACTTCGTTTTCCGCAGAGTAGACCGTTAATGGCAGTGCCCGGGACATGTTACTGGTTCGCTCCGAGAGTTTCACCTCGGCGACGACGTGTTCGGCACGCTTCACGAGGTCCTCGGCTCCCTCGATCTCTGCTCTCTCAGGGCTGATTTCCTCGCTGGAGAGCATGTAGCCTTCGGGCAATTCGTCCCGGTGCCATATCTCGATGAGCATTGAAGTGCTCTTTTTATTGGCCAGCCACACGCGTACATTGGGAACTGTGCCGTAAATCGTCAGCTCCGGGATATCCGGCAGCTCTGGCGAAATGGTGTAGGAACCGGGGGAATCAAATGCCTTCAAGTCCAGGATAGCCGATAGTGGCATTCCTTTAACCGTGTTCAGTTCCTGCAGGTTGCCCGCAATGCTAACCGTGATGGATGATGGCGGCGGCTTCAGGAAGGCCAGGTCTTCTGACAGGTTCCGCACATCAATCTTCAGCACAAGCGACGATTCTAGTTCGTAGTCACCGAACTGGTACGTATACCACGACAGGGCTACCGCCAGCACCAGGGCCGCGAGCTTTAGCTGCCAGTTGCTGGTGACGAGCTTGGCCATTACATCCTCACGGGAGACAGGGCTGTAGAGAAATTGGGATTGGCGAAATAAAGCGCTCGAAGCTGCTCCTCGAACTGGCGCGGCGTCATATCCCGCGCCAGGCGGCCGCCGTAGGAGATGGATATCTTGCCGCGCTCCTCGCTCACAACCACGACGATGCAGTCAACCTTCTCGGTTATCCCGATGGCTGCGCGATGCCGCGTGCCCAGGTCCTTGTCCAGGTCATCGCGCACCGAAAGCGGCAGGAAGCAGCCCGCGTAAAGCACCCGGTCATCCCGGATGATAACCGCGCCGTCGTGCAGCGGGCTGTGCGGCTCGAAGATGGCGCGCAGGGTCGTCTCGCTAACAACGGCGTCCAGCCAGGTGCCGATTACCATCAAATCGGCCTCGATGGGTTCGCGCTCAATTGCGATAAGCGCGCCGTGAAAACGCTGGGCTAAGTCCCCTACAGCGCTCAGGAGGGCGTCGAACACGCGCTCTTCAGTGGCTCCTCCCGCTTTGGATTCCTGAAGCGGAGACAGGAGGCCGAGCATCCGGCTCGTGCGGCCGGCCCGTTCCAGGAAATGACGGATCTCGGGAACGAAGATTATTATTAGCGCGATCGGGACGACAAGCAGCAGCTTCTCCAGTATCTCGGAGATGACGACGAGCCTGAGGTAGGTTGCAGCCCCGTAGATAACCGCCAGCGAGATAAGTCCCGTAATGAGGACGGCCATCTTGGTGCCGCGCACTGACAGGAGTATGTAGTAGAAGATAACCGCTGCCAGGACGACCTCTATCGCCTGGCGTCCATAAGTTTGAATCAGCGTAGCAAGCGTTTCCCACATAACTCCGGTGCGTTATCTTATCATATGCGCGTGGACAAATGAGGCTCCAAAGCCGGTTCTCAGCGCCGAATCGCTACAAGACGAAGTGCTAATGCAGGCAATCTGGGCAAACGATGCCGGAACGCCAAATGCAGCTCAGGCCTGCTCCACGCCGCCGATTGCGTATATTCTGCCATCGTTGGAGCCGACGTAGATGGTTCCTCCGGCACCCACCGCGGGCGACGACTCAACCGAGCCTTCAGTCTCGAACTCCCACTTAAGGCGGCCCGTCGAGCTCACGGCGTACAGCTTTCCGTCAAGGCTGCCGAAAACCACCGTGCCGTCCGGGCACACCGCAGGCGACGATTCAATCATTCCTCCTGTGGCGAACGACCACCGCTCCCGCCCCCTTGGGGTTACAGCGTACAGTTTCTGGTCGTAGCTGCCAAAGTAGATGGTTCCGTCCTCGGCGATGGCGGGCGATGAGCGTATCGCCCGGCCCGTCTGGAAGGCCCATCTCACCTTCCCTTTTCCGATAGGCAGCCAGCTCTTGGGATTGACAGCGTACAGCCTGCCGTCATTGCTGCCTACGTACACTGTCCCATCCTTGCTCACGGTGGGCGACGAATGGACGCCCTCGCGGGTCCTAACTTCCCATTCCTTGTTTCCATCGGGGCTAATCGCATAGAGCTTGCGGTCAAGCCCTCCAACAAACACAGTTCCGTCCTCATAGAGTGCGGGTGACGACCGCACTCGCCAGCCCGTCTTAAACTCCCACTTCTTGCTGCCATCCGGATTTATCGCGTAGACTTTGCCTTCGCCACTGCCAAAGTAGATCACTCCGTCGGGACCCACGAGGGGCGACGCGTGAATCTCCTCTTTAGTGTATACCTCCCACTTCTTGTTGCCGTCTGGGTCCAGGGCGTAAAGGGTGCCGTCGAAGCAACCGAAGTATATGCTGCCGTCCAGCCCAATCGCCGGCGAGGAGCGAATCGGCGCGCCGACCTTGAACTCCCATTTCCTTGCGCCATACGGCCTGATGGCCAGAAGGTGTCCCCCGTCAGTTCCAACGTAAATGGTGCCGTCAGGCCCCACAGCGGGAGAAGAGCGCACCTTGCTCTGAGCGTTGAACGTCCATTTCTTAACCGGCTTCTCAGGCCCGGGATGCGAGCCCCGGCGCATTCGGGAGGCGTCACGTCCGAACATCGGCCACAGCCCGACACCTTCAGTTTCCCCCATGTGCCAGGTCTGCGCTTCCACAAAATGGTTGGATTTGAACTCCACGTCATACTTCGCGCGAAGCTTCTCATCCGAGAGAACCGCGTAGGCTTCGTTTATCAGAGACATCCTGTGCGCGGCTTCCGCGTCACCGGGATTGCGGTCCGGATGCCATTCATTAGCGAGAGCGCGGTATGACCGTTTAATATCGTGGAACGTGGCGTCAGGGCTTTCCTGGAGGATCTCGTAGTAGTTCTTCATACAATGAGCCATTTCAAATCGCCGCTTTTCAGCGCGTCCGCGCTATCCGTTCGCGGCTCATCCGCCTCACAAAGCCTTTCACCTAGCGCCCGTTTTCAGGGACAAGGAAAGCACATCCGATAGAGGTGTCTGCGGCTGTTGCTGTCATCCCAGCGTGCAGGCCACTAGTGGAAGGCTCAACGGAAGTATACCGTCAGAATGCCCGTCCTGCAACCCGGCGTATCTTGTCAATAAATGAGCCAGCGAACCCTGTGCAATCTGGGATTGGGTTCCGCTATCACCACCCGCGTTCCGCCAGCTTCTGGTCCTCCGGCAGTTTTGCGGCGTCAAGCCCCTTCATCGGCTCCCCGAGCCCGCGCGATATCTCCGCCAGCTTCGCCGGGTCGCGGTAGTGAAGGACGGACGCCACTATTGCCCGCGCTCTAAGCGGCGGGTCCGAGCTCTTGAAAATGCCGCTGCCCACAAAGACCGTTTCCGCACCCAGTTGCATCATCAGCGATGCGTCCGCCGGCGTGGCGATGCCGCCGGCCGCGAAGTTCGGCACCGGCAGTTTGCCGTGTTTCCAGACGTAGCGCACCTGCTCAAGCGGGGCGTTGAGCTCCTTTGCGCGTGCCTGAAGCTCACTTTCGTCGCAGCGATGGAGCATATGGATCTCGCTCTGCACCTTCCTCATATGCCGCACCGCTTCAACCACGTCGCCTGTGCCGGCTTCACCCTTGGTGCGGATCAGTGCTGCGCCCTCGGCGATTCGCCTTAGGGCCTCCGCCAGGCCCCTGCAGCCGCACACGAACGGAACCGCGAAGTCGTGCTTCCATACGTGGTTGGCCTGGTCAGCCGGGGTGAGCACCTCGCTCTCGTCGATGAAATCCACGCCCAGAGCTTCCAGTATCTGCGCCTCCGCAAAATGCCCGATGCGGCACTTCGCCATCACCGGTATGGATACCGTGTCCTTTATCTTCAGGATGATCTCAGGATCCGCCATCCGGGCGATACCGCCGTCCCTCCGGATATCGGCGGGGACGCGCTCCAGCGCCATCACGGCGACGGCTCCGGCTTCTTCAGCTATCGCGGCTTGCTCGGGCGTTGTGACGTCCATAATCACTCCGCCCTTAAGCATCTCGGCAAGCCCCACCTTCACGCGCCATGTGCCCTTTTTGCGTTTGCCTGCGTTTTCGCTGTTGGCTTGCATTATTATTGAACCTCCAACAGATTATTATATACGATGCAAGCGCAAACTATCTGAACTCGCCGGCTACAGAATGCGAATAGCAAAACGGCTTGTACAGCCGGAAACGTTTGGGAAACAGCGTGGTAGAATGGGCGCAATGCTATTCGGGGGACACTACGGGCCGCTCTCAATGCTGGTTGAGCTGTATATCCTCGTGATCTTCGTCTACGTTCTGTCAAGCTGGATTCCGGAGTGGCGCTACCAGGGTTGGTACCGCACGCTTGGGACAATCTGCGACCCATTCCTCTCGATGTTCCGCCGCATAGTCCCGCCAATGGGAATGATGGACCTTTCCCCGATGATTGCCATACTCTTCCTGCTGGTAATCGCTGAAATACTACGCTCCGTCGGTCTGTGAGCGAAACGACAGATGCCCGCTCAGCTCCGTAGCCTCAACCGTTACCTCATCGTCAGAGAAGAAGACGACTACTTCCTTCGCTGACACCTCGGAGCCGTCTCCCACGAATCTCGGCGAGCCTTCGGCGGTGAGCTTCTGCTCCTCAAGGTCAATCGTCATCCGTTCGCTGCGCAGCGCGTAGCCGGCAAACGAGAACCCCGCGTTGCCCGAAAGCGCCGCCTGCCGTGCACGAAGGTCTATCACCGTATCCTGCGAACAAAACGATGTCCCGCTTGCCGGGCTGTCCGAATCCCGGATTTCAATAGCGCGGTCAGTATGAAGCATCATCTCGTCGCGCGAAAACACGAAGCGCTCCCCGCAAACGGTGCGTCCCGCATCGCCCAGCGCCTTGAACTCAACCTTGCCGGAAAGCGTCCACGTCCGCCCGCCGTCTTTGGAGACCAGCGAATCCATCGAGCCTTCGTAATCCTCGCTTCGCAGCACGGCGCGCCCGCTAAAGCGCATCGAGCGAATGTTGCCGGTGGAAAACCGAGCGCGGGGCAGCCTGGGCAGCTCCGTTTCCCCCGAATCGGACGTGGCTTTGTCCGGCTGTTCAAGCGGCGCAAAACCCGCGCTGCTGACCACTATGCGCCCATAACCTGCCGACACCCGATACTCGCCGCCTGAGACTGCGCTAAGGCCTTTGGGGAACGTCAGGACGACCGCTCCGTTACTGCGCCCGATTGTCATCTGCGGCGCGTAGACGCTTAGCGACGCCGCGTGCGCTGGAACCACAGCAATGAGCACAGCCAGAACCGCCAGAACCACTGCAAAGCGCATATTCACGATTGTAGCGCAAATGGGCTTGCACAACCCGTAGAAGCGTGGTAGAATTGTTATGCTGTTCTATTCTATTAGGACTATATGTGATATGATCGCTGAGTATCACTGATACGGAGATGTTGAATTGAAACGCGATAACCGGTTGCGGGGGCATAAGGGCGGTGCATTGCGCCTGAACCTGGACCTTAAGAGTGAAATACCCATATACGTCCAGCTCAAGGGGCAGCTCAGGTACGCCATCCAGAGCGGCCTGCTGGAGCCGGGCAGCCAGCTCTCGACGATGCGCGAACTTGCAGTGGAGCTTGGTATTGACGCGAACACCGTAGCCCGGGTATACCGCGAGCTGGAGGACGAAGGGCTCATCGAGCGCCAGCAGGGCAGGGGCACTTTCGTAAGGCGCGAGATGATGCCGCCGGTCGAGCCGTTCGACCGCGCCCAGGCCGAGGCCGTGCTATCCAGCGCGGCTGACCTGCTGAAAGGAATGAACCTTACGGGCGCAGAGGTCGCAGACCTCCTGCGCGACTTCGCAGATAGACTGGAAAAGGAGTGATTACCCGTGACATCCTATTACCGCAGTAAGGAAATCGAGTTTGACATCGCTACCGCGTCTACCACGACGAAGATACACCCGTGGCCGGTGCTGCTGTTCCTGTTTACGCTCGTGGTGGCGCTGGGACTCGCCTGGTGGCTTGCGGAAACCGAGCAGCAGACGTGGGCTGTGGTCGTCCTCGTCGTCGGCGTGCTCTTAGCCATTATGTGGCTTGCCTGCCTTAAAGTCGTTGACCAGTGGGACCGCGTCGTGGTGCTCAGGTTCGGCAAGTTCATCACGGTCAGGCAGCCCGGTATTTTCTTTCTGATGCCGTTTGTGGATACGGTCGGCGCATGGATTGACACCCGCGTCCACACGACCGACCTGCTTGCGGAGCAGACGCTGACCCGTGACACGGTGCCTGTAGACGTGGACGCAGTGATGTTCTGGTTCGTCTTTGATTCAAAGAAGGCTGCGCTTGAAGTGGAGAAGTACGCTTCAGCGGTGTCCTGGGCGGCGCAGACGGCGTTGCGCGACCTCATCGGCAAAACGCTGCTCGCAGACCTGCTGACCGGCCGTGAGACCATCGACAGGCAGCTCCAGGAGCTCATCGACTCGCGCACGACTCCCTGGGGAATCACCGTGAACTCGGTGGAGATCCGCGACATCAAGATCCCTCAGGGGCTGCAGGACGCGATGAGCCGCCAGGCACAGGCCGAGCGCGAGCGACAGGCGCGCGTCATCCTCGGCGAATCCGAGCTGCAAATAGCGGACAGCTTCGCCAAGGCTTCTGAAGCCTACAAGACCAATCCCACCGCGATGCACCTGCGGGCGATGAATATGCTGTTTGAGGGCTTGAAGGAACGCGGCTCGCTGATTATCGTCCCGTCCAGCGCGGTTGACACGATGAACCTTGGCGGGCTGATGGGCATGTCCGCCCTGGCTATCACCCACAAGGAAGGAGACCTGCCAGCGAGAGCGCCGGACAAGCCTGCTCCCGCCGACCAGTAGAGCGCACGTAGAAAAGGCGTGGATGGCCCGCCACTTGAGGCGGCCGTCCGCGTCTGCTATAATCCGGCGTTGCGACGAACCGAGGAAACGCGATGAAAAAGGGCATACATCCTGAAGTTAAACTGGTGACCGTGACCTGCGCCTGCGGCGAGACGTTCGAGACGCTGTCGGTGCGCGACGAGATAAAGGTCGAGATCTGCAGCAAGTGCCACCCGTTCTTTACCGGCACGCGCAAGATCGTGGACACCGCCGGCCGCGTCGAGAAGTTTATGAAGCGTGCGGCAAAAGCCAAGAGCCAGGAAGAACTCAAGAAGCGGAAGAAGAAGCATTAAGCGGTCCTGGTAATGCTGCGGTTTTCTCCCCTTCAACTACACGCTATCTGGTGCAGCACGCTGTCCGCGCCGGCCGGGGAAAAGGCGGAAACGCCGGGCAAGCTCTACCCTTACGGCGGGCAGGCGGTTATCGAGGGCGTGCTGATGAAGGGCAGGGAGCACGCTGCGGTCGCGCTCAGGCGCAAGAGTGGCGACATCCAGGTTGTGGATAAGCAGCTCAGGAGCCGCTTCCCCCGGTGGCTCACGCGCGCACCGTTCGTCCGAGGCTTCTTTCTGCTCTGGGATATGATGGGGCTTGGTATGTGGGCGCTGAACCATTCCCAGGACGCCTATATGGAAGACGCGGGAGAGAAAGTTGAGCATAAGGGCACGAACTGGATATTCGTTATAACCGCGATTATCGGCGTCGTGCTGGCGCTGGCGATATTCAAGCTGCTGCCGACATTTCTCGTGGATGTAATCGACACGCGCATAATTCCGGTCGCGGGAGCTGGCTTGCGGAACACGCTTGAAGGGATACTCAAGTTCGGCGTGTTCGTCGGATACGTCACCGCAATCGGCCTTATGCCGGACATCAGGCGCGTCTTTATGTACCACGGCGCGGAGCACACGGTCATAAACGCCTACGAGGACGACCCCGCGCGGCACGACACGGATTTCGTCGCACGGCATTCCCGGCTGCATCCCCGGTGCGGCACAAGCTTCATCGCGATACTAATCGTAATAAGCGTTATCATCTACTATTTCATTGACCGGTGGCTGGTGGAGCTGGGCGTTCCCGCGGCAGGGCAGTGGCCTGTCTGGTGGGTGCGCTGGCCGCTGCGCATCCTGCTGATACCGCTGCTCGCAGGCGTCTCCTACGAAGTTCTCAAGGGCGCATTTGCGCTGCGAAAAACCGTCATCATTCTGCCGCTCATCTACTTCGGGATGCTGTTCCAGATACTCACCACGCGCCGCCCCACCCACGACCAGATTGAAGTCGCCCAGGCATCGCTTGACGCGGTGCGAAGCCGCGAGGAAAGCACAGCTCCTACATAGCGCGAGTTACCGCGGGCACTCGCGGATTCTCTGACTTCCCGGTATAGTAGAAGGTGAACGCATGGACGCGATACGCGAAAAGCTGGCGCAATCCGAGGAGCGCTACGATGCGCTCCAGGCCGAGCTCGCGCGCCCGGACGCGGTGGAAGACCGCGAGGAATACGTCAGGCGCAGCAAAGAGCTCGCCCGGCTGGGCGAGATCGTTGCGCTCTACCGCCGCCTGAAAGCGCTCGATGACGACCTCGCAAAGCTGGAAGACGACCGCCGGAGCCTGGACGACGAAGAGCTGCTGCGGTTCGTCAAGGAGGAGACAGAGCGCGTCACGGGCGAGCGCGACCGGCTTGTTGAAGAGATAAAGCTCAAGCTGATACCCCCGGACCCGATGGACGGCAGCGATATCATCCTGGAGATCCGCGCAGGTGCCGGCGGGGACGAGGCCGCGCTGTTCGCCGCGGAGCTGATGCGGATGTATAAGCGGTTTGCCGAACTGAAACGGTGGAGGTTTGAAGTCCTGCACCTCCACGAGCTGGGGCTTGGCGGTCTGAAGGAGGCCGTCGTCAGCATCCGGGGCCGGGACGTTTATTCGCACCTGAAATACGAGAGCGGAGTCCACCGCGTCCAGCGCGTTCCGGTAACCGAAAGCGGCGGGCGCATCCACACGAGCACTGTCACCGTTGCGGTGCTGCCGGAAGCGGAGGATGTGGATGTGGAGATAAATGAAAAAGACCTTCGCGTGGACACGTTCCGCGCCAGCGGCGCGGGCGGCCAGCACGTCAACAAGACGAGCAGCGCCATCCGCATAACCCACATACCGTCGGGAACCGTGGTTAGCTGCCAGGACGAGCGCAGCCAGTTGCAGAACAAGGAAAAAGCTATGCGCATCCTTCGGGCGCACCTGCGGGAAATCGAGCGCGAAAAGCAGTTCCACGAAATAGACGACCGCCGGCGGCTGCAGGTCGGCAGCGCCGAGCGCAGCGAAAAAATCCGCACCTACAACTTCCCGCAGGACCGCATTACCGACCACCGGCTCAAGGAGAACGTCCACAACCTGCCGGCGTTTATGGACGGCGAAATGGGAGAACTTATAGAAATGCTGCGTGCGGAGGAAGCCGCGTCTTACTTCAACTGAGGCGGGGAGCGATGAAGGCTCGTGCACTATCGCGCGGGGAGGCATTCAGGTTGCTGGCGGAAGAGCTTGCCCGCATTCCGCATATCGCCGCGCCCCGGGAGCACGCCGCATTCGTTATGGAAATCGCAGCAGGCGTGAAGCGCGAGGATGCGGTGCTGGAACCGCACGAGGAGCTGGATTCCGGCGCTGCGTCAAGGCTGGAACTGGTTCTGGAGCGGGCGCGGCGGGGCATGCCGCTGGCATACGCGCTGGGCGAGTGGTACTTCGCCGGACGAACGTTCTTCGTAAACGAATCCGTCCTCATCCCGCGGCCCGATACCGAAACGCTGTGCAGCGCGTCGCTTCAGTTCTGCCGCAGCAGGCCGGGCGCGCTGCGCATCCTCGAAGTCGGCGTGGGATGCGGCGCGAGCCTCATTACGCTGGGGCTTGAGCTTTCCGGGCGTCAGGCCAGCCTTGTCGGGACCGACATCTCGCAGGACGCGCTGGCTGTGGCGGCTGCCAATGCTGCAAGGCACGGCGTCGAGCTTGAGCTTCACGAAGGCTCGCTGCTGGAGCCGCTGCCGCCGGATTCGCGTTTTGACCTTATCTTCAGCAACCCGCCCTACGTCGCCGGGGATGGCGACGTTGACGAAAGCGTCCGGCTCTTTGAGCCTGCAAGCGCCTATCGCGTCCCCGAGGGGCAGCCGGGAACTTACTTCCACCGGCGCCTGGCTGGGGGCGCTCACGCGCACCTGAAACCCGGAGGGATGCTGGCCATGGAAGTGGGCTGCAATCAGGCTGGTGAGGTCAAGGAGCTTCTGGCCGGGAACGGGTTTGACGATGTAACTTCCACGCCTGACCTGTCCGGCGTGCAGCGGGTGGTGAGCGCGATATGGCCGGGATAAATATACTCAAGCTCGACGAGACTGCCCGGGCTGAAGTCGTAACGCGGACAGCGGAAGTGCTGCTGTCGGGCGGCATAGTCATCTTCCCCACCGACACCGTCTACGGGCTGATGGTTCACGGAACGGACGCACAGCAGCTTGCCCGCCTGAACGCGCTCAAGGGACGTTCGCCTGGCAGGCCCATTGCCGCTCTCGCTGCGCCAGGTGCGCCACTGGTGGAGCATATGCATAAACTAGTCGGTTCGCTATTGGGTGCGGTAACAGACAAGCTGATACCTGGCGCGCTCACCGTAGTCGCCGACCGGGCAGCCTGGGGGAATACGCTGCCTGAACCACTTATGTCGCTGCCTTACAGCCGCATCGGCGTGCGCATTCCCGGCCACGCCGTGCTCCAGGAAATCCTGGCGCGCTGCGGCGGATGGCTGATGGCGACGAGCGCGAATCCTGAAGGACAGCCAACGCAGCCTTCGCTTCGCGAAGTCATCGCGCAGCTTGGCGGGGCGTCGGGTGTAGAGCTGGCGGTCGATGGCGGGCTATGCGAAAGCGAGCCTTCAGCCGTCGTGGAGATTTCTGGCGGCCAGATACGCATCGCGCGCCCGAACCCCCTGCTCGGCACCCGATTCTAGCGGCCGTCACCGTTGTCTGGGAAAAAGAAAGGGCTCCCTTGCGGGAGCCCTTTCCTGTGTTCTGCTTGGTACAGGAGTTACGGAACAATGTGTAGGGTATCGGGATAGTCAGCGCTTCCGGCGCCAGGATTCTCCAGTCTCACGTCGTACTCGCCGATCGGGATGAGCTGCTCGATGTTCTGCCACCACAGCTTGCCGTACGGCGGGGTGCCACCGAGACCATCGGGATTGCCGTCCCTGCCAACTTCAATGGCTGCCCAGCACAGGCCGCCCTGCATCTCTTCCACAATGCGCGGCTCGAGAATTATGTCAGGCAGTTGTTCGCTGCTGATGTGGTCGATCAGGATCAGGTGTGTCCCACGCTGCTGCTGCGGTACCGTAGTGTCGTCGTTATGTCGCATCCACGCGTTGTAGTACGTGAAGATAACCACGTCTCTCTCGCTCCGATCGGCGGTCTTGTTGGTGAAGTCCGGGGTCTCTGCCGTGCCTTCGCTACCCCACGGGTCCACACCGAAGTCACCCCCGGTAACAATCGGAGCGCTTCGCGTGATCTGCATTGACGCCTTCCAGCGGGTGCAAGTGCCAAGCAGCGTGCCTTCCTTGCTGAACCGTGAGAAGGAGCAATCGCCTTCTAAAGGCGCAGTGTCGTGCAAAACAGCCACGGCGCCGGCCAGTATGTTAGGCTGCTGATAGGTCAATGGCAGCTCACCGTCCGCATCACCAAGGGTCGCCGGCGGAGTTGATCCCCAGCTATAAGCGATGATTGGGGCGCCCGGCATAGGTGGATCCATCTGGCCGTAGATGATGGTGAACTCATTGCCGTCTGCCTTGATTAAATCGTCGTAGGCATCCGGGTCGTCATACTCAAACGCGGGCGGGTCATCCTCAGTCGGATGGCCGTTCGGGTTGCGGCGGATGATGGGATCCTCGGGGAAGAAGTAGATGAACTGCTGGCGTGTGTCGAGTGTGTAGAACTCCTCTTCCGGCCAGGTGAACATGTCAACGTATTCGGGCCCGGTAACAGAGAACGTATCTGCTGGCTTCTTCAGCGAGCTACGGCGCTCGAACCCAGCATCATCCTCCGAAACGCGCCACTTGTACTCGTGACCCATTTCAAACCATGCACCGGACACGAGCACGTTAAGGTTGGTCGTGAATTCGGGATTAGGCGGAACTCGCTGTAATGTGTACTCACCGGGAACTGTCGGGTAATTCGGCGTCTCCAGGGGTTCAGCGGGCGTGAACGTGTGGGCCACAGACCAGTCCGCGGTGTCGTACAGGGCAAGCGTCATTGGCACCTCAGTGCCAGCCTCGTCCTCGCCCCAGTCGACGCGAACGGTGATGACCTCGGTCTTGTTCTGAGCCACCGTCGGCGGCTCAAAGCCTCTGACCTCAACCGCATTGATGTCCTCATTCAGGCTGAGGTCGATTGTGACGGCGAATGAACTGTTGCCCTGCGTGTAGGTGTTGTCCGGCATTTCTGCTGTAAGCAGGAGCGAGCCGGGGTCATTCGGGCCCAGTCTGCCCGCATAGCCCTCGTCAGGCTGCGCCGGGTCCTCTTCCCATGCCTCGGCATCTACGGGGGTTTCACTGCTCTCGACGGTGTAGGTCATGTAACCGTGCAGGCTATCCATGATGCCGTCAAAGACCTCGACCGTCAGGCCCTCAGGCAGGTCGCCAGGATAGGTGCCGAAGGGGTAAGGATTGCCCTCGTACAGGAATGCGATGTCGGACAGGACCATAACGATGGGCTCGTTTGCGGGAGCTTCGCCGAAGGTGTCGCCACCTGCGGGCGGGGCCGCATAAAACTCGGTGCCCTCGTAGTCGCTTCCCGACTCGGTATTGGTCGTGCCCGTAACCTGGATAAGCATGTCGGTGACGAAGAAATCGATTGGAGGTGCGCCGCCAAGCTCAATCCAGATGGGCGGGTCGCTTGCGAGGCCGCGGGCATCATCCTCATCGTAAGGGACGACTCTTACCCAGACGCCGTCCACATCAGGCAGTTGATCAACGGCGAACTGGAACTCCCAGACCCAGAAGCCGTTGGCGTTCTTCTCGGCGAGGGCGTCACCGTAAGCCACCTGACCGCCCAGGGCGTAGGCCTCATCGGGTTCGTCAGGCTCGCCGTTGCCGTCGTCCTCAGCCCACTCGACGATGTAACCTGCAGTATCCTGCCCGTATGTAATCGCCAGCGGAGTGATGTCTTCGATGCCTACCACGCCGCCGCGATCGTAGTCGCCAAGCTTTGCCAGCGGCTCATAGTCGTCACCGCCGGGGTCATTCCACTGCAGACCGTAGTACATAGCAATCGGCGTGATGTCGGCGATGTCCACTGTACCGCTAAGGTCGCCGTCAGCGATGAAATTGTCACTGGACCATGTAACGGTCGGTGGGTCTGTCACCGGAACGACTTCTAGGAAGTCGTTGATGTCGTACGTTGAAGGCAGGCTGGCGATCTTGCCCCCGCCGGAAGCCAGTTGCCGACCAAGCTCCTCCTTGAGTTGGTCAAACAGGACTGGATCAACGCCTTCAGGAGGCTCCAGAGCTTCCAGCTCCGACAGAACATCATCGATGCTCTGGTTAGAGCCGGCAGGCATGCTCTTGAGGTTTGTGCCGGTGGGCGCGCTCTTACCCCCACCGCAACCGAGGAGAGCTACTGTCAAGAGCAGCACTGCGAGAGCCCCTATTGAAAGGGATAATACTTTTTTCATAATGACACTCTCCTTAAAGTGGCAAATTCACAGTGCCAAGCAAACAAGGAGATCCTCCCCCCTGTCGGCTTTTTCGCGGGGCCCCACCCGTAATCGCAGAGCGGGGCCCCGCTTCTTCGTTTCACGTAATACAACTAGCTAACGGTGATTGTCGCGCCGACTTCATCATCGAAGAAGTGCTGCGTGCTGCCGTCAGGCTCGGTGTAATAGGTTGAAGCGGACGTGAAGGTGAGGTCCCAAGTGCCGGCTGTATCAGCGGTCATCTCAAAGTTGAACAGCGGACCGCCATCGCCAATAGCGGAGCCTGTCGCTCCAGCGCCCATGGCGGAGCAGTTCACGACAACGGCTCCCGGCTCGATGTTCAGGAACAGGCCATCGCCGACTTGCAGGATTGCATCAGGGAAGGCCTCCCAGTACGAGCCGTCCTTGTCCCAGGTACCGCCGCCGGTTGCACCGAGATTCCACGTTCCCTGCACCGGTGACAGGCCATCGCCGTACGGGATAAAGATGCTGTTGAAATACGCCGCGGGGAACGTCAGGTCGTAGACGTAGACCGAAACGGTGAAGGTGTCACCAACAGCAACACTGGTGGCCGACGGAACGATGATGATGCTGTTCGAGTTCTCCGGCGTGATACCGGCGATGGTGCCGCCCGCCGACCCGTCAACCGTGTCGGTGCCGTCGTCGAGCGTGATGTCTACCGTGACATCAGCAGGATCAAAGCTGCTGTTCGTGAGCGTCACCACAAACGGGCCGTAGTTACCGGCTCCAGCGTTGATGACGTCGTCACTCATGCTTACGCTGCCCGGAGCAGTCAGCACAAGCGTGATGGTCACGTCGTCGCCATCCGCATCATCGATGGTGAACGTCACGGTCGCAGTGTTGTCGGCCGCGGCGAACGTAGGCCCATCGGTAAACTCTGGGAGCTGGTTCTGCATCGGACCGACTTCGTAGTCGAAGTCCATCGAGTCGCTGCGGTTGTCAGCATCCCAGACGGTTACAGTTCCGCTGTACGACGCATTTGTATCCGTGCTCGCGTTCACCAGGGTGACCACGGGCGCAGAGGATGTGGATGCGTCCGGAACGGCGCCACCGCCAAAATCCCACTGCCACGCCACCACTTGCGGGCCACTGGTAGTCACTCCGAACGTGAAGGCTTCACCCCCGAAGTTAACTGTGGGATCAGGAACATCAACGTCCGTGATTCTGGGTCCGAGTTGGAGTAGCACCGATCCGGGTCGCTTGCTACCGCACGCGTTCACCAGCAGGCCCAGCACCACGAAAACGGCAATAAAAGCATAGAATTTTCTCACTAGCTTCCTCCTTCAACTATGGATTTGGAAGATTACATGGTTGGTTCAGGCATTATAGTTCATAATGACCTTGTTGGCAATAAGGATGGGGTTTAATCCCCCCTGATATGTCCAGGCAGTTAAAACGCTCCGGGCATCCCCTCCTTCCTGGTAGGTTCCAACATATGGATTATAACACTCACCAGATATAGAATCAATTCCCGCTGCAAGTCTTCGTTCCAGCCATCAATCGCAGCAGGTGCAGGTGTTCTCGCAAGTGCCAAGGATACAGCCATGAGCGGTACACGTCAATGCTTCCGCGGAAGTGCAGGAACTCCGCTGAATAAGGCGCGGATGTTCTGTACTCATAAAGGAAGTCAGGCGCGACGCTCACTCTGAAGCGCCGGGGAGCGCTCTCGCTGTAGCCTGCAATGGGTATGCTGAAGCGCACGCCCGCTTCGTTCTCGGTGTAGTCGGTATTGAAATAGAAGAACTCCAGGCCGTATCCGCCGAAGCGCCGGCCAGCCGCAAGCATAAACCCCTCGTCGCCGCTGAGGAAGCGTCCGGTGTGGCCGGTCAGCGAAAGGTCCAGCGACGGCACGCGCACCGAGCCCGATGCCAGTATCATATCCTCCCAGCCGTCCGTGCGCTTGTTGCGCACCCAGCCGCCGGTCACGCCCAGGTCAAACCGGCTGTCGTCCCAGTACTTGCGCAGCTCGACCTGGCCGCCCCACCTGTGCTCACCAAAATACCCGGCCTCAACCAGCCCGAAAAAGCTCGGTTCCCAGGACCTGCGGTATGTCAGCAATTCACGAACGACAAACGGATTGTCGCGGTTGTCCAGGTTGTTCGAGATGGGGATTTCTTCCTTGCCATAGACGGTGAGCCGTGGCGCCAACGACGTGCAATGTTTCACGCCCACGCCGCTGCGCTGCCTGACCGGCGCGTAGGCTGCCCCGAGGTCCAGCGCGTTCGCCGGATAGAAATAGACGTCGGTGCTTCCTCTCTTTGGCGCGTGCATGGTGCTTACGGAACTGTACTCGTAGCCGGGAGACCGGTAGTCCCGGATGGCGACGCGCTTGCAGAATTCGGCGCTGTCCATCTCTCCATTCACATACGCCAGAAGGTCATCGCGCGCAAACTCGGTCGTCACAACGAAATCGTGCTCGCGCCGGGTGACGACGCGCAGCCGCTCCACCGTGTCGGGCGCGTGCACGGCCGTCCACAGGCAGACGAAAGCCCACGCATCCTCTTCGTGGCGGAAGCGGCGGTTCTCGTACTTGACCGCAAGCTCACCCTCCCGCGCCTTGCATATTACGTCCACCAGGCCCTGCCGGCCCAGCCGGTTCGCCAGCTCGTCCAGGTCAGCGGCCTCCGTTCCCGCCGTAAGCGGCATCCGCTCCGCACGCTGCGCCGGAGGCTCACCCTTGGGATTCCGGTTGGAGGGCAGTACCTTGCCGTAGCTGACGCCCCAGGAGAAATCGTCGTTCACCGATCCGAGGGTGAGGTGCCAGTCCGGGTGGGGATTCAGCCGGATGCCGAAGTTGTGGTCGTAGGTATCGTACTCGTACATCAGGTCAAGCTCCGGTATCGGCGAGACCTCGATTCCACCAAAGACGCCGTCCAGCCGCTTGTTGCCCACTCCCAGCGTGAGCCTGGCCGGCCCTATCGTTTTGCTGATAACGCCGTAGGTTCCCCGCTCGATAACCGCCCTGCCGCCGATATCGTACATTCCCGCCGCGACAGACACCGGCGCGCAGTCCTCTGAAAGCAATTGCAGCTTGGCGTTTACCGAACGGTCCTTGCGGGTCCCGAAGCCCGGAACCGATGGATCCTGTATCTCCGGGAAGTCGATGTAGCGCGCCACCACCTCCAGGCGCGGGAGAAATCCCACGCCGACGAAATAGTTGCGCTGCTCCCGCCCCGGATAACGAACCTTGTTCTCGTTGCGCCCGAATCCGATGTAGAACTCGCCGTCCTTGGCGACTTCAGCCGTCGGCACGTTGAGGATACCCGTTACCCCTTCAAGGTCGGGCTCCGCGGTCGCGGCCAGCCCGCTTCCCGCGAGCGCCGCAGCGGCGGCCAACGCGACAGCGAGAAAACGAACTAAGGCCCCCGTTCCTCCCTGCGTTATGCGCATGAACTACATATTATTCAAAAGGGAGGAGAAACGCAAGCCAGAGATGTATCCGCCCGCCAAGGCAACAGCCCGGACGCGCCCTGGAAGTGTTAGAATAGGCTATCAGCAGGGATTATGGGTTTCTTTGAGCGAATTTTTGATACCAACAAGCGCGAGCTGGCCATCATCTCGCGCATAGTGGCCCGCATAAACGATTTTGAGCCCCGGGCCAAAGAACTGACTGACGACCAGATGCGTGAGCGCATCGCCCAGCTCCGGGCCGAGATTGAGCCCGCCGCCCCGGAGAAGCAGGCTGCGCTCCTGGAACAACACCTTCCCGAAGTCTTCGCTATCACGCGTGAGGCCGGGCTGCGCAGGCTCGGCGAAAGGGCCTTCGACGTTCAGTTGATGGCGGGCGTAGTGTTGCACGAAGGCCGCATCGCTGAACAGAAAACCGGCGAGGGCAAAACGCTCGCTTCCACTCTTCCCGCGGTTCTCAATGCGCTTACCGGGCGCGGCGTGCACGTGGTTACGGTCAATGACTACCTCTCCAAACGCGATGCGGAGTGGATGGGGGCAATCTACACGAGTCTTGGGCTGAGCGTGGCATCGCTTCAGCACGGGACACCAAACGATGTGCGCAGAGAGCTCTATCGGCGCGACATACTCTATGGCACAAACTCCGAGTTCGGGTTCGACTACCTGCGCGACAATATGGTTATCTACGAGCAGGATATGGTCCAGCTTCCGCTTTACTACGCTATCGTGGATGAGGTGGACAGCATCCTGGTGGACGAGGCGCGCACCCCGCTGATTATCAGCGGCAGCAGCAGCGAGGACACCTCGATGTATTACCGCGCGGACGAGATTGTGTCCCGGCTTAAGCCCAAGGATATAACCGGCGAGAAGGATACCGCCGATATCTTTGAGCAACGCAAGCAGGTGGACGATTCCTATAAGACCTGGGACTACGAGTTCGACCGCAAAGCCCACACCGTTTCGCTGACCACGCAGGGCATTAAGAAGGTAGAGGAGCGGCTGCAGGACGTGCTCAAGGGACACTCGCTTTACGACTTCGAGAGCACCGAGACGTCTCACTTCATCCAGCAGGCGCTCCGCGCCCGTTCGCTTTTCGAGAAAGAAGTGGAGTACATTGTTAAGGAAGGGCAGGTCATTATCGTTGACGAGTTCACCGGCCGCCTGATGTACGGGCGCCGCTACTCCGACGGGTTGCACCAGGCAATCGAGGCCAAGGAAAACCTGCGGGTAAAGAGCGAATCCCAGACCCTGGCAAGCATCACCCTCCAGAACTACTTCCGGATGTACGAGAAGCTCGCTGGGATGACCGGCACCGCAAAGACGGAAGAGGAGGAATTCAAGAAGATATACGGCTTTGATGTGGTCGTCATTCCCACGAATATGCCCATGATCCGCAAGGATTATCCCGATGCGGTGTACAAGACGGAAAGGGCCAAGTTTCGGGCCATCGTGAACGAAATCATAGAAGTCCGGCAGAAAGGTCAGCCGGTTCTCGTGGGGACGATATCCATTGAAAGAAGCGAGCGGCTTTCGCGCCTGCTCTCGGCGAAGGGGATACCCCACCAGGTGCTCAACGCCAAGCACCACGAGAAGGAAGCGATGATAATCGCCCAGGCCGGCCGCTACAACGGCGTAACCATCGCCACGAATATGGCTGGACGCGGAACGGATATCGTCCTGGGCGGAAATCCGGTCTATCTGGCTAAGGAGGAGATGCGCCGCCGGGGGTTGAACTGGGAAGACGACTATGAGGTCTACGAGGAGTTCCTGCGCGAGGCGAAAAAGAAGTGGGAAGTGGAGCACCAGAAAGTTGTTGACGCAGGCGGCCTGTATATCATCGGCAGTGAGCGGCATGAGTCTCGCCGGATAGACAATCAGCTCCGTGGCCGCTCCGGCCGACAGGGCGATCCTGGAGCGTCACGGTTCTTTCTCTCGCTTGAAGACGACCTTATGAAGATGTACGGCGGCGACCGCATTTCCTGGATTATGGAAAAGGTGGGCCTGTCCGATGAGGAGCGTATCGAGCACCCGTGGTTGACAAAGGCGATAGAAAGCGCGCAGCGCAAGGTCGAAGCCCGAAACTTCGAGATTCGCAAGAGCGTTTTGCAATACGACGACGTGATGAACAAGCAGCGCGAGGTTATCTACTCCGAGCGCAGGCGCATCCTTCTGGGCGAGAACATGCGCGAGCAGATGCTCGAATTCATCAACGAGCTGGTTGACGGCCTGGTCGGGCAGTTCGTTTACGAAACGACGCGGAAGCAGCACGAAATCGACACCGAGGGCTTGCTTCAGGAGCTTGGCGCGAAGCTACCCCTGATGAACGTGGATCCGGAAAGGATTCACAACAAGGAAATAGAAGAAATCAGGGGCTACCTGCGCGAAACCGTGGTGGCTTTTTATGAGGAGAAGGAACGCGAGGCCGGACCGGAAGCGATGCGTGAAATTGAGCGGGTGGTCACGCTGCGCACAATCGACGAGAACTGGATCGACCACCTGAACATCCTCGACCACCTGCGCGAAGGTATTGGCCTGAGGGGGTATGGCCAGGTTGACCCGATAGTGATTTACGCCGAGGAAGCGTATGAGCTGTTTGAAGCACTGAAAGCCCGCATCGGCAGCGAAGTGATACAGAAGATATTCCGTATCGCCGTGCAGAAGAAGCATGAGGTGGAGCGCAAGAGCGCGTACAACATTCACGGGATGACCCGGGGGGCCGAGGGGGGAGTCGGCCAGCCCGGGCAGCAGCAGCCAAGAGGCACGGTGAAGCGTGTCCAGCCCAAAGTCGGCCGTAACGACCCGTGCCCGTGCGGAAGCGGTAAAAAATACAAGCATTGCTGCGGAAAAGCGGAGGCAGGCTAGCGCTTGCCGGTATCCCGCCGCAGGACTGCCGCGTCCGAGAATCCCGCATCACGAAGGCGCTTCTTCACCGCATCGGCAAGCTCGAACTCTTCCAGAGGCGGCTCCACCTGTACCGGATAGGACTTCTTGTCCCCGTAGCTGCGCACGAGTACCGTCGCCTGGAATCCCAGTTCGAGCAGGCGGTCGCGCTGGCGGTTTGCCACGCTCTCGTTGTCGTAAACGCCGACCAGCACGGTGAAGGTATACTGGGGCTTGGAGGGCTTGGGCGGCGATGGCTTGGGCTGGCTGGATTCAGGCCTGCTCTCTGTTTCACTCGCTCTCGCAGGAGCAGCCTGCGTTTCGGGCTGCCGCGCCGGCTCCGCCTCTCTCGCCGCCTCGGCGGCAGGGGAAGGCTCTTCTCCGGCGGGCTCGGACGGCTCCTCGGCCGGCACGACTTCTTCCGTCAATTGCGGTAAGGGCGGCTCTTCCGGCGGTGGCTCGCCTGTGCCCAGCCCCTCAGGGATCAGCGATACTTCGGGAATAGAGGGTGCCCACTCGGTGATGTCCTCCAGCGCTATGAGCGGGGCCTCTGCCGCCGGCTGCGGCTGCGCAACTGGAGCGGGGCTGGCCTGGGCTTCTTCTGCCTGTGGCGCGATTATCTCTTCCCGCCGCTGCGCGAGTTCGTCCAGGCCTTCACGCGGGCGTATGAAGTACGCGATGGCGAGCGCCAGGAAGGCTGTGATAATCACAACCGCCACCACGATGCTAGCCACTATAGCGATGCGCTCACGGCGGCGCTTGGCGCGGTAATATTGCGGATAAACATCCCGTCTGCGAAGGCTCACAAAGAAATTATAGCATCGTGGCGAAAATGTTGTATAATAGTCCTACTAGCGCGGGGGAGTGGTATCCCCCACCTCATCTGGAAGGTACATGGTTGGGTGGAGGCTATTTTTAGCCACCGTTTTTGTTGCGTGGACGCTGTTGTCGATATCGCACGGCGCGCACGCAGGTTCAGCAGCCAAGGCCGCGCTGCCAAGCGCGGTCATTAGCAGTGGGATCGAATCACGTGGGAGTTCACGAGACCCCTCGGCTAACGCGACTACTTTCTACCAGACAATTAAGTTTGAACCCCGCTTCCCGGTATTCAATCTTGCCGGACTGTCGGTAAAAACCAGCCTGTTATACAGCGCCCGCCTGGAGGGGAGCGACTATCCAAGCGGCCGGGGGAAGGCACGCAGCGAATACGCCTTCGCCGTCGGCGGCCAGGATATTTACAAGCGGATCCAGTTCGGCGCGAGCTTCACCGAGAAACTCCCTCTGGCCCCCGGCGGCGCCGGCGGCTCAATACTCCGCGCCGACCCAACCAGCAAGCAGAGCGCGTCAATGCGCTTCAACTCCCTGGCGGGGCCTACCGTGACTGCGAACATCACCCGCAGCACCAGCAGCTCGGTTTATGCGGGCAAGCTGGCAAGCGGCACCGAGTACGTTACCGGGAGCGTTGTGATGCAATACGGGCTTCCCCACGGAATGCTCAAGTTCACGCGCAACACGAGCGAGTCCCAAAACGCCCTTGCGGGCACGAGCCGGTCAACAGAGTCGACCCAGCTCTACTTCGACCACGCGGTGCCGCTCCCGCTGGGAACGCTCAAGACAACCTATTCCTTTAAAGAGACATGCAACGACCTCCTTACGCTGCCGGGCGAGATCAGCACAACCCACGAGGAAGACGTAAAAGTGGGCCTGGAGAGCGGCAGGGCGCTGGGAGGCGCAGTAGACTACAGCGCGTCGGTCGAACAGCGGCGCACCACGCTTCCCGATGGGCGCTTCAGCGACCGGCAGGTTCAGAAGTGCAGCGTTGGGGTGAAAATCCCCCTGCCGGGAAGCGGCACCGGCCGCGCCGGTGTTTCAATCACCGAAAGCCAGGACGAGAACCCGCCGCGCAGCACTGCAACCAGCACCGTCAAGTACTCGCTCAGCCTTAAGCCCACGCCGGAACTGGGGCTGAGCGTGAATTCGTCAGCCACCGGCACCAGCGATGTCGCAGCGCAGTCCAGGCGGAATGAGACGGGCGTGCTTTCGGGCAGGCTCAGCTACAACCCGCACGCCCGCTTCGGCCTGACCGCGTCGGTGTCCGAGACCACGAGCCGGGATTACACCGGCAGCGGCTCGGAGAGGAGCCGGACCACCATAAGCGCCACGGCCCAGATGAAGGCAAGAAAATTCGGCCTTAACTTCCAGCTTGGCGACACAACCAGCCAGGATATCAGCAACCGGCTGTTCGGTGACCGCGAAGACGACTCGTACTTCGCCAGCGCCAGCCTTAACTTCCTGCCCACGCCAAAGATGACCGTCAACGCCTCGCTGCGCTCAGACATGTACCACAACCGCCCCGGCAACCGGGACGTGAGCCAGAAGCTGAGCGTGGTTATGAGCTATGCGCTTTCCAGCAATGTCTCGTGGAACTTCATCTACCGGGGCAACGACCGGTGGACCCGCGCCGAGCCGGGCAGCGGCAGCTTCGGCGACACGATACAGACAAACTTCGCATTCCGCTTCTGACAGGTAACAAAATGAAAATATACATCGCAAACGACCATCGCGGCACGAAATACGCATTGGAGCTCGCAGCGCTTCTGGCAGGCCAGGGACACACGGTCGAGCACATGGGAACTGCGGAAGAGGATTCCTGCGACTACCCCGATATGGCCCAGATGCTAGGCGAGCGCGTGGCTTTAGAATCGGGCGGCGCAGGCGCCGACGAATCCGGCGTCTTCGGGATCGGCATCTGCGGCAGCGGCGTCGGTATCTGCATGGCGCTCAACAAGATCAAAGGTATCCGTGCCACCCCTGTATTCAACGACCACATAGCCGAGTTCGTGAAGCGCCACAACAACGCCAACGTGCTGTGCTTCAGCGGCGACACGCAGGCGCTGGACGATATCAAGCGCTACGTTCAGATATTCCTCAACGCGCGCTTTGAGGGCGGGCGGCACGAAAGGCGCGTGAAGAAGGTAATGGCGCTGGAAAGACTCTAGAACACCCCCTCCGCCAGCTCCACCACCAGCGCGTGCTCCACGTTCATTCCCCCTGATGTGAGGGCGATGCGCCCCGGCGCCACGACAATCAGTTGCGGATGGCGCGCAGCAAGCTCCTCGGCTCTCGCCTGCAGCTTCTCCCAGATTCCCGCTGCAAACGCATCTCGCGAAATGCCCCATGTCGTGCGCAGCGCCAGCATCAGCCGCTCAAACGCGCGCTCGGTCTCAGAAAGCTCTGTGCGCTCTGCAATAGGCAGCGCGTCTTGCGAAAGCGCCGCGCGGTAATCGGCGAATTCGCGGTGGTTGCGCGTGCGCACGCTATTGATACAGCCTGTTGCGTTCACGCCAAGCCCAAGGTAATCCCCGCCCCGCCAGTAGGTCAGGTTGTGCAGCGACCACTTGCCGTCCCGGGCGAAGTTCGAGATTTCGTAGCGCGCAAAGCCGCTTTCTTCCAGCAGCTCTTCCGCCGCGTTCATCTCATCAGCGAAGCGGTCGTTGTCCGGCGCAAGCCCCGGCTCGTTTGCCACCCGCATCGCCAGCGGCGTCCCTGGCTCCACCTTCAGCGAGTAAAGCGAGAAGTGCGCCGGCTCAAATGCATAAAGCGTCCGGATATCGTCAAGCACCTGCAAAGGCTTCTGCCATGGGACATTCAGCAGCAGGTCAAACGACAGGTCGAACGCCGAAAGTTCGTCCGCCAACTCGTAGAACGCCGTAAGCGCTCCGCCGGAGGAATAGCTGCGGCCCAGCTCGCGCAGGGATCTGTCTGAAAGCGACTGGATTCCTACTGAAAGCCGCGTGACTCCGAGCTCGCTCCATTGCCGTAGCTTATCGCGGCCAAGCGTGTCGGGATTGGCTTCGAGCGTGAATTCCTTTAATCTCGAAACATCAAAGGCTTCCCGCATCGCGGCAACCACGCGCTGAAGCTCGTCAAGCGGCATCAGCGACGGCGTCCCACCGCCGATATATATCGTGGTGAATCGCAGCGAACCGTGCTCGCCCGCCGCCAGCCCCGCTTCCTTAATAAGCGCATCCGCGTAGGACGTGAAGCTCAGTCCTTCCGGCAGCGCGTTTAGCGCGTAGCTCGCGAAATCGCAGTAAGCGCAGCGCTGGAGGCAAAAAGGCATGTGGAGATACAATCCGGAAGTATCGCGTTGCGAGTAGCCGGCAGCTGTCCCATTCCAAGACATATGCAACATCGGGGCGTGATTGGAAGTATTGTATCCGATAGCGAGTCGGGGCGTCCCGAATAAACTACCGCTACTTTATGAGCAGGCAGTCTTACTGTTGGTGCGCGCCTGACAGGGATCTGGCGGTCCGGTGCTCAAAAGCCGTTTTGATGCTGCCACGCCTTTTGCGCGGCCTAGATTCAGGTGGGAGTTCTCGGCGCGCTTCTTTTGGGGCCGCAGCCCAGCTTATAAAGCGTGCGGCGGCGCTTTTTGCGCGGCGCGGGCG
>JAGGTK010000061.1 GCA_021163765.1 bacterium
CAAATAGCCCTTGGCTGTCAGATGTCAGCCGTCAGGAAGAGTAAGAGCCGGGCTGAAGCCCGGCGTACTCACGGGGGAATACCCAAGTCACTGAAGACGGGCACAGCATGCTGTGCCCCTACATTTTACGGCCAGCTTCCAGCTATCAGTTGTCAGCAGGATAAAGAGCGGCGCTCAGTCCACCTGGGCCTTGGTGTCGTAGAATTCGGTGTCGCAGGAGGGGCAGAAACGGATGGTCTTGCCGTCGTGCGAAAGCTCCTCGGCAAGCTCCTGGCCGCAAAACGGGCAGGAGGACCGCGACGTTGCGCGCTCGAGCAGGCCGTCCAGGCGCTCCTTTTTTGCCCGCAGGTACTCTTCAAGCTTCCTGCGCCGCTTGTAATACTTCCAGGCCTTCTCGGCGATGCGCCGGCCTATCCCTAAGTGCTCAGCGCAAAAATACACCACGGTATCCCCCGGCAGCGAGACCCCCGATTCCGGCGTCTTCCCGCAGATGGCGCAGCGGTGGTCGGGGATTTCCAGCGGGACGCGCTCGCGCGGCTCCACCGGCTCCTTGCGCACTATTACCGAAGGCGCGTGATGCGCCTGCGCCCGCTTGCGCCTCAGCCCGGCGATTGCGCGCCGCACCCGCTCTTCGTGGGTCTCGTCCGACACGGCAGATAATGGTAACAGGAATTTTCGCGCCGCGCCATTTTGCGTTGCATGTATAATCGGCGCATGCTCTGGCTGGGCGTTTTGCTCATCGCCGTCATCGTGGGGATGGGGCTGTTCCTGTTCATCGTGCGGCCCCCCACCGCGCTCGTGCTGCCCCTGGCCGCGATACTGCTCGCGCTCGTCGCGTTCGCGCCCCAGCTTATCAGCGGCAACTTCACCGATCCGCTCAACGCTATCTTCGGCACCGTCATCGGCGCGGGGTTTACCCGCCTTTCGGCGCTGATCGTCGCTGTGGTGCTGGGCGCGGTGCTGGCCGCGCAGGTGGAGGACGCGGGCATCGCGAAGTACTTGGTGCGATTCGCGGCAGAATTCTCCGGCGATTCGCCGTTCATGCTGACGCTTTTGCTCACGCTCGTCATCGCGCTGCTGTTCACCAACCTGGGCGGGCTTGGCGCGGTGATAATGGTCGCGACGACGGCGCTGCCGCTGATGCTGGCGATGGGGCTTTCGCCGCTTTCGGCGGGCGCGGTGTTTTTGCTGGCGCTGTCGCTCGGCGGATGCCTGAACCCGGTGAACTGGCAGCTATATATCTCCGTGCTGGGCCTGCCCCAGGAGCGCATCATTCCGTACGCGCTGACGCTGTTCGTGATATTCCTGGCGGTAACGGCGGCGTTCGTGTTCGTGCGGGTGCACCGCGAGCAGGGCGTGCGCCGGCCCGAAATGGCGGCAACGGTCGCGGTGGCGCTCGCCTTCATCGCGGCAAGCGCGGTGACTCTGCGCTATCCCGCAGCGTTTGCAGTGGTGAAGCTTGCGCTATTCTGGCTGCTTGCGGCGGCCACGGCGCTGCTCACGCTTGCGGTGCTGGCGCGGCTTGCCACCGGCGCGGCGTTTTTGCGGGGGCGGGTGCACGGGCTGTCCATCGCGGCGCTAATATATCCGCTGCTACTTTTGCTCACGGCGAATCTCGGCAAGAGCCTCAACTACTTCGGCGAGTTCAGCCTGGGCATCGTGCCCGCGCTTTTCCTGGGCGTCTTATACGCGCACGCTGCGAGCTGGACTCCCTCCGTCGCCAAGGCTACCACAGGCGGCGAAGCCAACCGCATAATGCGCGCCTGCTACAGCGGGTTCAAAATGGCCATCCCGGCGATACTGCTGCTTTTCGGCATCGGGATGCTGCTGCAGGCGACGATGCTGCCTGAAGTTACGGAGGCGGTGCGGCCGCTGATAACCGGGCTGATCCCGCGCACGCCGGTGCTTTACATCGCGGCGTTTACGGTGTTTGCGCCGCTGGCGCTTTACCGCGGGCCGCTGAATCTCTACGGGATGGGCAGCGGCATCGTGGGGCTACTGATGGAGGCGGGGAAGCTTGCCGCGCCGCTGCTGATGGTGGCGTTTTTCTCCGTGGGGATGATGCAGGGCGTGTGCGACCCCACGAACACGCACAACGCGTGGCTCGCGGGCTTCCTCAAGGTGCGGGTGCTGGATCTCACCCGCGCGACCATCGCCTGGGTCTGGCTGGTGGCGTTTTTAGGCCTCCTCGCCGGCGCGATTATGTTCGGGGGGGGATTTTAGCAGCCTTCAGCAGAAAGAGGGCACGGCGTGCTGTGCCCCTACAGCGAAGACCCGGAATCGGGTCTAAACGATAGAGACGGCCGTGTGGCGGTATAATCTGGGGGCATGTCTCTTATCGGAATAGTCACGTATCCGGCGGAGGTTCTGAGCAAGACCGCGCGGAAGGTCGGGCGCGGGGACATCGAGCACGTTCGAAAACTGGTTAGCGACATGGCGGAGACTATGATCGAAGGGGACGGCATCGGCCTGGCCGCCAACCAGGTGGACGAGCTCCTGCGGGTAATCGTAGTCAGAGACCTTGAAGCCGACGAAGTCCATTATTACCTCAACCCCACCATCACCAAGGGGCACGGCGAAGAGCTCGGAGAAGAGGGCTGCCTGTCATTCCCCGGCTTGGCGGGGCTGATTCCCCGGTTCGAGCAGGTTACAGTAAAGTTCCAGGACCTGGACCTGAAGACCTACAAGGTTGAGCTGGACGGCCTGCCCGCAAGGGTGGTGCAGCACGAGATAGACCACCTCAATGGGATTACCATCAAGGACCGCAGCACGGTTGAGCTTTACCACCGCGAAGAAGAGGACGAAGAAAGTAAGCGCCCCAGGTAAGCGGCACGCTGTGCTAAACTAGGCGCATGCCGCGCACCGGCACCGGTTCTGGAAGCACTGGCGACGAGCGTTTCGTCTCCCCCGAGCAGCGGGAGGTCTCCGCGTTTACCACAAAGCGCCCCGATTCGCTTGAAGCATTTGTCGGCCAGGAAGGTCCGGTCGCCAACATCCGCGTGATGCTCACTGCCGCCCAGAAGCGCGGCGCGGCGCTGGAGCACATCCTGTTCGCCGGCCCGCCGGGGCTGGGCAAAACGACGCTGGCGAACATCATCGCCCGCGAGCTGGGCGTGAACCTGACGTCCACCACCGGCCCGCTGCTGGAGCGCCCCGGCGACCTGCTCGCCATCCTGACAAGCCTGCATGAGCGGCAGGTGTTCTTCATAGACGAGATACACCGGCTCAACCGCGCGGTCGAGGAAACGCTGTATTCCGCGATGGAGCAGTACAAGGTTGACGTGATTATCGGCAAGGGCCCCGGCGCCAAGACGATACCGCTCAACTTGAGCCCGTTTACGCTTATCGGCGCGACGACCCGCAGCGGGCTTCTCACCGCGCCGCTGCGCGACCGTTTCGGCGCAATGTTTCACTTAAGCTTCTACGCGCCGGAAGAACTCGCGCAGATAATCGGGCGCAAAGCGCTGGAGCACGACATCAAAATAAGCGACGAATGCCTGCTGTCCATCGCCCGCAAGTCGCGCGGAACGCCGCGCGTGGCGCTAAGGCTTTTCAAGCGCGTGTGGGACTTCGCAGTCGTCGCCGGTGACACGGAGGTTACGACGAAACTGGCCGAAGAATCACTGGAGCGCCTGGGGATTTCCGACGAGGGCCTGGATGAGATGGACCGGCGCATCCTGATGCTGATCCTCAAGAACTTCAACGGCGGGCCGGTGGGCATCTCCACCATCGCCGCAGTGCTCAACGAGGAGCGCGACACCATCGAGGACGTATACGAGCCTTACCTGATGAAGGCGGGATTCCTCGAGAAAACTTCGCGCGGGCGCTGCGTGACGCAGAAGGCGTACGATTACTTCAAGGTGCCCTACACGCCGGACAGGTTCAACCCGGGGCCCTCGGTGCCGCTGTTTGAGGAATCGGAAAGCGGAAGCGGCGAGGACGCCTGAACCTTAGCCGCCTTTCTTTTCCTCACGCTTTATAGCTTCCCAGTTGTCCAGCACGTCTTCTGCCGACGGCGCGTCCACCCCGCCGAAAACGTGGGGATGGCGGCGGATAAGCTTTTCGCAGATGCTGTCTATGACATCCTCCAAGCTGAAGTAGCCCAGCTCCTCGCCCAGCACGCCCTGAAAGACCGGCTGGAGCATCAGATCGCCCAGTTCCGCCGTAAGCTCACGGCGGGCGTCTTCCCACTGCGCTGCCAGTTCTTCCGGCAATTCGCCTTCGCCTAGCGGCGCGCCGGACCCGGATGCGGCCTGGTCAAATGTCTCACGGGCCGGATGATGCGCGTGCGTGCGCCCTTTTTCGGCGTGCCCGGTGCTGAAATCCTCCGGCGGCGATGGCTCGGCGGGCGGCAGGCCGCGATGGGCGCGGATGAGTGCTTCTACTTCCAGCAGCCGGTCTATCGCCGCGACAACTTCCGCCGCCTCCTCGGTTACGTATTGCCGAAGCGACGCCAGCGTCTGCTCCCTGTCCCAGGGGCAACCGTCGGGCGCGAGAAGCCGCCGCATAATTCCCGCAAGGCGCGCAAACGCCTTACCGGCGTCATCATCGGATTGGAGCTGAGTTTCATCCGTCACGCCGCAATTCTACCACTGGCGCTCTGGGCGGATTGAATCGGCGAATGCGCCGGTTGCGGGCTTATCTGGATACTGTATAATACGGTCAATGGGAGCCGCGCGCCAGCGCGGCGGAAAAATCGCCTAGGAGGAAACTCATGGTAGGTATCGTCGGATACGGCGCCTACATCCCGCGGCAGCGCATCAAGCTGGAGGAAATCGCCGCCGTCTGGGGTGCGGACGCCGCTGCATTCAAGCGCGGCTTGATGCTCTACGAAAAGTCCGTGCCCTCGCCCGACCAGGACACGATAACGATGTCCGTTGAGGCGGCGCGATGGGCGCTGGCACGCGCGGGAGTCGACCCGAAGAGCATCGGCGCGGTCTACATCGGCTCGGAAAGCCACCCGTACGCGGTGAAGCCTTCCGGCACCGTTGTCGCGGAGGCCATCGGTGCCACGCCCGACTGCCACTGCGCGGACTTCGAGTTCGCCTGCAAAGCGGGAAGCGAGGCGATGTTCGTCGGGCTCTCGCTGGTGAAGGCGGGCGAGATGGACTACGTGCTCGCGGTCGGCGGCGACACGAGCCAGGGCGCGCCGGGCGATGCGCTGGAGTACTCTGCCAGCGCGGGCTCCGCCGCGTTCATTATGGGGCGCGAAAAACTCCTCGCGGAGTGCCTGCACACCTACAGCTTCATGACCGACACGCCCGACTTCTGGCGGCGCGAATACGAGTTTTACCCGCGCCACGGGGGCCGCTTCACCGGCGAGCCGGCGTACTTCAAGCACGTGCAGTCGGCGTCCCGCGAGATTATGTCGCGCGCCGGGCTCACCCCAAAGGACATAAACTACGCGGTGTTCCACCAGCCCAACGGGAAATTCCCCCGCAACGTGGGCCGGATGCTGGGCTTCAAGGACGAGCAAATGGAGACCGGCTGGCTCTCGCCGTGGCTGGGGAACACGTACAGCGGCGCGTCGCCGATGGGCCTGACGGCGATACTGGATGTCGCCAAGCCGGGAGAACTCATACTGATGTGCAGCTACGGGAGCGGCGCAGGCTCGGACGCCTTCATCTGGAAGGCCACCGAGCGGCTGGTCGAAGTGCGCGAAAAGGCTCCGTTTACCCGCCCGCAGCTTGACGAAAACAAGGTCTACCTCACCTACGGGCAGTACGCCAAGTGCCGGGGCAAAATCGTCAAGGCGGACTAGGAGGGCATAATGCGAGACGTTGCAGTAATCGGAATCGGAATACAAAAATGGGGCGAGCTGTGGGACCGCAGCCTGCGCGACCTGTGGGTTGAGGCCGCCCAGAACGCGATAAACGACGCCGGCGTTGACCACATTGACACGATGTACGTCGGCGCTATGTCACCGGGGCTGTTCGTGGGCCAGGAACACCTGAGCTCGCTGTGCGCGGATTACCTGGGCGTCACGCCAGTGGCCGCCACCCGTGTTGAAAGCGCCTGCTGTTCCGGCGGTATGGCGATGCGCTCGGGCTTCATCGAGGTCGCGTCGGGAATGGCCGACATCGCGCTCGTCAGCGGCGTGGAGAAGATGACCGACGTGGACGGCGGCGGGGCAACTTTTGCGCTGGCAACGGCGGCCGACGGCGACTACGAGGTTTACAACGGCGTGACTTTCCCCGGGCTTTACGCGATGATGGCGCAGGATTATATGCACCGCTTCGGGCTGACCCGCGAGGAGCTGGCCGCGGTGCCGGTGAAGAGCCATGCGAACGGCGCGCTCAACCCTCACGCGCAATTCCAGCACCCGACAACCGTTGAGGGTGTCGTCAACAGCGTGATGGTTGCCGACCCGCTCACGATTATGGACTGCAGCCCGATAACGGACGGCGCGGCGGCGGCAATCCTCTGCCCGCTGGAGATGGCGAAGGACTTTGCCAAGGGGCGTCCAATCATCAAGGTATCCGGCGTGGGCGCGGCAACCGACACCATCGCGCTGCACAGCCGCAAGGACTTCAGCACACTGAACGCCACAGTCGTTGCGGCCAGGCGCGCCTACGATATGGCGGGCGTCGGCCCGGACGACATTGACTTCGCCGAGGTGCACGACTGCTTCTCCATCGCCGAGGTAATTACCAGCGAGGACATCGGCTTCTTCGAGAAGGGCACGGGCGGCAAGGCGGCGGCTGCGGGCGAGACCGCGCTGAATGGCAAACGCCCCGTCAACACCAGCGGCGGCCTGAAATCCAAGGGGCATCCGGTCGGCGCAACCGGCGTGGGGCAGATTCACGAACTCGTCACCCAGCTTCGCGGCGACGCCGGCGAGCGGCAGCTTAAAACCGCGAAGCGCGGCCTGGCGCAGAATATGGGTGGCAGCGGCGGAAGCGCGGTAGTTCACATCCTGGAGGTGGTATAGATGGCATCGGTTCCTGGTTACTGGCGAGAGCGCGCTCAGCGCCTGCGCTACGAAGGCAACAAGTGTGAAAGCTGCGACGAGGTTTACTTCCCGCCACGCCGCTCCTGCGGCATCAAGTGCGATGAGGAGCTCAAGCCACACACGCTATCCACCACCGGCAAGGTGCTGACCTACACGGTTATCCGCGTTGCGCCCACGCAGTTTGTGGACGAAGCGCCCTACGCGGTTGCCATCTGCGAGATGGATGGCGGCGGGCGCATCACCGCGCAGCTCGTGGACTGCCCGTTCGAGAACATCAAGATCGGTATGCCGGTGCGCATCGAGTTTAGGCTCATCCAGAAGGACGGCCACCACGGCATCCTGATGTACGGGTATAAGGTCGTGCCGGTGTAGGGGGGTTGTTGGCTGCCGGTTGTTGGGTACGCTGTGGGATTAGCCGCACATGCTTCCTTATCCGGCGCAAGCGAAGGTGCGTCACGTGGACAGATGACGCCACCCGACAGGGGGGGGGATACGTCAGGGCGTGTTTTGTTAGGGGTGGGCCGGGCTTCAGCCTGAGTTCTCTTCGAGCCTGAGCGACGAGGCTCAGAGACTCAGAGCCGAAGGCAGCCGAACGGCTCACCAGCCCGTCGGATAAGAGCGGCGCTGGTCAGCGCCGCGTAATCAGTTGAAAGCCTGCAAAAGGGCAATTCGTGAATTTGTGCGCCACAGGCGCATTGCCCCTGCAAGAGAAGGCGCCAATAAATCCCGTCCTGTCCTTCTGCCTCAAGCTCCACGAGCAAGCCGCAACAGCGGCGCACCGATGTGCTAGAATCTGCGTCCCGCCTCGCATATTGTAGGAGCCGGTATGCAGATATTTCTTGACACGGCCAACGTTGAAGAGATTCGCCAGGGCGTCGCGATGGGCTTAGTTGACGGCGTCACCACCAACCCGTCGCTCGTTGCGCGCGAAAACCGCAAGTTCCGCGAGTGCATCGACGAGATCTGCTCGATCGTGGACGGCCCGGTCTCGGCAGAAGTCACCGCGACGGACTACGACGGAATGGTCGCAGAAGCCCGCGAAATCTCGTCGTGGGCGCCCAACATAGTCGTGAAGGTTCCCATTGTGCCCGAAGGCCTGAAAGCGGTGCGCACTCTCGCCGACGAGGGCATCCGCACAAACGTGACGCTCGTATTCTCGGTCAGCCAGGCGGTGCTGGCGGCAAAGGCCGGGGCGTACTTCGTTTCGCCGTTCATCGGGCGGCTGGACGACATCGGCCAGGACGGGATGGACGTGCTGGAGGAAATGGTATTAGCATGGGACAACTACGGCTTTGAGGCGCAGATACTCGCTGCGAGCCTGCGCCACGCCCACCACTTCAAGGAAGCGGCGCTCATCGGCGCGGACATCGCCACCGTGCCGTTCAAGGTGCTGCAGCAGGCCTTTAAGCATGCGCTCACCGACTCCGGGCTGGAGCGTTTCCTGAGCGACTGGGAGAAAGTAAAGAAGCTGGTCTAGTCCGATAACGCAGCCAGTAAGAGACTCCTGTAGCGCTCGCACTCTGTTGCGCACCCCGCGTTCAGCGGTCAGTCCCCCGGCGTGAGCGAAAGGTCGTCCATCTCCACGGCGGGGCCTAAGTCGCTTACGCTGAAGTCGTCGTCCACGCCGAGGTCGATTACGTCTTCATCCTTTTCTTCCTTCCCGCCGGGCTTCTTGCCCGAAGGCGGCGTCCCGCCCTCGCGCCGTGAGCCGAGGAACAGCACGTCCCGCGCGTGGATTTCCGTGCGCGTGTGCTTTATCCCGTTCACGTCGGTCCAGGTGTTCGTGCGGATCCGCCCTTCAACGTAAACCTGCCGCCCCTTGGTGACGTATTCCTTCACCCGCTCGGCAAGCTGGCCGAACGTGACGATGGTATGCCACTCGGTATGCTCTTGCGGCTCGTTGGTGCTGCGGCTGACCCACCGCTCGTTGGTGGCGATGGAGAAGCGGGCGACGGCCGTCCCGCTCGCCGAATACCTGACGTCGGGGTCCTGGCCCACGTTGCCGATGAGTATCACCTTGTTCAGGCTGGCCATTTGCTTGATTGTCTCCTTGAGGTTGGGTTCATTCTAGCATAGCGGCGCGGGTGGGTGTCCAGGCTGTGGCCCGGGGCCGGGGGAGGAAGCGCCTGCCTCTGAAAAAGCGACAGGGCCCGCACCATGCAGGCCCTGTTCGGGATAGCGTCTGTCGTGTAGCCGGTGTTTGCCGCGCTTACCAGATACCGCCGCCGTCGCGCGCGCGGTCACGATCCCGTCTGTTCTCGCGCATTCCGCGCATCAGGTCGCGCAGCTTCTCCGCGGATACTTTGTCCGCCAGCAGCATCAGCACCGGGCCCTCGCCGCGTCCGGCGCCACGGCGCGGAATCATCGCGACGATTCCTTCGCCCTTGCTGAAGTCGTCAATGGAAGCCCTCTCGCCACCGTGGAAAACGCGCGTGCGGTCGAATATGCGAACAGTTATGGTTTTCTCCTCCGGCAACTGCTTGATGCTGGGTTCGTCCTTGCCGGTCGGCTGGAGCACTCCTGTGATGGTGATGGTAACGCCGTTGCGGTCATAGCCCTCAAAGGTGCCAACAACCAGCGGCATCTGCTGCCGCCCCATCATTCCCTGGCCGCGCTGGCCGCCGAACCTTCCGCCGGGTCCCTGCATACCGCGTCCCTGTTGCTGCCCGCGCCGCTCCTTGATGCGCTCGCCGACCCGTCGGCGCATCGCAGAGGCGACGTCTGATGTCACCAGGGCTCGCAGCGTGTACTTGCCGTCCTCAAAGGCCGTAATCGCCACGATAGCGTCGCCCTTGCTGAAATCGGAGAGCTGGGCATCGCGCCCCTCCTTGGTGACGAACCGGGCTTCGTCTCCGACGGCAACGCGCACCATGTCCGGCGGGTTGTCCATCGGGCCTTCGCGGGGGACGAAGATGTCCTCAACCGCAATGCTAAGGTAGTCGCCGCCTACACGGTCAATGGAGCCTTTTACGATGCGGGCGTTCTCCGGCATCGGGCCCATTCCCATTCCTCTGCCGGCTCCGGCGCCGCGCTGCGCCCAGGCTGTTCCCGCTCCTAAGAGCAGCAGTCCCAATACACCGAATATCGCAATCCTTTTAATCATATTCAGAACCTCCAGGAGTTGTGTCGTGTTATGGAAGTAGACGGGACTCAGGGCGGTTTGTTCGAACCGATGGCGATAGCGGCGGTTTCTGAAACGTCATTCCTCGGAGGAAAACACAAGGCTCGCCGGGAAATGTGAGCCGCCTGCGGGAACAGTCGCTATTCTCACTTCGCGCTTTTCGTAAGGCCCCAGCCGGAACACGCGCAGCGTGTAGGGGCTGCGCGGGCGCACAACCGGCGTTTTCACCATCCGGCCGTTAATGAGAAAAGCGCCCTGCGCATTGCCGGCTGTGGCGTCGAATGTCAGCCTGACTCTCCTCGACCTGGCTTCGCTGTTCATCAGCGTCACCACATGCTCCACCAGCATTCCGTAGTCGCCGATGAGCGCTCTCCCTGCGCGGTCGCGCATCTCGCCCTTGCCCACGCGGAGGAAAAGCCAGTTGCCGTCAAGGTCGTACATATGGTGCATTGTCAGTCCAGCCGGCTCGTATCGCGGCGGCGACCCCCCGTAGAGCAGGGAATTCCGTGGGCTTAAGGCGCATTCCCCGGCTCCTGCTTCCTCGGCGAGTACCATCACCCCTACTTCGCTTCCGCTGAGCAGGTGAAGGTCCATCAGGCCCGACGCCGACTGGTTTGCCGGCAGCTTGCTCACGAAGATGCAGGCCACGGCGTGGCGCGAGAGAGTCAGGTACGCGGCCTGCCCGCCTGCCAGCTTGCGCAGGTAGCGCTCCACCGCCAGCGAACCCACCAGGTAGGTTGAGACGTCCGGTCCGGCGCAACCGCTGCGCCACATAACCCTCTGGGGCAAATCGCCCAGGTTCACCAGCAGCACGCTAAGTTTCAGCGTGCGCCCGCTGCGGTTCTGGTGGTGGTAGGCCAGCCGTGCCCTTTCGCCTGCCAGAAGGTTCGACTGGTAAAGCATCCCCGGCCCATACACCATTTCCGGCTCGTTGGAAAACAGGACCACGTCCGAAGGCTCGGTATATTCCGGGCCGGAAACCACCTCTACGGGTATCTTCCGGCCGACCTTTATCCGGTTGGGCGCCTGCGCGACCACCCGGGCAATCATGTCGCCGGTGTTACCCTCTATGCGCTCAAGCCCCAGGAAATCCACGCTCGCTTCCGGAGCAACGGTCGATACTCCAAGAAGCTGTGCCCGGACGACTTCCTTCAACTCCTCCCGCGGCGGCACCGCGCCCGCAAGCTCAACCGTGACGCGCTCCGGGAAGTAGGCGGCGAGAAGCTGCACGGTGAATCGCAGCGCGACTTCACTCATGCCCCTCCGAAGCACGATGGTGCCGGAACCTTCGGCAAGCCCCTCCAGCGTGACCGTATTGCCGGAAACGATGACGTTCACCGCGTCCGGATGGGGATTCAGCACTTCTATAGCTGAGCTGAAAACGCCGGTGAGCTGCGCGTTGCGGCTCTCGCCAACGGGAACTGTAAGTGCGGGCGGGGAAACGCCAAGGCATGGACGGTTCAGTGCGAGGTCAAACCGCTCGGCGAGCCTGCGGGCCAGGCCGTTCTCGCTTGCTTCAGGAAAGATAATTTCCGCAAGCGGGATCCTGTACTCGCGTGAGCCGTCGAATCCCAGCACGAGTATGCCGTCAGCGACGGCGATGCTCTCGGCGGGCACGGCGCTTTCGGGTGAGCCGTGGGCGGCGCGGGATATGAAGTCCGCGATTTTGACAAGAACTGCGCGGTTGTCCGTGCTATGGCGCAGCGCCAGGATTTCGGTGTCGTTTATGGCAAGACGGACGGTGGCGTCGCGCCCGGTTCCGCCGCGCGTGACCTCAGCGCTGAAGTCCGCGCGCGCGGCGCTCCCCCCGGCGAGAAGCAGCGGGATAAGCAGAGACGCGAGTAACATCCCCCTCACGGGCTGGATTATAGCCTATGGCCGGGAAATAAAGACCCCCCTTGCGGGGGGTATAGGGGGAATTATGGCCAGACAGCTTGAACGGTTGTAAAGGAACAGCTGTCTGATTAATTTGACCAGCAAACCGGGTAAATGTTCCCGTCTGGGCCGGAATCATTGGGGCTTTTGCCCGGGCGGTCATCTGCCTTCGCAGGCCCCGCGGAACGCATCCGGCGCTCCCCCCTTCGTGGTATCCTCTTTAGGCTATGCTGCTTGTGGGCTGCGAGGATCTGGAATTCGGGCGGGTGCTGGCGCGCGCCGCCGGCCACTGCCAGTCGGAAGCAGGCCGCAGGCTCGTTCTCAGCGCTTCGCCGCAGGCGTCGCGGCAGGAAGTGGAGCGCCTGCTGGACGAGACTTCCGAGGGCATAACGTTCTGGCAGGAGGTTGCTGCGGCCAACCCCATAAGCTTCGCGCTGCTGCCGGAGACGCCGGAGTTTCTAGGCGCTTTCCAGGAGGGACTTGCGCCGGAGCGCGAAGACTTAGCCCGGCTCGGCGAATTCCTCGCGGTGGACAAGAGCGCGAGTAAGGCGCTCACGCAGGCGACACCCGCGAAATACCCGCGGCTGGCGGAGCTGGCAGGCGGGCTCGCGGATATCGGCGGACTCGCTGCGGAGTTCGCGCGCAAGTTCAACGAGGAGGGCGAAGTGCGCGACGGCGCATCCCGCGAGCTCAAAGAGCTGCGGCGCGGCGCGGGCAAGCTGCAATCGCGCATCGAGACCCGCATCCGCAACCTCATCAGGAAGCGCGCGCCGGACCTGGCGGAGGAAATCCACCTGTCCATCCGCAACAACCGCCTGACGCTCAACGTGCCCACCGGCGTGCTGTCGCGGTTCAAGGGGATGGTCGTGGACTATTCCGGCAGCGGCGCCAGCGTGTACGTGGAGCCAAAAGAAATAGTCGAGCTAAACAACGAGCGCCAGCAGCTTTTCCACGCAGAAGAAATGGAGGTGCGCCGCATCGTTATGGAGTTCGCGCGCACTGTGGAGCAAAGCCGGGACGAGCTTGCCCGCAACTTCGAGATACTCGCGCAGCTTGACGCGGTGCTGGGGCGCGCGCGCTACAGCCTGTCGGTAAACGGCACCCGCCCGCAATTGAGCGACGGGGGGAGGCTTACTCTTCGGCAGGCCAGGCACCCGCTGATGCTTGAGGATTTCGTGCCGGAGGACTTCAGCTTCGAAGGCGAGCGCATCGCCATCATCAGCGGCGTGAACGCGGGCGGAAAGAGCCTGCTGCTGAAAATGATCGGGCTGTTCGCGCTGATGGCGTACACGGGGCTTTATGTCCCCGCGGGCGAGGGCACACAGGTCGGGCTTTTCGACGGCGTGTTCGTGAATATCGGCGACGAGCAGAGCGTGCTCAACAACCTCTCCACGTTCACCGCGCACATAGCATTCCTGCGCGACCTGCTGGGCGAGCTCGACCGTCGCGGCGCTAATTCCCGTCAGGCGCTCGTGCTCATCGACGAGCTTGGCACCGGCACCGACCCCGGCGAAGGCTCGGCGCTTGGATACGCGCTGCTGGAGCGGCTGCGGGGGCTTCCGGCGAAGGTCGCCGTCACGACGCATTACGACCTGATAAAGACGCTCGGCGAAAAATACGGCGACTGCAAGAACGTAAGCCTCGCGTTTGACGAAAGCGAGCTGAAGCCGACCTACCGCGTTCTGGACGGCATACCCGGCAAGAGCTTCGCGTTCGACATCGCGCGCAGCGAGGGCCTGCCTCCGGATCTCGTGGAGCGCGCGCACGGCTACACCGACGCCGCCGGCGAGGTGTTCGCCGAAGTTGTGGGCGGGCTCAGGCGCAAGCAAGACGAGCTGGAGTCCGAAATCGCCAGAACCGTGCGCGAGCGGCGCGAGCTTGAGCTTCGCACGAAGGAGACGGAGGAGGAGAAGCGGGCGATGCGCGAGCGTGAGCGCGACCTGCGGCGCCGGCTGGACGGCCTCAAGCGCGACTTCGACGTGCGCGTGGAGGAGTTCGTCGGTGATGCCAGGCGCCGGCTGCGCAGGAAGCTGCGCGATTCCGGCGGGCGCAGCGGGCTGGAAGTCGCATCCGAGTTCTCGGGCGAAGTCCAGAAGCGCAAGGAAAGCGCGCTGGCGGAGCTGGAGCGCGAGCTGGGGCTTGCGCCGGAGCCCGGCGAAGTTGGGCACGTGTTCGCAGTCGGCGAAAAACTGCGCCTGCACACCTTAGGCGTGGACGGCGAGGTCACACGCGTTGATGAATCGCGGCGCGCAATAGAGCTAAATGTGCGCGGCAAGACGCTCAAGCTCACCTATAAAAGGGCGGCGGAGCTGATACGCGAGCCGGAAGAGCCGCCCGCGCTCACCGGGCATTTGCGGATGACGCGCTCACAGCGGGAAAAGCTGCGGGATCTGGGCGCGGAGCTGGACAAGGAAGCCGGCAGCGGGCTGCTCACCACGGCGCACCAGCTCGACATCCACGGGCATACCACCGACGAAGCGCTGCCAAAGCTCGAAAAATTTGTCTCCGACGGCATCCTGAGCGACTTCACGACGGTTGCGATAATGCACGGCGTGGGAACCGGCCGGCTTAAAAAATTCGTGCACGACTGGCTGAAATCCTGCCCCGACGTCGCGTCTTTTCGCGAAGCCACCGCCGAAGAAGGCGGCAAAGGCATCACGATTGCGACATTGAAGTAGGCGGCATGGTCGGCGGAGAAGCCCGAATTGCCGATGGAAAGCTCCGTCAGGCGATTCTCGTTGTCGTAGCTGAATGTCGAGACCGTCGGATTGCCACCGCCCCAGGTTTCAGAAACCTGGGTGATATTCCCGTTCCAGTCGTTGGTGATGGTGGCGGTGAAGGTGCGCCCGCTGTCCAGGATCTGCGTGAGTCGGCCCATAACATCGTAGGTGTAGCTATCGTAGTTCGCCGCCAGCCCGTAATTGAAGCCCATTGTTGCTTTAACTGTCACAGTCCCGCCCCGTCTATTCATTATAAACAGCTGCAGACTATTTTACATAGCAGATATAGCAATATGGTTAAGTATAAGGTAGAAACCTACCGCGAGCGGTAGCATAACCAAGTACAATACGACGTTGAATACGAGCAGTAGGATAACCACGCGATATGCATACCACCATTTCGTGTGCCTTTTAGTTGGCCAAGGGGATAAGGCGGTCATTATATATGCAATATACCAAGCAGGATAGGCATATGGGAAGAGAAACGAGTTTACAAAAACGAAACCTCCAGGTAAGTCCCCCAGCCACACTGGCAATCCGGTGTAGTACAAAATAAGCTGGTTTAAAAGCATCGCGATCGCAGCGCCTATTAGAAGTCCCTTCCACACACCTGCCCTATGCAAGAAAGGCTTTTTAAGAATCACAGCGCTTAAGAAGAACAACGCATACGGAAAGAAAACATACCATAACCACCAAACCCAATTCCAACACGCTCCAACTTCTGGCAGCTTCATGAATAACTCCTATATTGAGGACACAGCCCTTATCCGCCGCGTTGCTCTACATCTGCTTTTCCTGATACGAACACTTTCGTTTTCTGCCCCCTCCATCAGTATAGACGCACGCGCAATCCACGGCAACCTCACGCACGCAATAATTGTGCTGAACCCTACAGCATTCCATACAAAGAGCCCATACAAACACTTGGAGGATCCTGTTGTATTTCTGGCACTGGAGCTGGCAGTTAGACAGACGCCACTTCGGACATGGAGTCTCCCCACTTCCGAACATATAACCACAAGTCTTGCACAGAGTCCTGCACGAAGGCATCTGGTATTTAACCGCGTCCTTTCTTCGATAGTATAGCCAGTCGCAAAGCCAGTTTGCTTTGAGATCGCAAGGCGTATTTGGCGCATAATCGCAAGGATGACTTGCGCACGGATCTCCCTGGCTAGTGTCCGTACAATCACAGGCCTTGCCACCCTCCCCGGTTATGCCTCCCACACAGCACAGGATGCACTCTGGGGGCAGTGGATACAGACAGGGCGGACAACCCTTAGCAAGGCAGCAGCAGCAATCGCAAGAACGTCTCCGCCTATCTTTCTCTTTCCCATCCGGCAGGCCAACGCCGCACTCTGTAATGCAGCACACATTTGGGTCAAGTCCTATCTCTTTCTTACATGCAGGATCCTCTTCTAGTCTTCTGAGTTGTTCATTACGGAGCTTCTGGCACTCCTCCGGACTATACGTGTTGTTCACGCCGCTCCCGAAACCGGTCGCTGCCTCCCCTGTGAAAACCGGCTTGGCACCTGAGATTACTACGTTTGCGCTGTCAGCGTAGTTGCCACCGTTGGCATAGTACACACCATCCCCTCTCCCCATCGGATTGAAGTCGCGCCCCAGGATGGGGCTTTTCACCCGCGAGCCCTCGAATTCTAAGTCGGTCGCCAGTATCGCCAGCGTGCCCTCTCCGCCGTATGGATACACCGCGCGGTCGGCCCGCCACCGATTCGGCGGGTAAACCCTCCGGTACCGTTGGTATGGCGGGTAAACATCGAGAGTGATAGCGCGGGCGTCAGGGAGGGTCCAGGTCTGGCCTGAGCCGAAGAATGCGCCGTTTTCGAGCTTTCCTCCCACATCCCTCTCCGCTGCCCTCATTATACCAGCAGTGCCGACGAAGTCGCTGGCAGATATAGCCACCGCCACCCCGGTGCCAGCCAGAACAGGACCGCTGCGGGCATCCAGCCGCCCCTGGGCCTGAAGCTAGAAATGGGCGGTAGTGGAATTGAACCACTGACCTCTTCGGTGTCAACGAAGCGTTCTAGCCACTGAACTAACCGCCCAAAGCGAAGCGAGGAGGCACCCGGAATCGAACCGGGGATAAGGGTTTTGCAGACCCTTGCCTTACCACTTGGCGATGCCTCCGGGTTCCCCTAGATTATACCGAATGCGGAGCGCAGCGGGCAAATTCGCAGCGATCGCGGTAGAATCTGCATGGAGTGCGGGGCGAGTGCGGGTCCGCCTGAGGATTCGGCGGGCAATCGCGCTGAAGCGCGGAGGGGGTCAGCTTATGGAGTATTTGATAATCGCGATGATAGTCTCCTTTGTTGGAGGCATCTGGCTGTTCTTTGACGCCTTCGACCGCTTCGGGTGGTTTGCCGCGCTGCTGCTCGTGGGCGCTCATCTCTTTGTATTCCTGAAAACGACGTTCCCGCTTGTGTTGGTTCTGTACGGCATCTTCTGGCTGGTAGGCTTTTGGCTGACCGGTCGCAAGCTACCGGAAGATGAAGCGCCAGGTTTCGGGCGCCACGTGACAACTACTGACCCGAAGGCGGCAGCCGAGAAGCTGGGGCTACCCTCGGTTGTGGGCGGCATAAAGGCTGACAGCGAGACGGAATCGGGCGAGACCGTTGGGGAATTGAATGCTGAGATGGAGGTGGATGTGGAGCTTGAAAGGATGCTCCGGTTGGGGGAAGTGCGGGAAGCGCTGGAGCTTGCCGAGAAGCGACTTGAGGATGCCAAGGCGTCCGGCGACATTAGGGCGACAGAGCTGTTGCGCAAATACATCCTGCGCATCGAGCGGGGGGAGTATTAGGCGGGGATTATGAGTCTGGCAACGCAGTTCATATCAGCCGACCTGCGCCTGCGCCCATTCGCGAAAGAGGGTTGGATGGCGTAGCCGAAGAGGGGACAGGTCGTGCTTGCTGTATCACTTAAAGACGGGATACTGGAGTTAAGGAACCTGCTGCCGGAGCGCCGCGCACTAGCTAGCCGAAGCGCATTTCCAGGTCGTGGACTCCCAGTATGCCCTGCCATCCGCGCTCGTTGAGTACCGCGCTGAAATCAATGCCCTTTGCCAGAAACTCGCCCCTTTCATAGCTGTGCAGCAGTTTGGCTTTCTCGCGGCTGGCCCAGGGCTCGGCGCTGGTCCGGTCGATAATGCGGAACACTCTGAAGCCCAGGCTTTCCCAGAACGTAAGGTCGAAGTGGCGCGAGAAGCCGTAGAGTTCCGAGGGCACGCCCAGCTTTACCGCCCGCAGCCAGCGGTTGCGCTTCATCCAGCCGATTGCAGACTCCAGCAGCTTGCGCCCTATCCCGTAATCGCGGTACTGCGGCGCGACGGTGGTGCAGGTCATCATCATCGTGCCCTTTTCCTTGTTGAGCGCGTCAAACCACCGCTGGGGGTATTCGTCAATGCCGTATACCTTGCCGGCCTTGGGCGGCAGGTCTGTCAGCGGGAAGAACACAGTCGCGCCGACCAGGGAGTAACGGTCCCATGCAAGATAGGCGCAGGTTCCGTATTCCTCGATGTATCGCCGGAAGAATGCCTCGTTGACCATGGGGCAGTCTGACACAAAGCTCGCATGGCTAACCGGATCGGCTCGGTCTAATGGCCCATTTAGCAGGACCATTGGACAGACGGGAAGAACGTAGTCTCTGTCCATTGGCCGGTATTCTATCGGCATTTAGCCCTCCAACAAGGCGACCCTACTTATTCTACAACAAACTCGCGCTTTATGTTGTTAGCTCCCTGGCCTTCCGCAAGCGCGGCTATGCGCCGCTCATAAACAACAGCACATACAGGATGAGAACAAATATTCCCACCATTCCCGCCGCATCCAGGTTGTTGAGCGTGTGGTCCTCCTCGAGGTACTCGAACAACACGAAAAACACCGGGAAGAGCAGCAGCAGCACAATCGTGGTCGCAAAATTGATGGGTATGATGTCGCCACTTAAAGCTATTACGGCGAGCGTGAACGGGAACACGAGGAACATCACCTGCGTTATCCCGCCAAACACGTTTGAAAGCGCAATGCCCATCAGGCGGCGCTTGTGCGCCTTGTAGACAATCACGTACTCGCTGACACCGGCGAAAAACGCGAGTATGAGGGCGGTGGGTACCTGGGGGAGGTTCATCCGGTGAAGGGCGGAGTCGGCGAACGCTGAAACCGACTCGCCGCCGAGGAATGCCCCCAGGATGCCGAGGACGAACATCGCGCCAATGGCAATCCAGCCGGTTCTGCGGGAAGCCGGATCGAGCGTCGCTTTTTTCTCCTGGTCGGTTTTCGCGTAATAGTGCATCAGCGAGTGCAGGTAATAGCCGAATACGACGAAGAGAATAAGCGCGACAAGCATAAGGTCTATGCCTACCAGCTCGTTCTTGTGCGTTTCGGTGCGCAGCGTCAGGAAGACAAGGCCTAATACTAGCGCGATGCCGCTGCCGGCGATGAGAACTTCAGTGCCAGCGCGGGTGATTGGCTCCGGCATCAGGAACTTGCCCTTGACGTCCTTGGGCAGGAAGAAGGAGTACACGCTGAACACGAGCGCGTTGTTGTAGATGGTGACGACCGCAACCAGGAACGCCGCCAGCGCGTCCACCTGGACGATGAAGATAATGACGACGAACTCGGGCAGCGTGCTGACGATTTCGCCGATCGTGCCGGCAATGAAGCTGTCCCAGCGATAGCGCGCACCCAACCTTTCAACGCCCAGGATGAGCGCTTCGCACGCGCCCTGAATGAGGGTCAGGCCCGCGAGCAGCTGCAATGCGGAGATGAAGATGAGCGGCCCGAGCGCAAGCTCTTCGGGGATAAGGTGCAGCAGGTGCGCGGTGAACAGCAGTATCCACAGCGCGAAGCCTCCGAGCATTACCCATGCCCATGTTGCGATGCCTTTTTGATTCGCTTCGGCCATACCTCCCCCGTAGGCAAACGTGCAGGATTATAGCACCGGCGGATGGCGTAGGATTCGGCGGCAGGGGAACAGCACACCGCGCGGAGTTCAGGTTCAGCAGGAGAGGACTGTAATCCAGAGAGATATATCCGGGATTTATTGTGGAATACGGTGCGAATCTCGTTGCGGATTGCTTCAACGCACGGTATACTCGTAGTAGCCCAGTTTATTATGAGGTGCAATTGTGTCAGAGCTTGAAAGCCTGACGCATCTAACGTCGACGTTGTTTGTGGCGAGGTTCCCGGAGGACATCGATCCGGGTTCTGCTCTCGATCCCGGGAACTGGAGCATTATCGGTAACGACTCCACCCCGCTACCGATCGACAACATATTGCCCGCCTATCCCCCATTTTCGTGGCGTGACTTCTTTGTCCAGACGCGGAGGCCGACCGATCAGGAATACAGCCTGACCGTTAGCGGCCTAACGGGCCCTGAAGGCAATCCGCTTGACCCATTCACGCATAGCTGGATACCACTCCAGCCACCGACGGAGTATCTGACTGATGGAATTATGAATCCATCGCTAGATGGCCGCTACTACGGCTCACGTGTTGAGATTGCCATCTTCAGATACCCGGAATGGGTAACCAATGTCCTGGGAATCGACTCCGACCAAAACGAGTATCCCTTCACTCAGGACCCGAACGACTCCCGATACTGGTCGTTTGACACCAGCCAGCTTCCCGGTCCAGACGAAGGCTTCAGAGTACAGCCGGTGCCGGCTGAGGGCCACGAAGAGGATTTCACGGGGGACGAGCTTGCGATTATCACTATCCCGCTTCTCCCTTCGCCCTTCCCGCCATGGATGCGTGAAGTGATGATCAGCAATCAGACCAGACCCGGCGCGAGCACCTTCTACCCAACTGACACGATTGTGCCAACTGCATTCGTGCATGCCGACCGGATACGGGGGGCGAAGGTGATGATTGCGCGGATACCGTTTGACCCCAGCATCCTGCTGCCATACTACCCGCCGGGGGCGAACGACCCGAACGACCCCAACTACGACCCGGAAGCGCCGGAGGACGGGAGCGGCAATCCTGACTGGTGGAGCCTGCCGCCGAGGCCGGATTTCCCATATTATCCCTGGAGCCCGGATGCGCCTCCGCCGTGGATGCCCCGTCCCATGTCGGCAGCGGCCTCGCCGTGGGAAGACCAGGTATTGCCCGCGTATCCACCGGACATCGGGAAGGACGAGATGTGGCAGATTGAGCTTCCCTCCTTCAAGCCCATCGACCACGACCTGGGGCCCGGAAGCTACGACCTCATCGTGGAGGTCTACGACCACGAAAACAAGAAGAGCGACTACATCCTGCCATTCATCATTGATTATCCGGCCATTATCGACTGGTTCCGCTACTACGGCGAGGACATCACGATACGGGACGTGCAGGACCCAAACATCATCGGCTGGAAGCTGAAGCACGACGGGAGCGAGTGGGATTTTACGGAGGACCCGGAGAATCCCGGCACCTGGAAGATACCGAGCACGGTTCTCCCCGCGCCGCTACCCGACGATCCCCGGTTACCCCATATCATGCCCGCGTATCCGCCGGACTTCGGGGGCGATATGCTGCCGGAAGTGGAGATCGGCGTGCATGCCCTGCTGGAGGATTCGATTCGCATCTGGGGCGCGCAACTGATGAATCTGAGCAGCGCGTTTCATAGCGCGGTCTGGTCTCCGCATGACAACACGCAGGTGGACGTGAACGTTGATTCCCCGGCGACCTTTAGTGGCGTGGACATTTATCTGCGAAGGCTGTTGGATAATCAGGATTTCTATCTGGGAGAGATTGGAGCGTCGGGAACGGGCAGGAATCGTTTTTCAGGAACCTTCGACTTAGGAGAAAGCCAGTCCTTTTCCGGCCTTCTCGATTTATCAAATCCCGAAGCGCCGCCCGAGCAGTCATTCGACCTCTATGCAGCTGCTTTCTTAGGAAGCAGTGCGAACAAGGTTACTACTTCAAGCCGCAAGGCTGGCGAAGGCAAGGCAAACAGGTATTCATATTTGGAATCGCATTGGGCAGATGGTGCAGACGCTCCGGGTGACCCTACGCGGAAGTATTTCGGTGTCACGAAGACGTGGCTAAGAGATAGTAAAGGAGACTGGGAGAACAAGTATAATGACAAGATTCACAAGCATTCCAAGAACTATGATGGTTCAAAAAGCGTGGATCCAGTGGTTCTTAAGGCCTTACTCGCCACTGAGAGCGGTCTCAACCAAGATAAGCATCGCAATATCGGTCAGCTTGGAAAAGGCGGATTCTATGACGGTTGGAACGAGTGGGTAGTCCCTGAAGACCGCATATCTGAGCCGTGGGGTAGCTGGAAGAATACCCCTGCATCGGATGAAGCCATTGAGAATCCTGACAAGAACATAAGGGCTGCATCTGGCTACCTGTATAAGGCATACAAGATGGCAGATAACAATGTGCCCGAGGGAACATCGGAAAAGGAGAAGTATAAGCTTGCCGTTATGGGCTATCACCTAGGCGTAACGGACTTTGGCAAGGTCATTGATGGAGTTGAACAAAAGGGTCAAGAGCTGACATATGACACAGCTAAAGAAGTGATGCGGGAGCTTGCTAACGAGGATGACAAGAAAGACAGGCTCGCTCTGTCAGATACCAAAGCCAGGGCAAATGAGCACGCGGACGATGTCGAACAGCAGGTAGCGAGAATCTACGATGAAGAACGAGACCCGAAAGAAGATGTGGACCCGGACGGTATGATTGAGTTTGACAATTCCGAGGCGCATATTGAAGGTCCCGAACGTGAACCGGAGGGAGCCACCGAAAGTGAGTAGCGCTCTAATGACCTACTGGCACAGGGCGCTATTGAGGCTTGTGTGCTTCCTCATTGGTGTGGTTCTTGTGTCCTTTGGTGCTGCGACCTTTTCACCAGCGGAAGCAGAGCTGCCATCAAAACGTTACCAGTCTACTTTCAAGTACTTCCAGTCCGCTATTGAGAGGGAAGAACCTGTGTTTCTGCCTATAAGGAGCTTTCATGTGGCTTTCCAGAAAAAGACTTACAAGGTACTTTGTATTGCTCCTTTTCTGGATGTAGAATGGTCTACACGGTGGTATTCAAGCATCGTATTCATCATGAAGCGTTCTGACGACTATTGGCACGAAGTGTATAAGATAACTGATGGCGACCCTCTCCCCACCGGCGAGGCATACACTGTGTTTGACGACTGTGGTAATGAGATTGCGAAGGTAGTTCCGCTCGAAATGGACTACTCAGATGCGCACGTTCCTTGGTCCCAAGGGATGGACGCAGTGGTTATTACTCGGTCTGAGGTGACTACACTGGAGCAAATTCTTGATGAACTTGGCATCGCGGAAAGAATGAACCTTCACACAGTAGGAATTGGCGATTTCAACGGCGGACCGGGTCCGGAGATGGAGCTTCTTGACCTGAAGTTTTACGGGGAAGGTGACAATCTGGATTACCCGCGTACAATCCGCATACTTCGGTTTGAGAAAGGCAAGCTTGTTGATGTGTCCCCGAAGTTCGAAAAGCGCATCTTTGACTACATAGACAGCAAGTTCCCTTACTCCCTGGAATGGATTCAGGATCCCAACAAGGAGAAAGGTCCCGCCGCGCTCAACTATGTTGCCTCCAGACTGCTGGCATACGGAGCTGTCGAGAAATGGGATGAAGGACTGGAGGAGTTTACGAACTGTGTCAGCGCCGAGGGTTGGTTTAACCGTGAGTGGGTCATGGAAAGGGCTGAATACCTGAAGCAGAGATTCATTGCAGAAGGGCGCGCCCATCCTTTGGATATCAACTTCGACCTACGAGAGTATCGTCCTCCCCAAGATTCCACTGGAATGCCCGAGGAAGAGCCGGGGGCGTGATAAGATAATGCCATCGTGCATGCCGACCAGATACGGGGGGCGAAGGTGATGATAGCGCGGCTGCCGTTTGACCCCAGCATCCTGCTGCCATACTTCCCGCCGGGGGCGAACGACCCCAACTACGACCTGTGGCTATGGATTATTTCGCCGTAGGCGATGATGCGGTTCGTTAGGTCGCAGTCCGCAAGACGGGCGTTTTCGTTGACGATGCAGTCTTTCAGCACGCAGTTTCGCACCTGTGCGCCGGCGGCGATGGCGACGTGCGGGCCGATCTTCGAGTCCTTCACCAGCGCTGTCGGCGCGACATAAACGGGCGGGGTGAACTCGCAGCCCTCACCCTGCGGCTCATGCGCGAGGTTTTCGAGCAGATGGCGGTTGGCCTCAAGCAGCGCTTCGGGCGTGCCGCAGTCGTGCCACTTGTCTATGGGGAATGAGACAAGGCGCTTCCCAGCGTCGAGCATCCGCTGGAAAGCGTCGGTGAGCTGTATCTCTCCGCGCGTACGGTGGTTTTCGTGCACGATGCAGTCGAGCGCGGCAAAGAGCGCGGCGCTGTCGCGGATACAGTTCACGCCGACGATGGCGAGATGGGAAATGGGCTCGTCGGGCTTCTCCACCAGGCGCGTGATGCGCCCGCTTTCCTCAATCACGACGCCGAAGCGGCGCGGGTCATTTACTTCGCGCACGCCGATTGCGCCGTCGGCATCGGTGTTCAGCGCAGGCGAGAGGTCGGCTTCGACGATGGTGTCACCGTAGACGATGAGCAGCTCGTCTCCGGCTGCGGCTTGGCGGGTGAGCCACACGGCATGCCCCAGGCCGAGCGGCTTTTCCTGGCGCACCAGCGTCAGCCGGATGCGCGGGAAGTCTTTGCGGACGTAGTCCTCGATCGCTGCGCCCTGTTCGCCGACAACGAGAATCACCTCGGTTACGCCTGCGCTTTCCACCCGCGCGAGGATGTGCCCCAGCACGGGCCTGTCGGCGACCTGCAGCAGCGCCTTTGGAAGGCTAGCGCCAAGCTCTATAAGGCGAGAGCCTGCTCCTGCTACCGGGATTATTGCCTTCAATTCATCCTCCAAGTAAGTCCGTTGGCAGTGGTTGGACGCCTCGCGTCATTGTAGCAAACAAGGATAGAGTCTTAAATCAATGGTGATGAGAGAGCGGGAGTGTTGTGGTAAAATGATCCCATATGAAGATATGGGTGGTGCAGAATGCTATGGCTTAGTGTTCACTGGGTAGCGTACACAATCGGCATACTTTACTCGGCGGTGATAGGCTATTTCATGGTTACGCTGCTCCACAGGGCGCTGTGGAACAGGCTCTACCGCTCCCGCGCAATACCCATAGAAGATGCGCATGGCCAGCCTGACAGATGGATGCCTCCTGTAGTCGGAGTTATTGAAAGGACTCTCTACGCGGTGTCCTATCTTCTGGGTCACGCCGAATTCATTGGCCTGTGGCTGGTCTTGAAGGTCGCGGGTCAATGGGGACGCTGGAACGAGGGCATTGAGGTGAAAGTAGGGGAGCGCCAGGAGCATCTTCCCGGACGCTCGATATACTACGTCTTTCTATGCGGAACTGCGGCGAGCCTGGCGCACGGCGTTCTTGGCGCTATTATCGCGCAGTTGCTTGTTAACAGCGCGCTCCACCCGGACAACCTGTTTGAAGCGTTGTATGCAGGGCTGTCCTTAATCGCTTTCACTCTCCTAATAGCTCTCTGGGCGTACTGGATTCCGAAAAAAAAGATGGAGAGGGCATCATAGTGACGTTATTCAATAGGGGACGCTAATGAAGACCGAGAGTAGTTTATTGACCAGTCCACTTGTGTTCTGGGTGGCCTTCGCAGCCGCGACAGCTTTTACTATATTGCTATATCCTTACCTAAAATGGCCCGCTTTATCGTGGCGTGGTCTATCACCGGAGTGGCTATCACTGGTAGCGGTTATAGCAGTCAGCTTTTTAGTAGTAGTAGCAGATAACATTGCGCCTAATATCTGGCGCAATCCGAATTGCTGTGCACAGAAGATATGCCGAATGCTGCCATCTTTGCTAATAGTAGCCGTGCTTCTTGCATTCGCGCTGAATGCGCAATCGTTTGGGGAAGGCGGAGCTGCAATTGTAGTATTCGGTCTTGTGTTCTCCTTGCTAATAGGTCATCAGGCAGTAGGGAATTTCATTGCCGCTTTTAATTCTCATCTCAGAAGGCGCTGCCCAAGGGCTTTTGTGGATGACTTAGGGATTAATTGGGTTGTGGGTGCTATTGAAAGAGCGCTTGCTTTTATCGCTGGCGTGGGGAGTCTGGCTTCTCTCGTTGGTTTCTATATGGCTGCTAAAGTACTAGTAAATTGGCCAATATGGCCAAGAAAAACTGACGGTAGAAGGCGAACTTGGATCGGATATACTATAGATAAAATTGGTGGGTACTTCTATTACAAATTCCTTTCAGGGACAGTCCTTAGTCTTCTTTTTGGGTTTGCCGGTGGGCTTCTTGCTAAATCGTGGTTTGGCCTAAAATCCAAACTAGATACTGGTGCACTTCTGTGGTCGCTCTTTGGCCTTTACGCGTTGACGCTCATAATTACATTAATACTCTGGCTGAATCTTCCGGGAAAGCGCAGCAGCGTATCTGGAGACTGCTAATACTCGCTTGGTCATTTTTGGTGTAGCGCTCTCTCGCGAGCTACTCAATAACAATCTCGTCCAGCGGGCGGCGGGGCGTGCGGCTGCCCTTGCCCTGGGGCTTTCAGCCGGCGAAGATTATAAAATTGCGTTCGCTCACCGGTTATTCAACCGAAAATGATCGCGACGGGGCGTTCGCGCTCCGGAAGCTTGAGCGCTTCCGCTGCTGCGCTTTCATCAAACGCTCCAATCCAGCAGGTGCCGTAGCCCAGCGCGGTCGCCGCGAGTAGCAGGTTCTGCACCGCTGCCGCCGTGTCCTGGATGCAGTAAAGCGTCGCACCGCGCTCGCTGTAGCGTGCCGCGCTCTCGTCCGCCACCGCGCACACGACTATAACGACCGGCGCGTCGGCGATGAACCGCTGGCCGTAGGCCGAAGCAACCAGTGCCTGCTTGCGCTCTTCGTCGCGCACAACGTAAAACCGCCATGGCTGCATATTGCCGGCGCTGGGCGACCAGCGCATGCATTCGAGCAGCAGCTTTAAGTGCTCCTCGGGAAGCTTGTCGCTTAAAAAATAACGGCAGCTCTGCCGCCGAAGGATGGTCTGGATTGTTTCCGGTGCGTCATTCATGATGCTCTCCGGGCGGTACTTGCCTGGCATATTCTACAACCGAATGCGCTTCGCCGAACAGCCCCGTGCCGCGTGCTAAAATGGGCGCATGGAGCTGAATGACGTCCAGGTTGAGCTGGATGGCTACGCGTGCCGGCTGGGACTGGTGCTTTTCGAGGCGGTCGAACTCAAGGAAAGCCCGCCGGGACTCTTAGACGAGATATCGCAACTGGTGAACGACTACGTGGCGCGAAGCGTCGAGATGCCCGAAGAGTTCGTGAAGGGCATGCGCGACACGCTGCGCCAGGGCGGGTTCAAGCCCAGCGGGCGCAACCGTCCCGCGAGCGAATGGCTGCTGCGCGACCTTGCCGAAAGCGGCGAGTTCCACTTCGTGAATAACTTAGTTGACATCAACAATTTGCTGTCGCTGCGCCACTTCCTGCCGATGAGCGTGGTGGACGCCGGCAAATTCTCGGGCGAGGCGCACCTGCGGCTGGGCTACGAGAAGGAGCGCTACGTGTTCAACCCTTCGGGGCAGGAGCTTGACCTTACCGGCCTTATCGTCGTCGCCGATTCCTACGGCGGCGCGTCCAGGGCGATGGGCAGCCCCATCAAGGATTCGCAGTTCGCGAAGCTTTCTGACGAGACCACGAGCGCGCTCGCCGTGGTCTACGCCAATCCCCGGCTCGTTAACGAGCTGCATATGGAGCAGATTCTCAGCGAATGGGCGGATCTCGCGCGCAAGTTCGCCGGAGCCCACAGTGCGCAGACCCGTGTCATCGCGGCAGAGTAGGGCGCAATGAGCATCCGCGTCGCCAACTTCGACGGGACCTTCGTTGAGCTTGCGCAGCCCGCAGAGCGCATCGTCTCGCTGGTGCCGTCGGAATCGGAGACGCTGCATTATCTCGGCGCGGAAGATAAGATTGTCGGCATCACGAAGTTTTGCGAAAAGCCGTGGAGCCAGTTCAAGGCAAAGGAGCATGTCGGCGGAGTGAAGGATCCCGACGTTGACCGCATACGTGAGCTGGAGCCCGACCTTATCCTGTGCAACAAGGAAGAAAACGAAAAGGATGCCGTGGAGGAACTGCGGGAGATTGCGCCGGTGCACGTCTCGTTCGTGGTGAAGGTTGACGAAGCCGCGCGGCTGATTGCCGACCTCGGGGCGCTTACCGGATGCGGCGATAAGGCGCAGGAGATGGTGGCGCAGATTGCGCAGGGGCGCGAGACGGTAATGGGCGCGAAGGCGGACTATACGTTTCGCCGCGTGCTGCACCTCGTGTGGAAAGACCCGTATATGACGGTTTCGCAGGACACGTACATCTACGACCTGCTGATGCAGGCGGGCTTGGAGCCGGTGATACCGCGCATCAAGAAGCGATATCCGATGATTGACGCAGACTTCATCCGCGAGTACGAGCCGGAGGCGGTGTTTTTTCCCGACGAGCCGTATAAGTTTAAATTTGGCGACATAGACGAG
>JAGGTK010000094.1 GCA_021163765.1 bacterium
TGTTCTACGTGTGCGAGAACAGCCCCGCCCCCGGCGAGGACGAGAAAACCGCAGCGGGCAAAAGCTGCGATTTCGTTCTGTTCGGGCGTCCCACCGTAGACAAATGCGAGCTATGCGGCTGGTTCATCGCCGAACGCAAACAGCGCGACAAGGTATTGCGGTTCTGCAGCAACCCCGATTGCGCGAACCATTCGGGAATAGCCGCGCCCGACACCGAAAAGGAGTGAGTACTGATGGCTATCGCTGAACTTACGGTAGTTTGCCTGGGCACCGGCTCGACGAGCCTGAGCGACGTTGTGGCGCTTGTCGAGCGCGAAATCCGCGCCAGCGGCCTGGAAAGCCGCCTGAGCCCGATGAGCACGACTATAGAAGGCGAGCTGAACGATATCTTTGCGCTGGTTGAGCGGATTCACGACAGGCTCGCAGCCGAAGGCTACGGCCGCATCTCTACCTCCATCAAGATTGATGACCGCCGCGACCGTCCCGGCCCGCGGATGGACGCGAAACTGAAGTCGGTGGAAGACAAGCTGGAGTAAGGCTACTGCTCGAAATGGATGACGATGCGGCGCAGCGCGAGCAGCGCGTTGTCATCGAGGCCCACAGCGCTGCGCATAGGCACAAGCCCCTGACCGAGGTCTACTTCGATGCGCGCCTGGGGCAGGTGGGGCACTTGTGCAACCGGCACCCGCCTGCCGGAAAGGCTCACCAGGTCCGGTTCGCTCCGGTCACCCACGCGGGGGAACAGGTGCTCTCCGAACAGTGGAGGCACGCCAGTCAGCTCGCCGCCGCCGTAGCTGTCCACGATCATATACTGCGGAGCGACGCGCGACTTGGCCATTTCCCGCGACTGGCTGTGGTTCCAGGGGATTATCTGGAAGCCGCCTATTTGGCCGCGCGGGCTGGTGGAGATGTCCAGCACTCCGGCGTGCGACGCTCGTATCGAGCCCACCGGCGCAAGGTAGCTCCCGGGAAACCGCCCCACGCCGGTCACTCGTTTCTCGACCTTGCCCACGGCGCTGCGCGTCATATTGGCGAAGGCGGCTTCCACACGGCCTTTCAGCTTGTTCTCAAAGGTAAGGCTCGTCAGCGTTGTTTTGGGGGGTGTTACTTCAATGAGGAACACATCCCCTATTTCCGGCGTAAAGCCCAGCGCCAGCCTGGTGGTTCTCCCCCCGCGCAGGCAGCGGACGCGCGCTCCCTGCACCGGCGAAAAGCTGCCGCCGAAAAGATACACGCCGCTCTCGATGTCGGTGTAAACGCAGTAATCAACCGGCGCTTCCGGTTCGCCATCCAGAGCGCGGCCGAAAAGCTCGCGCGGCGCGATGGAGATGGACGAACCGCGGTCCAGGTGCGCCAGGCCGAAAACCTTTATGTGAATGGCGTTTACCGCCGACGCAACGACCGTGCTGCTCTTGCCCCAGAGCGTGGCGTGGAAGGAAAGCCCGCGCACCGCCGTCGCCGGTCGCAGCACGTGCCCGATAACGTAAGTGTTGTCGTCTCCCGGCGCGCCCTGCGTGAGGTCGGTTAGCCGTATTTCGCCGCCCTTGCGGTTCTCGAAGCTCAGCAAGAAATGATAAGCGCTGGCTTCCGGCTGGGATTGGGCGGCGCCTCCTGCCGCAAGCAGCAGCAGCGTAAGACAGATGAGTTTCCGAATCCCGCGCATCCCGTCCGGCAAAGCGGCATTGGGCGTCACGCAGCTACTCCGCAAGCTCGTCTTCAGTGAAGAAGTGCGCTATCTCCGCCTGCGCCGCCTCTGCGCTGTCACTTCCGTGCACCAGATTGAGTTCGGTAGCAATTCCCAGGTCGCCGCGTATGGTGCCGGGCTCAGCGTCAGCGGGTGAAGTCGCACCCATTATGCCCCGCACCTGCTTGATTGCGTTCTCACCCTCCAGCACCATTGCGATAATCGGCCCGCTTGTGATGTGCTTTATAAGCTCGCTGTAAAAAGGCTTGCCGCGATGCGCCTCGTAGTGCTTTTCGGCGAACTCGCGCGACATCGTCATCATCTTGAGCGCGATGATTTTCATTCCGCTTCGCTCGAAGCGCCCGATAATCTCACCGGTCAGGTTGCGCTGCACCCCGTCGGGCTTGACAAAAACAAGTGTGCGTTCAGTCATTTGCCTGTGGCTCCTCCCGCGAACTCAGGTCTTCAAGCGTGCGTTGCTGCAGGTCGCTTATCTCCTTGGCCGAGATGTCCGACCAGCCGGATTCTTCGGCGAAATACCCGGCGTTGTAATGCTCGCGTTCCAGGACGGTCTCCAGCGCCGCGACAACATCACTGTCCAGCCACGCGCCCTCCTCGTCACCGAAGCGCCCGATGTGGGGCTTGGTAAGCTTCTTGCATTCCGCCAGCGCCTCGGAGGGGGTCTTGCCCCGCTTGTAAGGCCGCTCCTGCATCATCGCGTGGAATATGTCGGCGACGGCGAGTATCCGCCCCTCCAGCGGAATCTCTTCCGCTTTGAGGTTGTACGGATAACCGGTGCCGTCCAGCCGCTCATGGTGCATCCCGGCGATGCGCGGGATATCGCGCATCTCCTTTGTGAAGTAGACCATACCGAGTATCTCAATGGTCCTTTCGGCGTGCGACCACATTACTTTGAACTCTTCCGGCGTAAGCTGGCCGGGCTTCATCAGGATGGCGTCCGGAATGGCGATCTTGCCGTAGTCGTGGAGCACGCCGGCGACGCGGATAAACTCCACGCGCTGCGGGCTGAAGCCCATCTCCTTCGCCAGTGCCACGGCGACGCCGGTGACCATCTTCGAATGGTCGGCAGTGGTCGGGTCTTTTGCGTCCACGCTGGTCGCGAGCACCTCAATGAAGCTGTTGAACTGCTTCTTCTGGTCCTCGTAGAGCTTCGCGTTTTCGATGGCGACGGAGGCACTTCCGGACAGCGCCTCCAGCATATGCTCGTCGGCGGTTGTAAAGCGGTCGAAGTCGAGCTTGTTGAGCACCTGGTATACGCCGATGATCTCGTCCTTTTTGTTCAGCAGCGGCATGCACAGGATGCTCTTGGTGAGGTAGCCGGTCTCGCGGTCCACTTCGGGGTTGAACAGCGGGTGCGAATAGGGGTCGCCTATGTTGAGCGTGTCCTTGGTCTCGGCGACCGCGCCGGCGATACCCAATCCCACAGGCATGCGGATTTCATTGGCCAGCCCTTCGCCCACAAACGTGTATATCTCCTCGGCCTCGTCGTCGTAGAGCCACACGGTGCTGCGGTCGGCGTCGAGCAGCCAGGAGCACTGACGCGCCAGCTCGGTTAGAAGCTCCTTGAGGTCGAGCTTCCCTGCGACGACTGTGCTGACCTTCATCAGCGCCTCGGAGTCGCGCTGCATTTCCTGGTAGGCGCGGCGCAGCTTGATGGTCTGCACCACGGGCGAGAGTATCTCCCGGAGATGCGCCACCGTCTCGGCAAGGAACTGGTAGTCGTCGCCCGATTCCCTGAATTCAAACATCAGCACTTCGGTGATGCTGCCGTCGCTGCCGGTCAGAGGCAGGAGGAACCACCGGTCAACGCGTTCGGGAAGCCTGGGTATGGCCTCGTCAACTTCGCTGGAGCGAACGAGAAACGGCGTTTCGTCGTCAGCCTGCGCCAGGGACTTCTCCGCAAGCTCCTGTTTAAGCTCGCCAAGGAGCGCCGCCTCCACCTCGGTCAGCGGAAGCTCTTCGCCTGCGAGCGGGAACTCCCGGCCCACCATCTTTTCTTCCACCGGAAAGCGGGTGAGACAAAAGGGCGGGATGAGGTCGCGCAGGCTGCGCTGCAATCTCCGTCCGAGTTCCTCAAAGCTGCCGCTGTCCGCGATATCGCGGTGGAGCTTGAGCAGCTTTTCAAGCCTTGCGGCCTTGTCCGCAGCGCTCCCGCCTTTATCGTCGCTCATCGGTTCACCAGGCCCCAGTCGTAGGGGATTTCATTGGCGTCGAAGGGCATCCGGATCTCGTCCGGCTCGTCGTAGTTGTACAGCCGGTTGGGCAGGTTCAGCACGATGACTTCGCTCCTGCCGATATTCTTGAAGCCGTGCATCACGAGCGGCGGTATGGTCAGCAGCCCGAAGTTCCTCTCACCCAGGAAAAACTCGCCTATCTCGCCCTTGGTCGGGGAATCTTCGCGGTTGTCGTAGAGCACAACCTTGGCCATGCCCGACACGACGCAGAAATTGTCCGTCTGATCCTTGTGTGAATGCCACGCCTTGACGACGCCGGGATATGCGGTGGCGATATACGCCTGGCCGAATCCTGCGAAACTTTCCCAGTCCACGCGAAGGATTTCCATCAGGAATCCGCGCTCGTCAGGGATGGGGTTGAGCTTCTTGAAGGTAACACCCTCTATCACGCGGTGGATTATAACACAGGATAAACGCGCGATTTCGCTCGCCACGCGCCTTTGGGCCGGCTTGCCGCCAGTCTCGACTCCTCTTCGCCGGTCTCTGTTATAATCGGCGCATCGAATGCGTTACTACCAGAGAAACGAACTAATTGCGAAAGTGAAAGAAGTGGCGCTGCTGGAAGGCGACTTCGTCTTGCGCAGCGGCAAGCGCAGCAAGTACTACCTCGACAAGTACCTCTTCGAGGGCATACCCTCGATACTGCGCAGCCTGGTGCACCATATGGCGCGGCTGGTGCCGGAGGACGTGAACCGCCTTGCCGGTGTCGAACTCGGCGGGATACCGGTCGTGACCGCGCTTTCGCAGGAAACCGATATCCCCTGCATCTTCGTGCGCAAGTCGGTTAAGGAGCACGGCACGTCCAAGCTGGTGGAGGGCGTTTTCGAGCCCACCGACCGCGTGCTGATGGTGGAGGACGTGGTGACGACGGGCGGGCAGCTAATCGAGATGATAGGGCATCTCAAAGAAGATATGGGCCTGTCGGTCGTGGGCGTTATCGCGGTGCTCGACCGCGACGAGGGCAGCCGCGAGGCCTTCGCCGAAATCGGAATGCCGTTCAATGCGCTGTTTTCCCGCGAAGATTTGGGATTTTAGCGAAGCGGCTTAAGTTACGCTCCGCAGGCTTTGTCGGCACTGCTGGCATAATGAGGGCAGTTGGGGGGCTGTGGGAGAGAAGGTGGCAACAAGCGGCTACACCGGCTCAGGCCAGGCCTGGCCGCTTTCGCACGCCTGCAAGGCTGCAACAGGCGCTTGCCCGCCAAAGCTTCAGCGGCTGCGGGACAGCTCCTACAGCTACGACGCGACAGGACACCTCTCGTGGTAAAATACATCCTCGGTAATCATTGATTCGGGGCTTTACCCGACCAGGGGGAAAACGATGCTGAGAATTCTACTAATAGCGGCATTCGCGGCTGTGCTTTTGTTGGCCTCGTGCGTAAAGGACATACAGGGCGACGAGGAGTTCACCGGCGCGGTCAAGTCTTCGTCAAGCCCGGTGGCGATTGACGCCGAGACCCATCCCGCGGCCGTTCCGGCTGATGAAGCCGAGGGCGGCGAACTCGCTACCGTGGGTGACGAGGCGGCTGAGGATGTCGAAGGCGTTGGTGCTGAAGGCGAAGACGAGGCTGTAGAAGCGGGGGACGAAGATGTAGATGAAGATGTAAACGAAGATGTCGATGAGAGCGGCGGCGCTAACGACGATGAAGATGACGACGCCGACGACGGAGACGACGAGAACGATACCGAAGAAGCAACCGGGTAGCCGCATTTATACAAACTGCTGACCGCATCACCGGCGCGACCGGTGAGCGTATTCGCCGCACAACCGCCGGGAGTGGTAGAATCTCCTCCCATCTCTTTTCAAGCCGGGTGGTAAACCCGTAATCAAAGGGAGAACTATGCTGAGGAATATACTCGTAATTGCGCTGATTGTGCTGCTGGCTTTCGCCTCCTGCGTCCAGGAGCCTGTGGAAGAGGAAAAGCCTCTTCCGTCGACCGGCCTGTCCCAGCCGGCGGAGACGCCCGATGCGGCCGCGCCGGGGCTTGATGCAGGCGCTGCCGGAGTGGAACCCACGGAAGAAGCCGCGCCCGAAGAAGCGGGTGAAGCGGCCGAGGAAACAGAGGCGGAAGAGCCCGCCGCAGAGGAGGCTAACATCGTGACAACTGATAGCGGCTTGCAGTACGAAGACCTCGTGGTGGGCGACGGGCAGGAGGCCAAGTCCGGCGACAACGTCAGCGTCCACTACACGGGCTGGCTGACCGACGGCACGAAGTTCGACTCGTCCGTCGACCGCGGAACGCCGTTTACGTTCCATCTCGGCGCGGGACAAGTGATTAAAGGCTGGGATGAAGGCGTCGCCGGAATGAAGGTCGGCGGCAAGCGCAAGCTGACCATCCCGCCCGAACTGGGTTACGGCGACCGGGGCGCGGGACCCAAGATTCCGCCGGGCGCCACGCTGGTATTTGAAGTGGAGCTGCTGGGGATTAGCTAGCGGCCTGCTTTTGCCCCGGAACCGCGCTTTGGCATACAATAGGCGCGTGAGCTACTTGCGTGCGCTAGTTGGCGCGGCGTGCGGCCCGGAATCCGCCGAGGGGCGCGATTCCACACTGCTGCAGGAAGCCTGCTATGCGGGACTGCTCGGTGTCGGCTACACCTCGCCAAACCCCAATGTTGGCGCGCTTATCGTAAAAGACAGTGAGGTTGTCGCTCGGGGCGTCCACCGTGTGTGCGGAAAGGAGCACGCGGAGGCTGAAGCGCTGTCACGCGCCAAAAGCCGCGCAAAAGGCGCAGACATCTACGTGGGGTTAGAGCCCTGCTGCCATCACGGGAAGCAGCCGCCCTGCGCCGATGCAATCATCAAAGCGGGCATTGCCCGCGTCATCTACGCAGGCGACGACCCCGACACCAGAACCTGCCGCCGCGCACGCCCTGTCCTTACCGAAGCAGGCGTGAAGACAGACGGGCCGCTGATGCCGCGTGCAATGGCCCGGCTCAACGACGCCTATTACTATCGCAAAACCTTTGGCGAATTATTTGTAACGCTCAAGCTGGCGATGTCGCTTGATGGGCGGCTGGCGCTTGCCGGCGGCGATTCACAGTGGCTAACCGGCAAGACGGCGCTGGGCTATGCGCATTTTCTCAGGCAGTCGCACGACGCGGTAATGGTCGGCGTGGGCACGGTGCGCGCGGATAATCCGCGCCTTACGGTGCGCAAGGCGCTGCTGCGCGAGTTCGCCGGCCCGGACGTGGATTACATCCGGCTGCGCCATCCGGTCCGCGTGGTGCTGGACCCGGAGTTCTCGCTGCTGCGCGAGTTCAGGCCGCCTGACGGCGAGCTGGACCATCCTGCTCTCAACATCTTCGCGCCACCGGAGCAGCGGCGACGGGAACTTCCGTGGCTCGTGCTCGTGGGCGTTGAAGGCAAATCGCCATCAGGGGTAGCCGCCGGCAAGGGCATTGAAGTCATCGAAGTGCCGTGCGACGCCGCTGGAAGCATCGAGCTTGCGCTGGTCTGGGAGAAGCTCGCGCAGCTCGGCGTATACTCCGTGCTCGTCGAGGGCGGAGTGCGCCTTGCGCAGCGGGCTATCGCCCAGCGCGCTTTCGTGCGCTTCGATGCCATCATCGCGCCGCTGCTGCTGGGGGGTGACGCGCGCACGTTTGCGCCTGACCTGGAGCTTGCGCAGGTCGACGAATGCCCGCGCCTCCACGATGTCCTGAACTTCTCTCTTGGCCGGGACACGCTCATCTCCGGCTATGCGTCCGGCTTCATCGATGAAGCCCTGCGCAGGATGCCGAGCCAATGAGCCGGCGCTGGCGACTGGTACTCGCAGGTGTCGTTGCCGTAGTCCTTGCGGCTATATCAGTGGTTGCGTCTGTGCAGCTCCTGAAGCATCCGGTGGATATTAAGCCTCCAGAGCAGATAAGCCTGCTGGTGGTTCCTGTCGGCGTTGCGGGAGACGAATCCAGCCTTCCCGATGAAAGCGTGCTCCTGGCGCTGATCGAAGGCCTCCGCCAGTCGCTGGATATCGAGTACGCCATCGCCGAGCCATACGCTCTACCCAACACACTGCTCAATCGCGAGACGGGCCAGCTTCGCGTGGACCTGGCGCTTTCCGACGTTGCGCAGCGCTACCGGCGCAGCGGCTACTTCCGCGTGCTGGGCGTCACGGCAAGGGACATCACCATCCCGAATTACAGCTTCCTGTTTGGCCTTGCCGACAGGCGCGGCTTCGCCTGCGTGATGAGCGTTCACCGGCTTGGATGGGGGGCGGACGAAGAGCTTGCGCGCGAACGCACTGCCAAGATTGCGCTTCACGAAGTGGGCCACACGCTAGGGCGCGGCCACACTCCGGACACCAAGAGCGTGATGGCCTATTCAGACAGCCTGTCCGGATTAGACGAATCCGGCTCACGCTTCACACCGCTCGATGTCAGCATCATTCTCACCAAGATCCCCGAGCTGGCCGGCAAAATCATTGCGGCAGAGCCTGTCGACGCAGACGAATAAATCCCCTCCGCCTACACGTGATAGATGCTCGTGCCTTTGGGCATACGGCGGCCGACGTGCGTCTTGTGTGCGGCTCTGGCGACAGCCGACGCGACCTTCTTGCCCACCGTCCGGTTGAAGGCCGAAGGGATTATGTACTCGGGCGAAAGCTCCTGCTTTTTCACCACCCCGGCGATGGCTTCGGCGGCGGCGTGCTTCATCCCCTCATTGATGTCGCTCGCCCGCGCATCCAGCGCGCCGCGGAAGATGCCGGGGAACGCCAGCACGTTGTTAATCTGGTTCGGATAATCGCTGCGCCCTGTGGCGATTACCGACGCGATGCCTTGTGCTTCCTCGGGCATAATTTCGGGAACCGGATTGCTCATCGCGAAGATGACGGGATCTTCCGCCATCTTCTTCACGTCCTTTCGCTCAAGGATTCCCGGCGCGGAAACGCCGAGGAACATGTCTGCGCCCTTGATAACTTCCTTGAGGCTGCCTTTCTCGCCGTGCGGGTTCGTATGCTCCACCAGCCACAGCTTCGGCGGATTGTCGCCCAGGTCGCGGCCTTTGTGGATGGCGCCCCTGCTGTCGCAGACGATGATGTTGCTCACGCCGAACTCCAGCAGCAGCTTGGTGCAGGCGACACCCGCAGCGCCGGCACCAGCCACGACGAGTTTCATCTTCTTGGGGTCTTTGCCCGTAATCTTAAGGACGTTGATAAGCGCTGCCAGCACAACAACCGCCGTCCCGTGCTGGTCGTCGTGGAAGACAGGTATGTCCACTTCCGTTTTCAGCCGCTCCTCGATGTAGAAGCAGCGCGGGCTGGAGATGTCTTCGAGGTTAACGCCGCCGAAGGTTGGCGCGATCCACTTCACGAACTCCACTATCTCGTCGGCATCCTGGGTGTCCAGGCAGAGCGGGAAGGCATCCACATGCCCGAACTCCTTGAACAGAATCGCCTTCCCCTCCATCACCGGCATTGCGGCAGCCGGGCCTATGTTGCCCAGCCCCAGCACGGCGCTACCGTCGCTCACTATAGCGATGCAGTTTTTGCGGATTGTAAGGTTGAAACTCTTCTTGTAGTCGTCGTGAATGGCCATGCACACGCGGGCGACTCCCGGTGTATACGCCATGGAGAGGTCCGCCCGCGTCTGCAAAGGCACCTTGGACTCAATCTCCAGCTTACCTCCAAGGTGCATGAGAAACGTGTCGTCGGAGACGCTCACAAGCTTCAGCTCCTTGAGCGTCTTTAAGCTATCGAGAACGGCCTGCGCGTGTTTGGTATCGGAGCATTCTATGGTGTAGTCGCGCGTAACCATGCCGCGGTAGATGTGCACCAGGTCTATTGCCATAATCACCGCGTTCTGTGCAGCGACCGTCCGCGCTATCTCGGCGATCCGGCCCGCTTTATGCGGGTATTGAAGGCGCACGGTTATCGCATACTGTGCGCTCGGGGTTAATTTGACTGGCATACGAGTTCCTCCTTCTTACACTATTCATATAGGCGACGTTCCAGCATCATGCTCGGTGCTGTTGCCACTAGCCTATCACGTGTGATGCCTCATGCCAAGCCGTCACGCGAGGTCTGCCGTCACCTCTTCCAATACATCACAGAAGTACTCCACTTCCTCGTCGGGCGTAAGGAATGCCGGGCTTACGCGGACCGCCCCGCCGTATTCGGTCGTGCCGAAGAACTCATGCGCCATAGGCGCACAGTGCAGCCCGCCCCGATGGGCGACATGGTATTTCTCAGCCAGCAATTCGGACAGTTCCTTGGGCGAGAATCCTTCAACGTTGAAAGATATCACCGGTGCGCGAATGGCGGGGTCGGTGGGCCCGACGATACTCACGCCCGGAAGCTCCTGGAGCGCACCAAGAACCCGTCCGCAAAGGCGCTGGTGTCGCCGCTCGATTGCGTCCACGGTTTCTTTGAAGATAAAGCCGAGCGATGCCTCCAGCGCTATGATGCCCAGCACGTTGGGCGTCCCCGACTCATAGTAAACGGGGAGTTCCGGCGGCAGATGGTAGAGTTCGCTCTTCACACCCGTCCCGCCGACCCTGAATGGTGCCGGCTTCATCCGCTCGCTGAGATACAGCATCCCTGAACCGGGCAATGCAAGCAGCGACTTGTGCCCCGGGGCAGCCACCACGTCCAGGTTCATTGCCTTAACGTCGATGGCGTGGCATCCCGCGGACTGCGATGCGTCCAGCATAAACGGAATGTCCAGGCGCTTAAGCTCCGCGCCGATGTCCGCAACAGGCTGTATCGTTCCCGCCACGTTGGAGACGTGGGAAATGCACGCAAGGCGGGTATTCGGCTTCACGACTTCTGCGATGCGCTCCGGGATTATCCTTCCGTCGGAGTCCGCCGGCATCAAGTCGAAAGCCACGCCCCTTGTTTCACGCAGGTAGTGCGCCGGGCGGGAGACCGCGTGGTGCTCCAGCGCCGATATCAGCATGTGGTCACCCTCGCCCAGCGTGCCAAACAGCACAAGGTTGATGCTGTCGGTAGCCGAGTAGGTGAAGATGATCCTCCGAGGGTTGTCGGCATTTATAAGCCGCGCGAGCATACGCCGGACTTTTGCGGTTATATCGTCGGGATTGATCTCGCAAAAATACGTGCCCCGACCGGTCGTAAGGCCGACCGTCCGCACAGCCTCGCCGATAGCGTCCGAGACTGCGTCAGGCTTGGGGAAGCTCGTCGAGGCGTTGTCCAGGTAGACCTGGCCTTCGGGAATCGTTACGGCCATAGCCCTCCCTCCTTGCACGCAGTGGTTTTCTCTGGAATTACTTCCGGGTGGCTGCACCTGAAAGGCAGGCGTCGTCCACCCCTGGTACAGCAGCAGATATCGTCAGTTGCGTCATCGCTGCAGGCACAGCGATTATTATTTTTAGCGATGCTGTGTTGCATTCCGATAGCCCCGGCAGCAGTTCCATTATAGCAGGAGCGCTGCGGGACTGGGCCTGCTGGCTGTTGCTGTTGGACTTTAAGTGCGATTTACGAAGGGCCCGGATTAGCTGGGCGTGGCGTCGGCGGCTTGTGCCCCACTGCGGCTTTTTCTGAATGACCGGTGTTTCACGGGATGCTGGGCGACTTCCAGAAGGTGCGGCTCCCCCCGGTGCCGGCCCCTGGCTGCCGGCTACTCGCCTTATCCCCTCCTGCTTTATACTTCCTACATTCTGCTTAAGAGCTTATAATGACCCCACTGTGTTTTCACCGCGCAACACTCTTGCTCTCTTCGCCGTTGTCACCATTGCCGCAATTGCGTGCGCTTGCGGCGGCGTGTCGCAGGGGCTCACCACGCCGGGCGCTCTTGCTCCGCGGGCGGGCGCAACCATCGCAACGGACGACGCTGTAACCATCGTCTTTCACCGATCGCTGGATAAAGCAACGCTCACGGGCAACGTTTCTGTTGTGCAAGGCGGCACTGGCGTGCCGTTTAGACGCAAGATAAGCGATGACGGCTATGTGATTACGATTGAACCAGTTTTCGCATGGCCGCAAGGCGAACTCCGCATTACGCTCATCGGCGGGGAGCAGGGCATCCGCTATGCGGATGGGCGTGGATTTGATAGCATTAATCTTACCTACTTCGTGGGGAATCGATGAAAGCGCTGATAACCGGCATCACGGGCTTTGCGGGAAGCCACCTGGCAGAATTCTTGCTCGCGGAAGGCCATGAAGTCTTCGGCACCCGCCGCGTCCGCTCACCGATGGATAACGTAAGCGCCATCGCCGGGCGGCTCAAGCTCATAGACTGCGAGTTGACCGACGCCAGCGCCGTGCGCGACGCGCTGAAAGCCGCCCAGCCCGACTTAGTCTTCCATCTTGCCGCACAGAGCTTCGTTCCTGCGAGCTGGGTCTATCCGGGCTTCACTCTGTTCAACAACATCGGCGCGCAGTTAAACATTTTCGAGGCCGTGCGCGAACTGGAACTTGACGCGCGCATCCTCGTCGCGTGCAGCAGCGAAGAATACGGGCGGGTGGAGGAAGGAGACCTGCCGCTCACCGAAGACTCGCCGCTCCGTCCGCTGTCACCCTACGGCGTGAGCAAAGTCGCGCAGGACATGCTTGCGTACCAGTACCACGCAAGTTACGGGATGGCTGTTGTCCGCACGCGCGCGTTCAACCACACCGGCCCGCGTCGCGGTGACGTGTTCGTCACATCCAACTTCGCGCGGCAGATCGTGGAGATCGAACTGGGCATGCGCAAGCCCGTGGTGCAAGTGGGCAACCTCTCCGCGCAGCGGGATTTCACCGACGTGCGCGATGTGGTCCGTGCGTATTTCCTCGCGTGCACAAAGGGCAAGCCCGGCGAGGTCTACAACATCTGCTCCGGCAAATCGGTTACCATCCAGGAAATCCTGGATACGCTTTTAGAGCTGGCGCAGTGCGAGGTTGAAGTGGCTGTTGACCCGGCGCGGATGCGACCGTCGGATGTCCAGTTTCTCAAAGGCGACGTAACCAAACTCGCTGATGCGACGGGCTGGCGCCCTGAAATCGAGCTGCGCCAGACTCTTAGCGACCTGCTTGAATACTGGCGGGAAAAGCTCAAGGGCTAGGCGTGTGGGTGAAATCGGCAGAAACTTTTCCAAAAAGGGTTGCGGGCTGCGCCGGTTGTGGTGTAAGATTCACTTCCCAAAGCTTATTTTTGGGATGGACAGGAGGTCGGGGGATAATCTGTTTATAGCATTTAACGTTTGCCTGACGTTTTAGTGCTGTTTATCATTCCAGACCGGCCTTAGTGGATTAGGAGGGCTTTATTCCCTCGGAATCGTTGATAACTTACCGCATTTGTTGATAACTACACTTGGTGGTTGCAGGGGAATGGTTGAAACCTACGCTGGCGAGATACTAAAGCAGGTCCGAGAGGAGTTGAAACGCGCCATTCCCAGCCCCAAGTTCGAACTGCTCATCCTTCCCCTCAGAATAGCTGAAATCTCCGGCAATACTGTAACCCTGCTTGCCACCGGCGACAAGCATATTGAATGGCTGCGCGACGAGTTCTGGAGCGAGCTGACGAGAGCTTTCTCGCTTGCGCTGGGCGGGTCCGCCGAGTTGAATCTCGTGGTTGATCCTTCAGCGGGCGAGAAGCGGACGGCAAACGCGGATGCAGCCCAGCCCCTTTTGCAGGCTCTTCCGCGCGCTAGCCGCGCAGTCGCCAGGCCCCTGCTGAACCCGCGCTTCACTTTTGAGAACTTCGTTGTGGGGTCCTCCAATCAGTTTTGCGCTTCGGCCGCCAAGGCCGTTGCAGAACGCCCCGGCTACGCCTACAACCCGCTGTTCATCTACTCGGACGTCGGGCTGGGCAAAACGCACCTGCTGCACGCTATCGGGCACCGCGTGATGGAAGCGTATCCCGATTACCGCGTCATCTATGTTACGAGCGAGAAATTCACCAGCGACTTCATAGAAAAGGTGCGCACGGGACGGATGAACGAGTTCCACCAGCGATACCGCCAGTGCGACCTGCTGCTCATTGACGATATCCAGTTCATCGCCAACAAAGTCGAAACGCAGATGGAGTTCTTCCACACGTTTATGACGCTGGTGGATGGCGGAAAGCAGATAGCCATCAGCAGCGACTCCCCGCCGCAGGACCTCAAGAACATCGAGAGCCGCCTGCTCTCGCGTTTCGGCAGCGGACTGCTGGTTGACCTTGAGCCGCCTGCGGTAGAAACGCGAATGGCCATCCTGGCCAAGAAGGCCGAGCTGGAGGGTATCTCGATTAGCCCCGAAGTATCCGCATTCATCGCGGAAAGCGTCCCCACCAATATCCGCGAGCTGGAAGGCGCGCTTATCCGCCTGCTTGCGTTCTGTGACTTCTCCGGCACAAAGCCGACTCTTGAAATCGCAAGGCGCGTCCTCAGCGACTTCGTGAAGGGCCAGCACGGGCGCCGTTTCCTCTCAATGGAGCAGATTATCGAGGCCGTCTGCGAGGTCTTTCGTGTATCCCCGAACCTCATTATGGGCCGCGACCGGCGCAAGAAGCTCGCAGAGGCGAGGATGATAATTATGTACCTCGGGCGCGAAAACACAAACCTGACGCTTGCGCAGATCGGCGAGGAAGTCGGGGGGCGCGACCACAGCACCGTTAGCCACGGCGTCAGGAAGATAGCCCAGGCGATGGACGAAGACCCTTACCTCAAGCAGATGGTGCAGCAGGTCATCCGCAAGCTCTCCTGAGCCAAGATGGGCAAGAAGCTCGCCACGCTCGCACTCATCGCCGGCATACTCCTCGCGTTCGGCGCGCACGCCCTGGCGGATCTCGACACGGGTACTGCTGATGAAGACGCTTACGTCCAGGTCTCGCTTGCGGCTATCGCGCGCTGGGAACGCCTGCTCTACAGCGGCTCGGCTAAACTTAATGAAGTAGACACGAACTCTTTAGTGCTCAGCCTGCTGGAAGACCTCACGCGGCTTTACGAAGCGACCAAGCTCCCCGCCGCGCGCGAACATATCCTTCGGCTGCTCCAGGCCTGCGAAATGTCAACGCGCTACGGATTTTCGGGAGACGGCACGCTCGCCGCGAGCATCGTGCGCCTTGAGCTGAAGCGCCCTGAGTTCAGGGATTACTCTGTGTTTCTGCTAAACGTTGAAAACCGCAGTGGCGTGGACTTACGCATTCAGGACTGGCGCTTCACCATCGCAACCAAAGACGGCGCGACTATAAAGCCCGATGCGCTCACCGAATCGCACCCGCTGCATACGCATTTAGCGCGCGCTCTCGCCGGTTTCGGCCCGCCTGAAATGCTGAAGGCTGGAAGCACCGCAAGCTTCAAGCTGGTGTTCGCCGGGAGCGGCCTGGCGCCGTCAGCAATGAAGTACTTCCGCGTGGATTTGGACGAGATGCGCATTGTGGTAAAGTTTTATGAGAACCTGAACTGATCGGGGGGACTCGTGGACGAGGAGAAAATCGAAACTGACGTAGCGGTGGATGACCCGCAGGAGGCCCTGTCAGAACTTGCGAAGCTCACAGAGCATCCGCAGGAGGACAGCTTCCTGCCCGGTGACGTGCGCTCCGACCAGCTATTCGTCTACGACGAGCTTCTCAGCCCCGCGGTTATAAGCAGGTATCTCAGCCACCCGCGCAAGGGCATCATCGCCCACATGCCGATGCACAGGCTGGTCTTCCCGAAGTTCTTCCCGCCAAGGAACTCCGGCCTGGCGAGCATCGTCCGCTCGCGCGTGCGCGACGATTCCGTCTGGGGCATCACGTTTGACCTGGCGGGCCAGGACTTAAAGCGCCTTGACCACTATAAAGGCGTGCCGAACCGGTATCATACGCGCGCCGTCGTGGTGGTAGACCGGGGCGGGCGCAAGTCGGTCGCAATGACCTACGTCATATCAGCGCCGGACGAAGAGCCAAGTAGGCCCAGCAAGGAGCTTCTAAAGCTGATAGTTGAGGGCGCGCGCACGCGCAACCTGCCTGAAGACTACGTGAAAATGCTGTGGGAGCTGGAAACCCTGGACTGACGCAGCGATCTGCAATGCCCGCCGTGCAGAATCGCCTCTGCGCCGCCACCCGGGTGGGCTGTCTCTCAATAATCGACAACCGGGATGGCGTTGTCAGCATCGCAGGCATAAATCGAAGCCCTGAAGGCGAGTTCGAGAGCGATACCTTCGTCCCGGAAACATCACGGAGTATTGAAAACAACCGACAACGCGGCTAGACTGTTAGCGACGCATGGAGATTACTAAAGCGCGATGCTCCGTTACGCTTGACGAAGTGGAGGCGGCGCTGCGCGACATCCTGTTCGGCTCCGACCAGCTCGTGCTGGACTACGTGCGCGAGGTGGCCCAGGGCGTGGGCAAGCGGCTCAGGCCCCAGCTTCTTATATCGTTCGCCGACTTGCTGGGCAATCCCGACCCCCGCACGGTGATGAACACCGCGGCTTGCTGCGAGCTTTTGCACACCGCGTCGCTCATCCACGACGACGTAATCGACGAGGCCGAGACGCGCCGGGGGCTGGCGACGCTCAGCAGCCGCTACGGCAACGAGATCGCTGTCATCACCGGCGATTACATACTCGCGCTGGCGTTCCAGCGGCTGACTCGCATCCGCGACTTTACAGTGCTGGAGCTTACGATGGCCGCGAGCAAGCAGCTCGGGCTTGGCGTCATCGAGGAGGTGCGCTACCGCAACCGCCTGGACCTTCCAGAGGAGCGCTACTTCGAGATAATCCGCTACAAGACGGGCGCGCTGTTCGCGCTGGTGTGCGAGGGCGGCGCGTATCTCGGCGGCGCGGACGAGGCGGCCATGGCGCTGGCGCGCGAGTTCGGGATGAGCTTCGGGCTGGGCTTCCAGGTGGTCGACGACCTGCTGGATGTCACGCTCACACAGGATAAGGCCGGCAAGCCGACGTTCAAGGACCTGCAGGAGGGGCGCATCACCCTGCCCATCATCCACGCCGTCTCGGTGGACGCTGAAAAGACCGGCGAGCTGGTTGCGGCATTCCAGCGGGAGCGCTCGGACGACACCGCCGCGCGGGTGCGCGAGTGGCTGGTTGAGAGCGGCTCGCTGAAATATGCCATGGGCAAAGCCGAAGAGCTTTTCGCGCAAGCGGGCGTGGAGCTGGAGCGCCTGATGCCCATGTGCGGGCGTCCGCAGTTCGCCGCCGGTATATCCGATTCGATAGCGCAGGTTACAGGCTCCGTGCCCAAATGGGTGCGCGGGAAGAGAGGATAGATGCCACTTTGGCGTATCCGAGGAGAATGCCGCCCGGGGTTCGCCTGTGGATAGCGCTTCTCCAAACGCCCGATCACTGGCACTGCGCATACTCGCGCACGCCGACCCGGCTTCATCACCGGGCGATGCGCATCCAGACTTCGTTGATCCCGCAGTTGTGATGGATCAGGCTTTCACGTCGGGCACCGTGCCAGCAAGGGCGCGCCCGGCGGTGCAGAATCTCGTGCTAACTACCGGACGCCACCTTTCGCTGCTGGACGGGCTGCTCGACTTGTTCCTGGTGCGCGGCGGAATGAGGACGCTGCCAGTGGCTGTAAGAAACGGACTGCGGCTGGGCGCGGCCGAGACGCTTTTCGGCGACGCCCCGGTGTACGTCTGCGTGTCGTCGTGGGTGGAAGAGGTAAAGCTGCTGGCCGGGCCGAAGTTCGCCGGAGTCGCCAACGCCGTCTTGCGCAAGGTTGCAGGCATTGGCCTGGCGGCGCAAATCATTAAATCTGCCGGAGCCCCGGCGCGATTGCCCGAAGCGCCCGTGCTCGTGGCCTGCGCGCGCGGCCTGGCGAGTGGCGCAGGCGGGTGGGTTTCCGCGCTGCAAGGCGCATCGGACGCTCACCTGGCGGCCGTCGTATCTCATCCAGAGTGGCTGGTCGCGGACTGGCGAGCGCGATTCGGCGTACAGGCGCTTGAAATACTCGGTGCTGCCCAGCGACCGCACCGCCAGGCGCTGCGATGCGACTGGCGCATGACAGGGCGAAAACTCACATCCACCGAAGCCGAACTCGCGCTGCATCTGGAAAAGATGGCGCAACAGGTAGAATTCGAGGGTGACAAATACACGCTCATGCCCACCGGCGCAGCGCGGCTCGTGCGAAGCGCGTTTGACGCCGGGCTGGTGTCGCTGCAGGGAGTAGCCAGCCAGGCGGTTATCCGGCGCTTCCCGCCGCCGGCCGACGGGATGGTGCTTGACGCCTGCGCGGGCGCCGGCGTTAAAACGACGCTGATCGCTCAGCTTGCAGGCGGAGCGGAACGGCTGGTGGCGACGGACATCGCGGCGGACAAACTAAACGAGCTTGCGGCGAACTTTGAGCGCATCGGATTGCCGCCGCCGAGGTCGTTTGCCTGTGATATGGCCGACCGCGAGGTCGTCTCCGATCTGCGCAGCGCGTTCCCGGCGGGCTTTAGGCGCATCTACATTGACGCGCCCTGCAGCGGCACCGGCACGCTGGGCCGCCTGCCGTTCAAGCGATACGGCCTGAGCGAACGCACTGCGGAGGAAATGGCGGCGAAGCAGCAGGCGCTAATCGCAGCGTGCCGGACGCTGCTTGCCGATGGCGGCGATATCGTCTACATCACGTGCAGCCTTCAGCATGAGGAAAACGAGGGCGTTGTTGCCGCTTCCGAGAGGCAGGGACTGCGCCGCAAAGGGCCCTTCTGGACGGTGCTTCCAAACGAGGATTACCTTGAAGGGATGTCCGGCGCAAGGATGGCCTGCGAGTAGGGTTTCGGTCTTGCAGCGCTCCTGCAACGGTGCTAGAATGCCCTCGCCCAGGTTATCCCAACCAAGCCCGGCACTGCAAGTGTCGGCGCTGGCGCGAGGACACATTCTAAACCGATGACAGAACCTAAGCCAAACGAAATTGTCTTTAAAAAGCGCCTGTCTGAAAACACCGTGCGCATTGAAGTAGTGGCCCCGCTGATTGCAAAGAAGGCGCAACCCGGCCAGTTTGTGATAATCCGTGTGCATTCGCGCGGCGAGCGCATACCGCTGACCATCGCCGACTCGAACAAGGAAACAGGCACCATCACGCTGATATTCCAGGAGGTCGGCAAGAGCACCTTCGCGCTGGGCTTGCTCGAGCAGGGCGGCTTTTTACACGATGTGGTGGGCCCGCTCGGGCACCCGACGCCCATCGAGAAGTACGGCAACGCGATTATCGTGGCGGGCGGGCTGGGCACGGCGGAAATGTATCCGATAGCGCGCGCGCTGCGCGAGGCGGGCAACCATGTGATTACCATCGTCGGCGCGCGGCGAAAGGACCTGCTCGTTATGGTGGAGGAGATGGAGAGCGTCTCGGACGAGATTATCATCACGACTGACGACGGCAGCCTCGGGCGCAAGGGCGTGGTCACTGTGCCGCTGAAAGAGCTGGTGGAGGATGGCCGGGCGGACTTCGTGATTACGTGCGGGCCGACAATAATGATGAAGTTCGTTGCCGAAGCCACACGCGAGGCCGGCGTCCCCACGTTCGCCAGCCTTAACCCGATTATGGTGGACGGCACCGGGATGTGCGGCGCCTGCCGCGTAAGCGTCGGCGGGAAGACGCGGTTCGCGTGCGTTGACGGCCCGGACTTCAACGCCCACGAAGTGGACTTCGAAGAGCTTATGATGCGCCAGAAGGCCTTCTGTGACTTTGAGCGCAAATCGCTCGACCTGTGGCTCGAAGAGCACCCGGAACGGGCGCATTCGGGCGGCTAGTTAATCCCTGCGGTGGCGGTGAAATGACGGAAGAGGAAACCCACAAGACTGCTGAAAACACCGAACCCTCCAAGGCGGAGAGGAAGAATAAGGTCGGCCCCGACGGCCTGACCAAGCGCGACCGCCTTAAGATAAAGCGGCATCCGATGCCGGAGCAGGCGCCGGAGGAGCGCACCACGAACTTCCGTTCGGTGGTGTTCGGCTACACGCCGGAAATGGCCTATGAGGAGGCGCAGCGCTGCCTGGACTGTCCCCGACCGAAGTGCATAGAGGGCTGCCCGGCTGAGGTTGACATCCCGGCGTTTATCCGCGAGATCCTCAAGGGAGACCTGGAGGAGTCCTACCGCATCCTCAAGGCCGACAATGCGCTTCCGGCGGTGTGCGGGCGCGTCTGCCCGCAGGAGGCGCAGTGCGAGCTTACCTGCCTGCTGGCGAAGAAGGGGCCGGTGGCCATCGGGCGGCTGGAGCAGTTCGTCGCCGAGTATATGCTCGACAAGTACGAAAAAGAGCCGCCGAAAGTCGAAAAGATAATTCCCACAAAGGAAAAGGTCGCAGTCATCGGCGCGGGGCCGGCGGGCATTACCGCGGCGACGGACCTGGTGAAAATGGGCTACGAGGTGACCATCTTCGAGGCGCTGCACAAGCCCGGCGGCGTGCTCAACTACGGCATTCCCCCGTTCAGGATGCCGCGCCGCATCCTTAACGCCGAGCTTGCCTCAATCGAGCAGATGGGCGTTGACGTGCGCTGTAATATGGTCTTCGGCAAGACCGTCACCTACGAGGAGCTGCTGGAGGACGGCTACAAGGCGTTCTTCCTCGGCACCGGCGCGGGCCTGCCGACGTTTATGGGCATCCCCGGCGAAAACGCCAACGGCGTCTACTCCGCCAACGAGTACCTGACAAGGGTGAATTTGATGGAGGCGTGGGACTTCCCCAACGCCGATACGCCGGTGTTCGTGGGCAAAAACGTTGTCACGACCGGCGCGGGAAATACCGCGATGGATTCGGCGCGCGTCTCGAAGCGAATGCCGGGCGTGGAGAAAAGCTACATCGTCTATCGTCGCACCCGCAATGAGGCTCCTGCGCGCAACGAGGAAATCGAGCACGCCGAGCAGGAAGGCGTAATCTTCAAGTACCTCACGCAGCCCATCGAAATCCTGCGCGACGAAAAAAACTGGATTACCGGAATGCGGTGCATCCAGATGGAGCTTGGCGAGCCGGACGACAGCGGCCGAAGGCGGCCCGTGCCGATACCGGACAGCGAGTTTGAGATTGAGTGCGACACGCTGCTCGTCGCCATCGGCCAGCGCCCGAACCCCATCGCGATGCGCTCCATTCCGGGGCTGGAGATTTCCCGGTGGGGCACGATAGTGGTGGACGAGGAGACGATGATGACGACCGTGCCGGGCGTGTTCGCCGGCGGCGACGCTACCGTCGGCTCGTCAACCGTGATTATGGCCGTGGGGCACGGCAAGAAAGCCGCCCGCGCCGTTGACGCGTATCTTGCCAAGCAGCGGGAAAAAAGCGAGAAGTAGGCTTGCTCGCCCGTCCTTTGTGGGGTGGGATTTACCGCCCTGTGGCTGGCTCCGTGTCCCGCCGTCTGGAATCTGGGTTTTTACTGGTGGCGCGGGCGTCCCGCCCGTGATTCGACATAAACCATCCCTGGCCTATCCGTGGTAGTATTAAGTGGAAAGGCGCTCGCAATATCGAGTGCAGGGGCCGGAGACCCGGCCCCTATTGATTCAGTCGCCAGTCCTCAGTCCTCAGCGGCCAGCAAGACTCCGGGAATGCAGCGCCTTCCGGTTTTACTCTTGCCGGCGACTGATAGCTGATACTTGCCCGCCATCACGCGCGTCGCGTTACCGGCGGGGCTGGAAGCTGATTCAGCTATATCTTCCCGATGAAATCCGTCAGCGTGCGCACCATCGCGCCGGTCGCGCCCGCCTGCAGGAAGTAGCGCTGCTTCTTGTCATAGTCCGAAGTCCCCGCGATGTCCAGGTGCGCCCAGCTCACGCCCTCGCCGATGAAGCGCTGCAAAAACAACCCCGCGGTGCTCGCGCCGGCGTAGGGGCCACCGACGTTTTTGATCTTCGCGACCGTTGAAAGCAGTGTCTCTTCGTACTCCACCGGCAGCGGCAGCGGCCACAGCTTCTCGCCCACGCTGGCTCCGCACTTTTTTAGCTTCGCCGCGAGCTTTTGGTCGTTTGCCATAAGCCCGGTGTAGTTCAGGCCCAGCGCGCGCAGGCACGCGCCCGTGAGCGTGGCGATGTCAATGATGGTCTGCGCCCCGAACTTGTCCTGCGCCCACAACAACCCGTCGGCCAGCACCAGCCGTCCTTCGGCATCGGTCGAGTGCACCTCGACGGTCACGCCGTTTTTGTAGCTCAAAATGTCGCCGGGCAGGTACGCCTTGGCGTCCGGGCGGTTCTCGGCGCTGGGGACGATGCCCACGACGTTTTGCTTCAGCCCCAGCGTGGCGATGGCCTCCATCGTGTGGATGACGGCGGCGCTGCCCGCCATATCGCCCTTCATCTCCCACATCTGGCTCCACGGCTTCAGCGATATGCCGCCGGTGTCAAAGCTTATGCCCTTGCCCACCAGCGCGAGGTCCACGCGCTTGCGCCGCGCGCCCCGGTAGGTCATGGCGAACATCACCGGCGGATGCGCGCTGCCCGCGCCGACGTTGAGCAGCCCCACGTGGCCGCCCTTCTTGAGGTCGTCCTTGCGCAGCAGCGTGAACTCCATCCCGTGCTTCCTGGCAACCCTGGCCGCGTGCGCCGCAATGTCCTCGGGCACGAGCGAGCTTCCGGGGCGGTTGACGATGTCGCGCGCGCCGTTCGCCGCCTCGCAGACAGCCTGGCGCTCGTGCGCGATTTTCTCGGCCTCCCGCACGCCGTCCGCGGGCACGAGAAGCTGCACTTTCATCGTCTTGATGGGGTATATCGAGTCCTTGAACTCGGTGTATTCGTACGCGCCCAGCGTGACGCCCTCCACGACCTGGCTGACGATGCGCAGTCCCGCCCTGTTTTCGAGGATGAAGGCGATGCTGTCGATGTGGTGCTTGCGAGCGAAATCCACCACTTTGGCCGCAGCCGTGCGCACCTGGTCGTCCGGATCCTGGAAGAATCCCAGGCGCAGCGGCATGAACGCCGTGAACTCGAAGTTCACGCCTTCGCACGCGCCGAACGCGTAGTCCCAGACGGTCTTGTCCTGCACGCCCTTCAGCCAGTGCTCGGCCTCCGCGCGCAACGGGCTGCGCTTCGCCAGCGCGTATTTCAGGCCGTCGTCGATTAGCACCGCCAGCACTCCACCCCTGGCTTTCTGCAGATCAGCGGCATTAACGGTTATCTTGATGTTCATCGTAATCCTCCCGGCGATATTTCGCGTTTACCACAATTGCGCTTCTTCGTCTTCTTTGGTTGGTTCGCGGTCGTCACCCCCGTCGCTTTCGCCCTCTTCGGCGTCCAGCTCCTCAAGGGCTTGCCCGGCGCTGCCCTGCTTCATCTGCTCGGCCACGCCGGAAAGCTTCTGCGCGCCTTTGTCGGCGGTCTTGCACGAGGGGATTATGCACAGCAGGGGCAGCACTAGCAGCGCTCCCAGCAGATATCCCCAGAACCTTCCCATAACGTTACACCCCCTCTAAATTAAGTACGCTTCAAGCTTGTCCTGCAAAAAGCGTCGCAGTTGCGCGATTTCCACGCGCTCCTGCACCAGTGTATCACGGTCGCGCACGGTGGCCTTTTTGTCCTCCGGCGACTCGAAGTCGTAGGTGACGCACCACGGCGTGCCGACCTCGTCCTGCCGGCGGTAGCGCTTGCCGATGCTGCCGGTCTCGTCGTAGTCGCACGCCATGAAGCGGCGCAGCTCCGCGTGGATTTTCCGCGCCGGCTCCGCGAGCTTGCGGCGCAGCGGCAGCACGGCCACCTTTGCCGGCGCCAGCAGCGGGTGCAGGCGCAGCACTGTGCGCTTTTCCTCCTCCGCCCGGCCGCCCTCGCGCGCCTCGGGGCCGGTCGGCGCCTCGTCCACGAAATACGCGTCGCACAGCACCGCCAGCATTATCCGGTCCAGCCCCGCGCTGGTCTCTATCACGTGCGGGACGAAGCGCTCCTTGGTCTCCTCGTCGAAGTACTCCAGGCGCTTGCCCGACGCCTCCTGGTGCTGCCGCAGGTCGAAGTCCGTGCGGTTGTGGATGCCCTCAAACTCCATCCAGCCGAACGGGAACCGGTACTCGATGTCGGTCGCGGCCTTCGCGTAATGCGCCAGCTCGTCCTTTTCGTGGTCCCGGAAGCGCAGGTTTTCCGCGCGGAAGCCGACCTTGCCGTACCATTCGCGCCGGTAATCTTTCCAGTGCGCGAACCACTCGTCGGCCTTTTCGGCGCGGCAGAAAAACTCCATCTCCATCTGCGTGAATTCGCGGGAGCGCGCCGTGAAGTTGCGCGGGTTGATCTCGTTGCGGAACGCCTTGCCCACCTGAGCGATGCCAAAGGGCACCCTGGCGCGGGCGCTGCCGCGTATGAGGTCGAAGTCGGTGAATATCGGCTGGCAGGTCTCGGGGCGCAAATACGCCACGTTGGTCTCCTTTTCCGCCGCGCCGACGAACGTCTTCATCATCAGGTGGAACTTGCGCGGCTCGGTGAGCTCGGCGGCGCCGCACGCGGGGCATTTGTTTCCCGTAAGCTCGTCGGCCTTGAAGCGCTTCTTGCACTTCTTGCAGTCCACCATCTCGTCAGCGAAATGCGCCAGGTGCCCGCTGGCTTCCCAGACGCCCGGATGCGTGATGATGGCAGAATCCAGCCCCACCACGTCACCGCGTACGCGCACCGTGTGCTGCCACCACGCTTTGCGGATGTTCTCGCGCAGCTCCACGCCCGGCGGCCCGTAATCCCAGAAGCCTGAAAGGCCGCTGTAGATTTCCGCGCTGGGGAAGATGAAGCCGCGCCGCTTGGTGAGCGATACGATTTCGTCCATAAGTTCGCTTGGTTGTGAAAACTCCGCCATAAGCCTTTCGCCGAAGGTTGAATTATATCATCGCGCAGGCGCGCCAGCGTTCCTGCTATAATCGGGCTATGCGAATGCGGCTTGCAGCGCTTGGGGTTCTTTTGGCGCTTTTCGCGGCCGCCTGCGGCGGCGGGGGCGAAATCGGGCCGCCTCCGGGCGGTGAAATCAGCATAGACGGCTACTACGCCGGCATCGCCACGGCGTCCTCAAGCGGCGCGGAGATAACAATCGAGATTGAGCTTGCCACATTCAACGGCCAGCTCGAAGTCGCGCTGCGCTATCCTGAAAACGAGCAGGTCGAGCCGCTGTTCGGCATCGGCAGCCATTGGGGGCGCAGCTTCGCGCTGGTGCTCAACGAGCGCACGGGGCGCGAAAGCTACTTTGAGGGCTTTATTAGCGAAGACGGCCGGGAACTCACCGCCACCCTCCACTACCCCGACAGCGCCGAAACCTTCACCATCTGGGCGCTGTTGGTGTAGGGCCGGCCGCTAGTAATAAACGGCGAAGCGGACTTGCCGGTTTCCAAGCTCTCCCCAGAAGCTGTAGGCAACCGCAGGATGCCCGTTGACTTCTTTCAACGAGTCAAACCATACCACGCCCTCTTCATCCAACAACGTAACCGGTTCCCGCCAGTCCTCGCCGTTTATATCGCGCGCTTCTATGTACCTGAAACCGTGGTGCACGTAGGCAATAGCCGGGCGGCCATTAATGACATTTAAGGAGCATCCGGCTCCCACTAACACGCCTTCGGTGGAGCTGTCCAGAATCACCGGTGCGCCCCATGAATCCCCGTCGGGATCGCTTGCGCGCACGTATCTGAAGTCGTTGTTAGGATCGTCAGTTGTATTTGCGTATGCGATTGCCGGTCGGCCGTTAACTTCCGCTAGATTACTATCGACTACGGCGGCTTCAGGGTCAGCAGTAACGGGCTCTCCCCATACGGTTCCGTCCGTATCGAACGCCCGCACGTAGCGCAGCTTACCATTATCGCCGTTGTAGCATATGCCGGGAGCACCGTCTATAACCGCATGCGACATCCACCGGGCATATTCCGGGCTGGCGACTACGGGGCTTCCCCAGGTGTTCCCGTCAGCGTCAAGCGCCCGGATGTATTGGAGAGAGTCGCGCCTGTACGTTATTGCCGGGCGCTCATCCACGACTGCCATAGAAAGGCTATTGTACGGCTCACTATCCATTTCGCCGAGCCAAAGCGGCTCGTCCCACGCGCTTCCGTTCTCGTCCAGCGCCCGCACGTACCACAAGCCTTTCTCATCATTGTTGTCCATGTAGCACGCAATGGCCGGACGACCGTTTGCAACGGTTAACGAGTTGTCCGCACATTCCTGCATAATCCAATCACCGCTAGCAATGAGCACCGTGTCTCCCCAGGTGGTTCCGTCGGAGTCGTTCGCCCGCACGTAAATGAAATCATCCGTATCTAAGCCATCAAACGAGCCCCAGTAGCTGATTGCCGGATGCCCGTTCACTACCTCCAGGTTGACGTGCCAGGCATGATCGTAACAGTCCTCGACATCAACGGCCACAAATATGTGCCACGCGCCCGCCGTGACCGTAATCTCAGCCGTGTCCGAACCGTTGTGTCCGTCGGTTATGCGCACCTGCGGATCGTAGGTTTGGGCGATGTCGTACGTGTGCTCCGCTGTTGGAACGTTCCCCGAATCGTGGTCGTAAATCCCATCGCCCTCCCAGTCCCATTCGTAGCTCACAATGGGGCCGTCTATGTCGCTTGAGCCGCTCGCGTCAAAGCTCACATCAAGCGGAACCTCACCCTCCGTCGGCTCGGCCAAAAGCTCCGCCACCGGCGGATGGTTGGGGATAATGAGTATGTTGGAAAGCTCTCCTGGTGTCTCGTCAACGTCCATTGGCGCGACCGCGATGTACGTGCGCGGCTCCTCGGAAATCTCCACGCTGAAAGTTTTTCTATCTTCGCCCTCGGCGAGAGTAATCGGCGCGGCGCCGACCTCTTCAGTATCCTCGATGCTCTCGGGATTAGACAGAGAGCTGCGTATGGAATATGCCGCGCATTCGGTGCCATAGTTCATCGCAATCGGCGTGATGTCGGCTATGTCCACTTTGCCGTTTCCTGAGCCGTCCACCACCGCCTGGATGCTGTTGCGCTGTTCCGTGTCATCTTCGGGCACTTCCTCGTTGTAGTGGATTGCTAGAGGTGTTATGTCGGATATGCCGACCGTCCCGTTCTGGTCGTAATCGCCCAGGTTCTTATAATGCCACGTGAGGGTGTATGTTGCGTCGAAATGATCGTCGAGCGAAAGATCGTTAACCCGGTTGGCTTCGCCTGTGGGCACTACATTGGTGGCGCGGGCGTCCCGCCCGTGATTCAGGTGGTTCGCAGGCGAGACGCCTGCGCCACTGATGATTGTCTTTGCCCTACTACTCAGCGCCTCCTCTAGCGAATCCTTCAACTCCCGCCACAACTCCTCATCCACACCCTCCGGACACTCAAGCTCGTCTAGCTCTGCCAGCGCGTCATCAAGGGATTCATCCGCCGCCTGGATAGGCGGCGCTACCCGGTGGGGATTATCGGCAGCCTGGAGGCTGCCGCTCCCGATGGACGGCGGATTTATCGCGCGCTTTCCGTTCGCCCCGCACGTGCCGAGCACGAACGCGAAAATGATGGTGATTAGCGCGATGCCTGTGCTGAGAAGAATGCCGCTGGTTCTCATTGTTTTCCCTCCGCTAACCATGTAGCTCCGCTTATCACGAAACCATCGGCGGGCCGTTCTCGGAGTTGCCGCACGATGCGGCAAGCATCATGCCTACCATTACCACGAGGGCAAAACTAAGCACCCATAACAGAGCTTGCCCCCCCCCCTGACATATTTTTCACTTACCATGATATCCTCCTTGCTCCCCGGTTGCTCCGGGGCTAGCTGTGACTGAGTATACCGCGAATATGCGGTGCGTGCAATCCCGGTATGTTCGGGCCACTCGCAGTCCGATTGAAGCTACCCCAGGTGCTCCCGGATATCCTCCAGCGCGGGCTTGTAGGAGAGCTTGGGCAGGCCGAAGTGCTCCAGAAGCTCGTGGATGTCGTACTTTTGCCCCTCGGCCCACACCGCGCGCAGCCAGTCGCCTGCCTTAACGTTTCGGTACCACTTCTTGCCGAACTCGCCGCGCAGGTGCTGCCGGATCGCCGCTTCGG
>JAGGTK010000083.1 GCA_021163765.1 bacterium
ATAACGAGGAAGTCCCCGGTGACGACACGGAGCGTAACTCATTGCAGGCCGTCATCGACGGCTCCGGCAACGGGCGCATCGGTATTGAGGAAATCACGCCAATTGCGATGAACTTCGCAGTGGAGGTGGAGCACTACGCTGTAGAAGGTGCGCCTGAGGAAGCGGGAACTTATGAGTTAGTCAGCGAAATCGCGCAGGATATGGGAAGCGGCGAAGGGCGGCTGGAATACAGCGCAATCATTGAATCCCCGGCGGCATTGTGGCATCGGGTAGTGCCCTACGATAGCGAAGGCGCGCCGGGCGAACCGTCAGACGCCGTGCTGCGGCCAAGCAACGAGCCGATAATCTACGAGGCCAGCCCCACAGAAGGCTACCAGCACGAGGAATACACGTATGCCGCTACCGTCACCGGCGCGGAGCCGCTGGAATACGTCTGGGACTTCGGCGGCGGCGCATCTCCAGACACTTCCAGCGAATCCTCGCCAACCGTCACGCTCGCCGACGCAGGCGAATACGAAGCCTCCCTCACCGTCACCAACGCCTACGGCCAAGCCTCCTTCCCCTTCATCCTCACCATCTCCGAACGCGACACCTGGGCGCATACCTGGGGTGGGGAATGGGATGACTCAGCTAGCGATGTTGCAGTAGACGACGATGGCAATGTTCTGGTATTGGGAATGACATACAGCTTCGGCGCTGGTGGCTCTGATATCCTGCTTCTCAAATACAACTCAGATGGTGAACTAATCTTCGCAAGAACCTGGGGCGGGGATAAAAAGGATAAAGGGATGGCTATTCTAATTGGTCCAGACAATGGATTTTACGTAGTTGGCTCAACCGCGAGCTTTGGTACAGGCTCGGATGACGTGCTACTGCTGAAATATGACCCATCAGGAGAGCTTCTGTTTGCTGAGACTTGGGGTGGCGACTGGATGGAAGAACCACGCTGTGCGACTACGGATTCGGATGGGAATGTCTATGTGGCAGGCAATAGGAGCGATTTCCAGTTCGACCCCTGGGATGTGTTCGTCCTCAAATACGATTATGAGGGCAACCTCCAGTACTCAGTGAGTTGGGACGACGGTGATAGCGACTTCGCTTTCGGGATCGCAGCAAGTGGTGACGGTTTGGCCTACGTCGTTGGAGACACAAGAACTGAAACGGATATCCGCGCAATTCTGCTGATCATAAACTCAGATGGAGCGCTCCAGGACAGTAAGACCATAGCGGGTTACGAGTCACTTCACGGGATTCTGTTCGATAGTGACGAGAATATACTGACTTGGGGGTCCCCGCTCATAGGTGAGGAGCAGCCAAAGGAGATCGGTGTTCTTAAACTGAGTAAGGAGTGGGATGAGCTTTGGAGCAGGTCTTTGGCAGCCTCGTTTTCCCTTTTTGCAGTTGATGTTACTGCGAAGCTATTTGGGAACGCATTCCTTGTCGGTCGTTCTGGCAGAGCTCATCCTGACATACTCGCTATAGAACTCAACGGCTTGGGCAACGTTGATTCAAGCATATCCTGGAAAAGGTCGGACATATTCTCCGACGAGTCTCTGAATGGGATCGCCTTGGACTTAATGGGGAACGTTTTCGCGGTAGGTTCAGCACCGAGTAGCGATGGAGAATGGCAAGATGTGGTGCTAACAGCTGGGGCAATCAGCGTTGCTATTGAACCCATAGAAGGTACTCACTCAGTACTGGACTTGACCGAAACATATGCTGACGGTATAGAGACCCAGGTAGATGGTGTACAAGACTCTGGTGGCGGGGATGGAGACGTACTGGTCATGAAGAACATTCCCAATGCTGCAGGGTGAGTTAGTTGAAGCTGCGCGGCGCTGTCAGGTAAATCACCTAAGCACTGCGAGAGTTAGACTAATGATAGCAGATTCACGAGTTCGATGGTATACTGCTCGTGGCAAACGGTCTGCTAGATCGATATCGGAGGGAGGGAGATGTTTGCGTCAACTAGGCTGTTGAAGTTGGGCGTTGTTGCCCTGATATTCATAATAGCGTTTTCTTGCGGGAAGGCCCGTCAAACTGCGACGGTGCAGATTCAAGGTTCAGGATCGATAGTCAACCAGCAAGCGGGCGAGCAGGTGATTGGCTCTGTGAACGACGGAGAACTGCTAGGTATGTCTGTTGAAGAGCGAGTTACTGTACTAGAAAAGGAACTTGAGAAACTGCTTATCCAGCTTTACGGTGAAATCCCGGCTCGCGGATCCTTAGGTACAAAGAGAGTGTCTACTGTTACCAATGTCAGACATGAGGTTAAGGAATCCTCGGTGGATGAGCTGAGAGAGGATTTGATAGTCCAAGAAACCGGACAAGCGATGTGGCAACTATCGTTCTATGAGCGCTTGCAGGGAGATACCAGCTTTAACCATTCTGTGGAGATATCGGATATAACGCCAATTGCTCAGATGTACGGAAAGACCGTGGACGATCCTGACGAGGCTACGCGTAAGCGCGTCATGCATATGGACCGAGTGACCGACGGTAATGGCATTATCGGCATTAGCGATATTTCTTCCTTAGCCGCCAACTATGGTTCGGTCATTGACGGAGATGAAGCCGGCTACAATGTCTATTTCCGGTCAGGCACTCATAACGGCGAGTACTGGAGTTGGGGAGCTTGGACCGTCGTAATGAGGCTGGATACAAACGATACCTATCGAGATCCCCAAACGGACGTAGAGCGTTCTCTATGGCATTGGGACGATATCACAGAACAAGACCTGCCAGAGGGATTTTCACCAGAGCCACCCAATAACAAAGCCCAGATGCTAGGAGTGAGAGCGCTTGACAGCGAGGGCTGTGGGCAAGATGAGCCCAAGCCGCTTTCAGACTACGCGTGTTTCCCAACCAGCGATTGTCCCCCTATTGCCAGTCTATCTGTAAGCACGGCGTTTCCGTACGTGGGTAATTCGGTTGTCTTCGACGCCAGCAAGAGCAAAGACCTAGATGGCGGCAGTATCGTCCTGTATGAATGGGACTTTGACGGCGACGGAGCCTATGATGATTCTGGGAGCTCACCTGAAGTCACGCATGCTTATGGTGCAGTTGGAACATACAAGGCGAGAGTGAGAGTAACCGATGATGAAGGCGACAATGACTACACCGAAGTGACCATTAATGTAAGGGAGCACATCCTACCACCGCCCAACACACCGCCCATCGCTGAGCTTACTGCTGACCCCACAACCGCGTTTCCGTGGGATCTAATCGAGTTCAGTGCGCAGGGGAGCTATGATCCCGATGGCACGATTGTCAAGTACGAATGGGATTTTGATGGTGATTCCATCTATGAGCTTGACACTGGAACCAGCGATACTGCTTCTCACGCTTACGAAGTACCGGGTAACTATGTCGCATCAGTTAGGGTGACTGATGATGGCGGCAAGACTGATGCTGCAGCAGTAACCATCACTGTGGAGGAATTCCCGGGAGGCAATCAACCGCCGGTTGCGGATTTATCAGCCGATCCAACCGAAGGAATGTCTCCTCTTGATGTCACATTGGATGCTAGCGGTTCCGTCGATCCTGACGGGATTATAATGAAGTACGAATGGGACTGGGAAGGTGATAGCGAATACGACGAAGAAACGGGGGTGGACGAAGACGTTCTAGTCCATGAATACTCGGAAGGCACCTACATCCCTTCTCTCAAAGTCACTGACAACGAAGGTGCTGTCGATATCGTTGCCTTAGATGACGACATTGTGGTTAAAGGCAATCCGGTAATTGTCTCGTTTACTCCGGAACCCAGCAAAGTAACAGCGATGGAAGAGCTAGTCTGCTTTACTTCAGAGGCAAAAGACACTGACGGAAGTGACGACCTCTATTTCTACCTTGACTTCAACGGTGATGAGGTCTGGGAAATCTCGTATCAAGGCTGGCATGGCATCAGGGATACTGGTGTTCCACCTTACGAGAGGGTCTACTGGAGAGAAGATGAATGGAACTTCGGCCAAACGGATCCCTTTTCGCACGAAACCGAGTACTACAGCAAGCTAAAGGTCCAAGACAACGAGGGTTTCACGACCTATGAACTGCAAAAACCCGTAGTAGTTGTACATGCTGTTCCTAGTAATCTAGATTTATGGATCGATCCTTTTGTGGGATGGGTCGATGATCCTGACGACACGGTTCTTTTTACATTCGATACTGACGCTTGGGACAGCGACGGTTTCATAGCGAAGTATGAGTTTGACTTCGGAGATGGCTCGCCACGTGAGACACAGGAGTGGTCGGACATTCCCTTTGGTGAGTTCGAGCATCTTTACGGTGTCGGATCGCGTGAAGTGACGTTCTGGGCCTATGATGATGACTACGACTGGTGCGATCAGCCAGATGCACATAGAAAGCAAAAGGAACCCGCTGAAGTGAACGTCTATGGCCCCCCAGGTTCACATTCCGAACTCATAGATAACGGAGAAAATCCCTTCCACGATGATGGAGTGTGGGATTTCCTTGGCAGCCCGTCTATCGCAGTGGATGTTAATCCTGCGACGGGGCAGCCGGCGGTTGCCTACTTCGCGGCGTCCTCCCCCTCCGGACAATCGCCTTCTGCCTTCTTCTCTCAACGCGATGAATCTGGTGGTTGGAGCTTGCCCAGCCAAGTGAGCTATATTGGAAGCGAGCCCTGGGGAGCGAATGTCGGGTATCAGCTTGACCTCATGTTCGATCCGGTACTCTTTGAGGAAGGCTCTAATGAGAATGCACTGCCCTATGTCGCAGCAACCGTCTTTGCGTACGAATTTGCGACTGGTGACTTAGTTAACTACGGTATCAATGTGTATTTTGGCTTCTTTGACTTCACGATGTTAAACTGGGCATGGACCGCGCAGGAGATGGTTGACGATGGTTCTAACAGCTGGCTTGCGCCTATTCGACTTGTAGCCGACTGTGATCCCGCGAGACCTCTAGGTGCATCCCTTAACCAGGTAGTAAACTATATGCACGGTTCGCAGTATGCGCTAATGGAAGCTGCTTTTACTGGTGAGAGATGGCCTGAGATGGCTGAGGTCGAATACGGACAGTCTCTCACCGGGCTATCTCACGATTTCAAACCGTATCAAGGCAATAACAGGACTAGTGGAAGAGGAGCCGTCGTTTATACCCAAAAGGTGGGGAATGACTATTACCTATACTACGAAGTGGAGGAGGATACGGATTACTACTGGAATGGCTCTAAGCACCTTGTAGCTACCGGAGTTTCGTCGAGAACTTCGCGTCACGTGGCGCTGGATTATTTCGGAGATAAGGTGGGAATAGTCTGGACAACCAGTGATGGGAACCTGTATTTCGTCGAAAATGTTGGTGAGCAATGGAATCCCTCCGCTCCGGTGTTGATAGCCGCCAATGTCGGTCGCTACGCTGATTTTGACTACGAGGACAAAATAGGCGTCCGAACTGTGGCGTACGAGACCGGCGATTGGCCTTGGAGCATATATGTAAAGTGCCAATGCGATGGTTATGACTGGACCGATCCGATCCTGGTAGATGAACAGGTTCCGAACGTTTATGATCCCTCACATCTTGATATGAAGATACGAGACGCCTATATTTACATCGCTTATAGCAAGAACCAAGATATCTATTGCCACATAATGGACTTCTTCCATGGCAACCGATAGCGATGTAGCCGGTCAGAAGCCAGTAGGCGTAGTTAGCTCCTCAGTCCACGGTGAGGGTCTTGCTCAGGTTGCGCGGCTGGTCGGGATTGTTGCCCAGCGCAATGGCCATCTCGTAGGCGATCATCTGCAGCGGGATTACCGAAAGGATGCTGTTGAGGTACGGGTTCCCCACCGCCGGAATCGGCAGCTTGTAATGGCAGATCTTATCGTAGCCCCGGCTTGGCTGGCCGACGTGCACCACAATGCCCTCGCGGCAGATGACCTCGTTCATATGCGAAAGCACCAGATCCTCGTTTTCCGGCAGCGAGACGAACAGCACCGGGTAATCCTTGTCCACCACCGCCAGCGGCCCGTGCTTGAACTCGCTGGAATACATCCCCTCCGGGTGGTTGTAGACGACTTCCTTCATCTTCAGCGCGCCTTCCATCGCCACCGGATGCGTCATATCCTGGCCCAGGATGTGCATCGACGGGTGCTTGAGCAGCACCGGCGCCAGCTTCTTCACCGGCTCCTCGGCCAGAGCGATGGTCTCGCGCACCAGCTCCGGCACCCGGTGCACGTCGTCCCAGGTAACGCCTTCGTATTTGATACCCCGCCGCTCGGCGAGCTTCATCGCCGTATAGAGGAAGCATATTACCTGGTTGGTGTAGGTCTTGGTCGCGGGCACGCTGATTTCTAAATAGCTGTAGATGGGGATCATCCCGTCGCAGTGCAGCGCGAGCGTGGAGCCGATGTTGTTCACCACGCTGAAGGTCTTCGCCGCCTGCTTCTCCTTCGCCCAGTTGTAGACGTTCATCAGGTCCTTGGTCTCGCCGGACTGCGACACGAGCACGAGCAGGTCGCCCTCGCCGACGGTGCTGGAGTAAAGCGGCAGCATCTGGGACGCCCAGGCCGGGAAGATGGGCAGGCGCGCGATCTTGTTGTAGTAGTACGTTCCCAGAAGCAGCGCGTGGTAGCTGGTGCCGGCCCCTGACATAAAGACGCGGTTCGCTTTATCCAGCGCCTCCACAAAGTCCTTCCACACGCCGGTACTGTCGTAGATTGACAGCAGGCTCCGCGTTCCCTCCGCCTGCTCGTGGATTTCCTTCATAAAGAAGTGGGCGAACGGCTCTTTGTTGGCGTTTTCGATATCAATGTCAGAGACGGTGACCGGGCGCTTTATATATTCCTGCTCCGGCAGCCGGAAGATGCGGTATTCCCTGTCGTCGAACACAACCAGGTCGCCGTCCTCCAGCCGGATGTATCGGCGCGTATATTCCAGGATGCTTGGCAAATCCGAGCTTACGCAGATGAAGTCGTCCGCCAGCCCCAGGTACAGGCTGGAGCCCATCTTTACCGCATATATCTCGCGGCTGTCGCGCCGCATAAACAGCAGCGCGAAATCACCTTCGGTATCGCCGATGACGGCGGTGTAGGCTTTTTCAGGGCTGCTGCCGTTCGAGAGGTACTTGTGTGCAAGGTGCACCAGCGTCTCGCCGTCATTTTCGCTTACAAAATCATAGCCCTCAGCCTCCAGGTCCTCGCGCACGAACGGGTTGTTGGTGATATTGCCGTTGTGGGCGCCAATCATGGCCCTGTCAGGCGAGAAGTGCGGCTGCGCATTCACCGTATTGGGGACGCCGAAGGTCGCCCAGCGGAGCTGCAGGATGCCGCGGTCGCCGGACATTTTGTCGTAGCCAAACTGGGCGTTGGTCTTGGCGATGTTGCCCACGTCCTTGCGCAGGTCGATCTCGCCGTCGCCGTTCGCCACCGCCATTCCCACTGAGTCGTAGCCCCGGTAAGAAAGCCGTTCGGCGGCGCGCACCATCATATCGCCGAGCTTGCCGCTTGGCTCCTTCAGCACGATCCCGAATATGCCGCACATAGGCGGCAATTCTAGCATCATTGCGCCCCGCCGCGAAGTTACCACCATTGGGTGCAGCCACCTATCCAGGTTTACCCGCCCATTTGGAGGGTGGCTGACCTTCGTTCCCCCCATGAGTACGCCGGGCGCGCCGTCGCCATAGCGCTATGGCGCGTCGGCGACTCACCAGCCCGGCTCCCATTCTTCTGCAGGACAGAGATGACTTCTACGCAAACCTCTGCTATCTTGGTAGCGACTTATTTCAAAGGGGAGGAAGGATTATGAGTGGATATTTCTGGAGAATCTGGGCAGTCCTTCTAGTGCTTTCAATCGTCTGGCTCGGCTGGTGTATTAAAGCTTCCCCGCCCGCAGAGGCGCAGAACGGCGTAGCGGAGATCATCAAGGCTAAGGAGTTTCAGGTTGTAGACGATGAGGGCAACACGCGCGCCTGGCTTGCCGTGTCTCTTGGCCGCGCACCATATCTTGCTCTCTCTGACGCTCAGGGAAAACAACGCATGAGCCTCGGCTTGAGTGCTGATGGTCAAGCGAGCCTTGACCTCCTTGACGCTAAGGGCAAGACAAGAACCACGCTAGTCGTGTTCCCTGATGGCTCACCGGCTTTTGGCCTCTATGACGCTCAGGGCGAGGTACGCGCCCAGGTCAGTTTGGACAATGACGGAACACCATGTATCCGCCTCGATGATGCTCAGGGCAAGTTACGCGCCGTGCTCACCGTGCACCCTGGCGGCAGACCGACTCTTGGTCTCCTAGACGCTCAGGGGCATCCCCTCTTCTCCGCGCCATAGTCACGTCTACGGTGTGACCGTGCCTCCCCACCGGGTACGCGGTGCTTGCCCGCCACCATGCGCCGCGCGCGGCCGGAGGGCTGGCCAGCGCCGCTCTTATTCTTCTCTGACGACTGAAGGCTGATGGCTGGCGACTGAATCCCCCACTCCACGATATAATCATTGCGCATGCGCGTGATGCTCATAGCCGGACGGGCGGGGAACGGAACCTGCGGCGTTGCCGACCACGCGCTGTTCCTCGCCGCGGAACTTGCCCGCCCCACCGAAGGTGCCGGAGGGTTAGCGCGCCCATCCAGCGGCGAAGACGCCCCCAAGGCGCTGAATGTTGACCTTGTATACCGCCGGGGAACCACTCCCCAGGCCGATTACGAGCCCGCGCTGGAAGGCAGGCCCGCTCTCACGCTGCGCCCGATCTCGGGCTTTGGCAGCGAGAAGTGGGGAGAGCTAGTCGCGCTGGCGCGTGACCTGAAGCCAGACATTGTCCACCTGCAATACCCGGCAGCGGAATACCGCTTCTCGACAATGCCCGTGCTTTTAGGCGCGTTCCGCAGGCGGCTCCGCCGGGCGCGGCTTGTGGTCACGCTCCACGAGTTTGCGGCGTCGCACTACCTGCGCCGCCAGGCGGCGTCACTGCTTGCGCGCAAGGCGGACGCGGTTATAGTGCCATCCGCGCATAACTTCGGAGCGTTGCAGCGAAAGTTTGCCGCGAAAATCCACTACATCCCCAACGGCAACTTCTTCAGTATGGTCGGCCCCGGCGCCGCCGAAAGCGCGCCCCGCGAACCGCAACTCCTCCACTTCGGGCTGCCGAGCAAAACGAAGGACTACGCGCGCCTGCTCACGCTGTTTGAGCGCCTGCGCCGCGATAATCCCGACCTGACCTTGCGCTTCGTAACTCCAAAGAGCGCCGAGCTGCGCCTGCGGCTCCGTTACGGCATCAGGCATGACCTGAGCGGAGTGAAGTTTGCCCCCCCCCAGCCTTTGCCGGAATTGTGGCGGCTGGCCGAAAGCTCGCTGCTGGTCATATTCCCGTTTTCCTTCGACACGCACCGAAGCTCCCTCATCAACGCGCTGTCGTTTGGCACGCCGATTGCGGCCTTGGGCGTCCACCCGCGCGTGGCGGTGGAGTACGCGCCCAACCTGCCGCTTGCCGCCGCTGAAGACAGCGATGTGCGAAAACTCAGCGAACTTGTGTCAGCGCTGAAGGACGATTACGCGTCCGCGTCGGTGGAACAGCTCGCCAGGCAGGAACGCCTGCGCAACGAGCTGTCAATGCCGCAGATTGCCGCCCGGCATACGGCAGTCTATAACCAGCTCGTCTGAGTGCGCACCCGTCCTTTTACGCGTCAGAGCGGCGCCGATGAACCGTGTTCCTTGTGCATCAGCCTCGTCCCGGATGCGCGTTATACTCTAGCAAGACGTAATGAAGAAGCTGGAAGAAATTCGGCGCGTACTGAAGAGTCAAAAGCGCAATCTGAAACGCCGTTTCGGTGTGCTGGAACTGGCGCTCTTCGGCTCATACACCAGGGGTGAAGAAAGAAAGGCAAGCGACCTTGACATTCTCGTTTCCCTCAAGCCTGAATACAAGACCTTTGACAACTACATGAAGCTGAAGTTCTACCTGGAGGATTTGGTGGGCATCTCCGTGGACCTGGTTACGAAGGATGCTTTCAGGGAGGAGCTTCGGGAAGCGGTTTTGGAGGCCGCGCTGTATGTCTGAGCGTAGCTAGAAGGACTTCTCTGAACGCCCGCGCCACCGGTAATAGCCCCCATACCGGACGCGCGGCCTCTAGGCCGCGCGATAAAGGTGTGGCGACCTGGAGATCACCACTCCGGTTTTAATCACCAGCGCGAGACCCCACACTACATCAATCCACGCTGGTTGCTATAATCAACCCGCCTGGCCGCCGGGCGCGGCTCGTCCGGCAGGTGCTTATGGTCATAAGACGGCTAGAATTTTTGCTGCTGGCCTGCATCCTTATGCTCGCCCAGCCCGCCGTGCGCACACTGGCCGACGAGACGGGCGGGTCCATCGAACTGCCGGGCTACTTCCCGCCGATGGAGGACAGGTTCGACCCCGACGCGCCGTTTGCCATCCAGCCGGCGAACCCCGACCTCGTGCAGGGGCCGGACTACCAGCCGCTGGGCTTAAACCTCCAGCGCGAGCTTCTGTCGCCGGAGATGCTGCGCGACGCCGACAGCTTCGGCTTTTCGTGCTACCGGCTGACCGTCAAGCAGGCCGATTTCGCAGATCCCGGTTCCCCCAACCTGTTCGTGCTCGCAGACATAGTCAAGCGCATCCGCAATATGGACTGCGACGTGCTGCTGACGCTTGATTCTGCTGGCCTCGACATTGACGCCTATATGGGCTTCTTCGCCGCCGTGGATGCGGCAGTCGGCGGTATGGTGCGCTACTACCAGGTGCTCGACAACATCAACCGGCACCTGGGCGTCTCGTCCTACACCTACCACGAGCTGATAAAGCGCGTGCGGGAATACCGCGACGAGACCGAAGGCGGATTTGAAATCGTCTGCGGCGGTGTGCAGGGCGTAGACCGCGAATTCATCGCCGACCTTGTCGACGCCTATGTTTTCGACCGGGTGGACGCAATCTCGTTTAACCTCTATCCCGACCCGGCGCATATGGAGTTCGCAGCCCCGCCACAGGAGATCACGCCTCACTCGCTCTACGACGCCGTCGTCACATTCTCCAACCTGCGCCGCTTTGGAAAACCGTTCTTCGTGACCTCACTGGGCGTCTCCAACGCCTACGCGCCCCTGGGCGTCTCGCAGCTTGACCAGGCATCGATGGTGGCACGCAGCATCCTCTACCTGCTGAACGGCGGCGCATCGCGCATATTCCTGCACTCCTTCACCGATACCGACCAAAACTACCTGAACCCTCTGCAATGTATGGGCCTGTACGCCTGCGACGGAACCGCGAAGCCGGTTGCGGGAGTCGTGCGCCACCTGTCGCAAATCCTGCGCGGCTCCTACCCCTTCACTCCCTACTATCTCTTCCAGATGAGCAACAACTTCCCCGCGGCGCGGGACCCGGTCTACGTGCAGCACTTCTACCATCCGTCCGACCGGGCAACCTACTTCATCTACTGGACGAGCGCAATGAAGATGCTCGACCGGACGACCAACCTGGCGTTGTACCGCACCGATCTGCGCCCGGTCGCGCTGCTCAATCTGCTCACAGGCGAGAACGCGCCGCCCGGCCACAACAGCGCGGGAAACCTCACGCTGTTTGCGGGGCTGCCGCTCTCGCACGTCCCGACGGCTATAAAATTTATCGGCGGACAACCCAATGGATAAAGCACCATCGCGCATCGCCCTGGTCCACGAGTGGCTGATAACGTTTGGCGGGGCGGAGCGCGTGCTCATCGAGATGCACAAGATGTTCCCCACCGCGCCCATCTTCACGCTGTTCCATGACCCCGAAGGCACGCCGGAGGAGCTCGCGGACGCGCACATCATCCCGTCCGTGCTGAACCGCTTCCCCGGCGCGACGCGGCGCCACCAGTCGCTGCTGCCGTTTTACCCCTACGGCGTCGAGCAGTTCGACTTAAGCGATTACGACCTTGTCATCTCGCTGTCGCACGCCGCGGCGAAGGGCGTGCTCACCAACTCGCACCAGACGCACCTGAGTTATTGCTACACGCCGATGCGCTACGTCTGGGAGCTTTACCAGACCTACCTCAAGCACACGCGCCTGTCGCGCTTCCGCGAATTCGTCTTCCGCGTCGCCGCGCATTACCTTAGAATGTGGGACTGGCAGTCGGCGCAGCGCGTGGACAAGTTCATCGCCATCTCGGAGACCGTGCAGCGCCGCATCGAGAACATCTACAACCGCAAATCCGCGGTAATCTACCCGCCGGTGGACACCGGCTTCTTCACGCCCGCCGGAGACCGCTCCGACGAGTACTTCCTGCTCGTGGGGCGCTTCGTGCCCTACAAGGGCATGGAGCTGGTCATAGAGGCTTTCAACTTCCGCGACGAGCCGCTGCTTGTGGTCGGCGACGGCCCGCTGCGCAAACGCCTGCTGGATAAGGCGCGCAGCCCGCGCATCGAGTTTCTGGGCACCGTAAGCGACGACGAGCTGCGCGTGCTCTACCAGAACGCGACCGCGCTCATCTTCCCCGGCGAGGAGGACTTCGGGCTCATCCCGTGCGAGGCGCAATCCTGCGGCACGCCGGTCGTCGCATACGGGCGCGGCGGCGCGACGGAAACCGTCATCCCCGGCGTCTCCGGCGTGCTCTTCACCGACCACACGACCGAGTCGCTGGAGCGCGCGCTGGACAATTGCCGGGCCACCACCTGGGACCACGCCGCCATCCGCGAAAGCGCGCTCAGGTTTGCCACGCCCGTGTTCCGCGAGCGGATGATGAGCGCTGTGGAGCAATTCCTGTAAGGAGACGCAATGGACGTCCACGAAGAGCAGTCGCCCAAACGCCGAACCGACGAGCTGCCCTTTTCCATCCCGCACCTCGTGCTGGACGCCGTCTGTTTGCTGCTTGCATTCGGCATCGCGTATCTATTGCGTTTCCGCAGCGGCATACCCGCGCCGCTGGGCACCGTTCCGTGGACAAGCTACCTCGCGTTCTACGCGGTTTCGCTGCCGTTCTGGTGGCTCATCTTCAGCTACCACGGGCTTTACTTCGCCCGCCTGCGCGAAGGGATACGCGCCGAATTTTCCCGCATCCCCTCCGCCGTCGGCCTCGCGTCCATCGCGTCCATCACGCTTAGCTACCTCATCCGCAACCTGCCCACGTCGCGCCTGACGTTCCTCTTCATCTTCCTCGCGGCGCTAATTCTCATCCTGCTCGGGCGCTACATCGCGCGCATCTTAGGAATGCGGCGCGGCACGGCGACGGTGCTGATACTCGGCGCGGGCCCGGTGGCGGAGGTTCTGATGTCGCGCATCCGCCGGCGCTTCGGCGCGCGCACGCGCTTCATCCATATGTCCGCCGACGACGTGGCGATAAAGCTCTTCACGAGCCAGCGCGCCGCGAAGTTCCTTGAGTTCGTGCGCGAAAAGGGCGTAACCGACGTCTTTTGCCTGCTCACGCCCTCGCCGGAGCTCTGGGAAGCGCTGTTCGTGCTGGGCTACGAGGGCGAAGTGCGCGTGCGCCACATCCCCGCGGGCGAAGGGCTGCTCTTCGGTGGCATCCGCTATTCGCCCGAGTTCGGCTTCCCGCAGATTACGCCCGAGAGCCAGCCCGACTTTTCCGCCATCCGGCACGTAAAGCGCGTCGCCGACGTCATCGTGGGCGCGCTCGGCCTTGTCATCCTCTCGCCGCTATTCGGCCTCGGCGCACTGCTTGTGTGGCTTTCATCGCCCGGCCCGATATTTTTCCGCCACGAGCGGCTGGGGCTCAACGGCAAGCCGTTTCACGTGCTGAAGTTCCGCACGATGCGCCAGTACGCCAGGCTCACGCCGGAGCAGGAGGCGGAATTCAAGCGCCATATGAAGCTGAAACGCGACCCGCGCGTAACGCCCGCCGGCACGTTTTTGCGCAAGACGAGCATTGACGAGCTGCCCCAGCTCATAAACATCCTGCGCGGCGAGATGAGCCTCGTGGGCCCGCGCCCCATCGTGCCCGACGAGCTTGAAAAATACGGCCAGTGGGGGCGCATCTTCCTTAGCTTCCCGCCGGGGCTGACAGGGCTGTGGCAGGTAAGCGGCCGCAGCGACATAACCTACCGCGAGCGCATAGACCTGGACATCTACTACATCACCAACTGGAGCCCCGCGCTCGACTTCTCCATCCTCATCCGCACCCCGGGCGCTTTGCTATCCCGCAAGGGCGCGTATTAGATTCCTGTAGGTCGGGGTCCTCCATAGGCGGATGAATCTCCGCGCCCCACCTTCTTCCTTCTCATATGAATCAGTGTAGGGTTGTCATTTATGGCCACCGCGCTCGGCGACTATACATGCGTGCCTTTGATAATTCTTTTGACGGGGGTATAATAGTAGCGCAAGATGTGCGGCAGGAGGTATATATGTTCTATGAAAGAGCGAATGGGCTAATTGCAGCAGTTGCGATTCTGGCGCTGCTTGCAGTCCTGGTCCTGTCGACAAGCGCGCCTGCAATCTGCGATGGTTGCGACGGGCAAGTTTTTGACTACATCAGTCAGGGCGAGCATACCAGTTATCGGTGCAAGTCGGACTGCGGGGGTACAACCTGGCACGAAGAAGTTCATTACAAGGACCATCACTACGGTCCAGGCTCCGAACCAGGTTGTAAGATCTGGGTAGATGTTGCTTACGATGTGCGCGATTGTCGGGGATGCCCTCCTCTAGGGATGTGGCGCGATAATATCATACGTATGCAAATTGAGAACTGCTGTGTTTGCATCAGTCCTGACCCTTAATCAGTGAAGTTGAGTGGGCACGATATGGTCAGTGCACATATAAATGGGAGAGGGAATTACTACTGCCGTCAACTAGGCGGCAAGGAGGAATTACGTTATGATTCGGTCAAAGCTTATCAGTTTGGTATTAGTCCTGGCAATGGTAGCAGCAATCCTTGTGGTACTGGCTGCCGGATGTAGCAATCCGGCCGCGGAGAAGACCAAAGTAATCACCGGCTCTTCTGCACAATTGGAGGAAAGTGTTGATGTTTGGCATAGCTTTTCTACCAGTTCTCTCGACATTGATTTCTCGCAGTTCGAGGTTAAACGGCATACCCCGGAGTACTTCGCCCATCTCCGAGGAGAGGGCCCTGATTTCAGGGACCGTGGCAATATGACCTTTCACTCGCCCATAGTTCCGTACGATGAACTCACGGATGCCGAGAAGATGGCTTTGTATGGGCTGGCCACCAGTATCAACAGTGAACGATTCACTTTCTGTAATCGGGCGGATTTTACGCAATCGATACTCAATTTCTACCTGGAGCACGGCAGGACCCCAGAGGGCCCCTGGGAGCTATCGTTCTTCGAGGGGGATATTCTTCGTGAACCGGGAAGCGAACTCTCATTGATGCGTAAGCTGTGGTGGGCAAGTCCGATATCGGGCAAGCCGTTCGACTTCACCAAGACCGAGTTTTCGCCCGGAAACGCATACATGCAAGTCGTAACTGATGCTGACATCCTCGCTTACTTTGACCGTTATGACTATGACCGTAACGATAGCTCCCGGTTTAGTGCCCCGCTACCTCCAGATCCGGGCGAACGTTACCTGGTATACATTCGGCTCTACGGCATCAACGGCATAATTGCCGAGGGGATTCAGGTTTGGAATCTTATGGCTTAGAAGAGCAGAAGCGATGGCTCAAGCGGCAGGTATTAGCGTATGGCGAGCCTTAGCGACATTAGGGCTTTTTACAGGCTTCTCGCTGATCTGAAAGGGCGCATTTGCGGCCTCCGCACGCTTGCTACCTGTGACGGGAAAACTAGCTGGCCACAAAGGGGCGTCTACTTCTTCTTCGAGGAAGGCGAAATAAGGCGAGAGTCAGGTTCGGGTTTGAGAGTGGTCAGAGTGGGCACACATGCGCTGAAAACTGGCTCCAAGACAACGCTCTGGAAGCGCCTAAAAAATCACAAAGGCGCGAAAAACGGCGGAGGCAACCATCGCGGCTCCATATTCCGCCTGCTGATTGGTGCTGCGTTGATGAAGCGAGACAAGCGTCTGCGTGTGGAAAGCTGGGGACAGGGGAACTCCGCGCCGAAAGAGGTGCAGGAGCGCGAGAAGCTGTTGGAAATGGAAGTTTCCGAATACATCGGCGCAATGCCCTTCCTCTGGCTCAAGGTCGATGATGAACCGTCTCCAGTGAGCCTTCGAGGCATCATCGAGCGAAGCTCGATAGCTCTGTTGAGCAATTACGGGAAGTCTCAAGCTAAAGCTATTGATCAGCCTTCCGGCGGTTGGCTGGGCAGAAGCAGCGACCGGGAGAAGGCCTGTAAATCCGGCCTGTGGAACTCCAACCACGTGGACGGGAAGTACGATCCCTTATTTCTCTCGAAGCTGGCAAAGCTCGTATCTCAGATATAGAGAAAGGCCGCTCCAGAGTTTCCTTATTGCCCGTCCAAAGCGCTACTGAGTCGCCCCCCAGGCGTGGTATTATGGGCGTATTCCAGTGCCAGGAGACCCGTTGTATGCCGCAAAGGAAATCCAGGTTCTCATCGATGGTTAAAGCCAAATTGTCGCCCGAAGTTGCCGCGCTCGCAGGCGAGGTTGTCGAGCTCCGGCGGCACATCCACCAGCACCCAGAAGTCGCGTTCCAGGAGCACGAGACCGCGAAATTCATCGAAAAGTACTTAAAGCAGCTCAAGATACCCACAAAGCGGCTGGTCGGGACCGGCGTCGTCGGCCTTATCGACTCGGGAAAGCCCGGCCCCACGATAATGCTGCGGGCTGATATGGACGCGCTGCCAGTTACAGAAGAGAATACCCACTCCTACGCGAGCAAAAATCCCGGCAAGATGCACGCCTGCGGGCACGACTCGCACGTTGCGATGCTGCTTTGCGCTGCGAAGGTGCTGAAGCAAACCGGGCTTCCCGGCGGCAAGGTGAAGCTGTGCTTCCAGCCCGGCGAGGAGGGCGCGGACGGCGGGGGCGCGATGGTCAAGGCCGGCGTGCTGAATAATCCCAAGGTGGATTTCGCTTTCGCAATGCACGTATGGCTGCCGATGGAAGCCGGCAAGATGGCTGCCCTGAACGGCCCGTGCATGGCGGCGGTGGACGAGTTCACGATTGACGTCATTGGAGTCGGGGGGCATGCCGCGTATCCGCACAAGAGCGCCGACCCGGTGGTTGCGGCTGCGGCGATTGTCGGCAACCTGCACACTGTGGTCTCGCGCGACGTCAACCCCCTCCTGCCCGCGGTGCTCACTGTGGCGTCGGTCAATGCGGGAACTGCCTTCAACATAATCCCGCCCAAAGCCACGATGAAGGGCACTGTCCGCACTTTCCACAGGGACGTGCGCAACCTGGTGGAGCGCCGGATAAAATCGGTTTCGCGCAACACCGCCCGCGCGCTGGGCTGCAAGGTCGAGATAGACTTCCGCCGGATGCTTGGGGCTACGGTTAACAACAGGGCAAAGGCGGAGTTCGTGCGCGGCATCGCCAAACAGATTGTGGGCGCGCGCAATGTGGTGGACGCCGAGCCGTCCATGGGCGGCGAGGATTTCTCGCGCTACGCGGAGCGGGTTCCCTCGGTATTCGCTTACGTCGGCGCCAAGAATCCGGCCAAAGGGATCGTATATCCGCACCACCACCCGAAATTCGATATCGACGAGGATGTGCTTCCGAGCGGCGTAGAGCTGCACGTCAGAGTCGCGATGGAATACTTGAGCCGGGGCAAGCGCTGAACTGAGAGGCGATGACGAGCTTCGTACATCTGCACAACCACTCGCAGTACTCGCTGCTTGACGGCATCTCGACGTTTCCCCGGATCATCGAGCGCCTGAAACGTATCGGGCAGAACGCTTTCGCGCTGACGGACCACGGGAACCTCTACGGCGCGGTGGATTTTTACGTGCAGATGAAGGCCGCTGACCTGCATCCCATAATCGGCTGCGAGGTCTACGTGGCCCCCAGGCAGTGCACCGACCGCGACAGCGATGTAGACAGGTACAACCGGCACCTCGTGCTTCTGTGCATGAATCATGAGGGATACCGGAACCTGGTGAAGCTGGTAACGCTCGGCTTCACTGTGGGCTACTATTACCGCCCGCGAATAGACCTTGAGATTCTCAACGAATACAAGTCCGGCCTGATTGCGCTTTCGGGGTGCCTGTCCGGCGTGGTGAACGCCCCGCTGCTTCACGACGGCGAGGAATCCGCGAAGGCGGAAATCCAGCGGTACGCCAACCTCTTCGGAGCTGAACGCTTCTTCCTGGAACTGCAAAACCACAGCCTGAAGGAAGAGGCTGTTTCGCGCGCGTTTTTGCTCGACCAGGCGAAGCATTTCGGGTTACAGGTCGTGGCTACCAACGACAGCCACTATGTTGAATCCGAAGACGCCACGGCTCACGACATCGCGCTATGTCTTCAGACGCGCAGCAAGCTGGACGACAAGGACCGGATGCGCTTCTCGGGCCCGCACTACTACATCAAGTCCTACGAGGAGATGGCGCAGGCGTTTCCAGAACATCCGCAGGCCCTTTCCATGACCACGAAGATTGCGCGCCAGTGCGACGTGGACATAACGGACAGCCGCGTGCACTTCCCCACGTTCGTGCTGCCGGAGGAGTATGGCGATATTTCGCTGGATGATTTCCTGCGGCAACTGGCGTACGCAGGAGCACGCGAGCGCTTCGGGCAGGAATTGCCCCAGGCTGTAGTCGAGCGCCTGGAAGAGGAACTTTCGGTCATCATCTCAGCGGGCTTCGCGGCTCTGTTCATCATCGTGTGGGACCTTATGCGCCATGCGCGCGAGCAGGGCATACCCGTGGGCCCAGGCAGGGGCTCGGCCGCGGGGGTTTTGGTTTCGTACTGCCTGTACATAACCAAGCTGGACCCGCTGGCGCACGGCCTGTATTTCGAGCGGTTCCTGAACAAAGAGCGCGTGGAGTTCCCTGACTTTGACCTCGACTTTTGCTACGAGCGCCGAGAGGAGATGATAGATTACGTCAAGGAGCGCTACGGGGACGGCAATGTGGCGCAGATTATCACCTTCTCCTCGCTGAAAGCGCGGGCGGTTGTCAAGGCGGTGGGCCGCGTCAAGGGATACGAATACGCGTACGTTGACCGCATCACCAAACTGATCGCCGGCCTTAATATCACAATCAAGAAGGCGATTGAGGCCAATCCGGAGCTTGCCGACCTGCTCCGGCGAGACCGCGTGGCGGACGACCTGGTGAGAGAGGCAGAGAAGCTCGAAGGCCTTGTCAGCCATGTGTCGGTCCACGCGGCGGGGATTGTTCTGGCCGACCTGCCGCTGGCGGAATACGTTCCTCTTCGCTCGGTCAAGGATTCGGATATGCTGGTGACCCAGTATGAGATGGGTGCACTGGCAAAGGTGGGCTTGCTCAAGTTCGACTTCCTGGGCCTTAAAACCCTCACCACCATCGATAAGTCGGTGCGTTACGTGCGCGAAGTGGATGGCGTTGAACTGGACATCGATAATATCCCATTTGACGACCAGGCAGTCTATGAGAACGTTTACTCCGCCGGGAACTGCTTTGGCGTCTTCCAGTTCGAAGCACCGCACATCGTTCGCGTGATGCGCGAGACGCATCCATCAACGCTGGAGGACCTCACGGCGCTTAACGCACTGAACCGCCCCGGGCCTCTGCAGGCCGGAATGGTCTCCATATACATAGCCAACCGCAGGGAACCGGATCTGATGGAACTGCCGCTGCCCCAGCTCGAGCCCGTACTGGCGCCCACGAACGGCGTGCTTCTCTACCAGGAACAGGTAATGCAGATCGCCCAGCGGCTCGCGGGTTACACGCTTGGCGAAGCCGACGTTCTGCGCAAAGCGATGGGCAAAAAGATTCTCGAGCTGATGGGCCGGGACAAGGAGCGCTTCATCGTGGGAGCGGTGGAGCGGGGAGTCGACAAGGGCAAGGCCTTGGAGATATGGGATATGATGGCGAAGTTCGCCGGCTACGGCTTCAACAAGGCACATTCGGCCTGCTACGCCTACCTTTCCTATCAGACGGCATACCTCAAACACTACCACCCGCACCATTTCCTTGCGGCGCTGATGAACACCTACATTCACGACTCCGCCAAGATGGCTGCCGCGCTGCAGGAGTGCCAGAAACTTGGCATTGAAGTCGTGCCGCCAAGCGTGAACCTCTCGACTTTCGATTTCGTGTCGGACGCCAAAAAGCGCATTGTGTTCGGTCTGGGCGGGATCAAGCACATCGGGCGCTCGGCGGTGGACGAGATTGTCCGGGCTCGCGACGGCGGAGGGCCGTTCGAGTCGGTTGAGGAGTTCCTTGAGCGCGTTGACGGCCAGAAGGTTAACAAGACCGCCCTGGAGTTTATGATCCGCGCTGGGGCTTTTGACGAGTTCGGCATTGACCGGGGCGAGCTTCTGCGCAATCTGGAAAATTACCTTTCCCGGAGGACTCACCACAACCAGATTGCGATGTTCGAATCGGCGTCCCCGACGGCCGCAAGAGCCGGCCAGGTAACCCCGCCGGAGGAGATTGCCCGCATGGAAAAGGAGAGCATCGGCGTCTATCTGACGCATAACCCGTACGAGAGGGCTGCGGTGCTGGCCGACGAGCGGGTGATGCAGATTGCCGACCTGTACCGGAAGCTGGAGGAGCGGGGGCATTACCTGTCCGACGCCAGAGTGCGCCTGGGCGGTGTGCTGGACGACATCCGCGTGCTCGTCTCGCGCCGGAAACAGGTTTACGCGCTGGCGCGCCTTTGCAGCGCGGAACATTCGGTCAATATCGTCGTCGGGCCGGCGGCGTACGAGCGATGCGCGGATCTGTTGCAGGAAAGCAACGAGGTTATCGTTCAGGGAACGGTTAACATCGATGATGCTGCCGACGAGGCGTTTGAGGCGCTGGCCGAGGCGCTGAAGCTGTACACGGGCGAGATTGCGCTTTACCGCGGTGAGGGCACAGGAGCGGGGAAGGAATCGCCGGCGGGAAAAGTTCGAACGCCATCGGGTGGAGGGGGCAGGCTGCTCCTGAAGTTTAGCCGTGTGCCCAGCGAAGAGGAGCTAGGTGAGCTTAAAGAGCGGCTGGAAAGGGCAAAGGGAAGCTGCCCCGCGTTCCTGATAGTGCCGCGTGCGGGCGGCGCGCCGAGGAAGATAAGCCTGGGGCAGGAGTTTACGCTCGACCCGCAGCAGAGCGCGGCGGCTACCGCTGGACTGCCTTTGACGGTGGAACACGTCCTGCCGGCTCGCAGGCGCATTTAACGCGAAGCCATGCGGAACTCTTCCGCAGGTGTTCTTACCGTCATTCCAGCGGCGAAGCGCGCGCACACGCAGAGCCAACGGTGGCCTTTGCCGGGTGCGGGAACACCTGTGCTAAACTAGGCGCATGCCGCGCCCGGGCGGGGCGAGGGTATAATACAGGTGAGACCAAGTCACAAGGGGGCAAGATGTCCGCGAAAAGGGCGATTCACATTGCACTCACGGTGCTGGCCGTCGCGCTGTGCGTCGCGCTGGCGACGTGCGGGGGCTCCCATCGGGTAGCGCCGGCGCTGCAATCCGGCGGGCAAGCTATCCAGCCGGTAATTTCCCTTGACGAAGCACTGGCCGAGCTTGAGGGGATGGAATGCCCGGAGGGCGTGGATGCAGCGTTGTGGGTGGAGCTGAAGGACGCGCTCGGGGAGGCATTAATTTGTAGGGTGCGGTCTCGTGCCGCACCAACGAGGGATAACGCAAAAACGGTGGACGGTGGGGCACAAGACCCCACCCTACAGGGGAAATTCACCTCCACGCCGCCCACCGGCGAAACCAACCGGGTGGACGACCTCACCATCCTCGACAACGGCGACGGGACGTTCACGCTCACCTGGCATTACCAAAACCTCGGTGACTACGACCAGAACGGCGTTGTGGCCGTCGAAGACATAATCCCGCTGGCGGAGCATTTCGGCGAGACCAACGAGCCTGAGGACGTTAACTGCCTGCTTGCCGTCATTGACGGCAGCGGCAACGGGCGCATCGGGATCGAAGACATAACGCCCATTGCGATGTGCTTCGCGGTGGAGGTGCATCACTACGCGGTTGAAGGCGCGGCTGAAGAAGCCACCTTGTATGAGTTAGTCAGCGAGATTGCGCGAGATGCGGGAAGCGGAGAAGGGCGGCTGGAATACAGCACCATCATTGAATCGCCCGCGGAGCTGTGGCATCGGGTAGTGCCCTACGATAGCGAAGGCGCGCCGGGCGAGGCGTCAAACGCGGTGCTGCGGCCAAGCAATGAGCCTATCATCTACGAGGTCAGCCCTACCGAGGGCTACCAGCACGAGGAGCGCACCTTCAGCGCCACCGTAACCGGCGCTGAACCCCTGACCTACGCGTGGGACTTCGGCGGCGGCGCGACGCCTGACACATCCTCTGAGACATCCCCGACCGTCACCCTCGCGGACGCAGGCGAGTATTCCGCCTTTCTCACTGTCACCAACGCCTATGGCGAAGCCTCCTTCCCCTTCAGCCTCATCGTCTCCGAACGCGACATGTGGGCCCATACCTGGGGCGGGGAACGTGCTGACAGCGCGGAAGCCCTGGCGATCGATGAGGACGGGAATATCTACGTCGTGGGTGAGACTGAGAGCTTCGGCGCAGGAAAAGACGATGTATTGGTGCTGAAATACTCGCCTGCAGGCGAGGTCCTGTGGGCGAAAACCTGGGGGACTCCCAACACTAATCACGTGGCTGGATGCGCCCTGCTGGACAGTGGCCTGCTCGTGGTCGGGTATGCCTACGGCATCGGCGAGGGCGCCGACGACTTGTTCTTCCTGAAGTATGACCTGGACGGGAATCTGCTGTGGGCAAGAACCTGGGGGACGCCTGATTACGATAGAGTGTGGACGCTCGCTGTTGACACGGAGTGGAACATCTATGTTGCCGGCGTATGGCTAGTATACGGAGGGCTGCCAGATGTGCTGGTGGCCAAGTTTAACAGTGACGCGGCCTGCGTCTGGGCCAAAAGATGGGACGGTGGCCCCAAGGAAGGAGCTCGTGCAGCAGTAGCAGCGCCAGCAGGTGGGGTTCACATAGGCGGGTACGTTGCCGATTCGGCAGACGGACCGGCCGATGCGATGCTGATGACATACAGCCCGGCTGGCGAGCTTATCTCGTTGAAGTGCTGGGATACGGGCGAAAGCGAGTCCCTGCACAGCCTGCTCATTACACCTGCGGGCCATCTCTATGTAAGCGGGCTAATCTATGATAGTGACACCGGCGAGCGCACTCGCCTGCTCCTGCAACTTGACTCGGAGCTTCAGGTCGTTTGGGCAAGAAGCACACCGTGCAGTAGCAATCTGCTGTTTGACGGGAAGGAAAACCTATATGCTACAGGATTCAGGAATCTCGGTGCAGTGGGTTCCTACGCAATGCTCTTCAAGTACGACACCTCAGGAAATGTGGTACGAGGCTGGCGGACCACGGGAAGCTGGGGAAGCCTTGGTGCAACCGCGTACAATCCAAATGGTGATTTCTTCATTACAGGCTCAGCAGGATCAAATTCAGGAGCTTTGGAAGTACTTGAGGAGCAGTCATATCCTGCCGGACTCTCGAGCATCTCGCGCGAAGGCATTGAGCGCGGCTTATCCGGCATAGAAGGTGTTGCCGAGGGTGTTGAGACCTTTCCTGAGGGGGTCATAGACATTGGTGCCAGTAGCGTTGATGTCTTGTTACTTAAGAACGTGAACTGACCGCAGGTCGGAGGCAGTCTCCGCCTTGCGGTTAAGCTGATATCACAATTTAGAACCAGGAGGATTAAATTGATGAAAACCTTAATCTACATTACGGTGGCAGCGGCCTTTGCGCTGCTTGTTTTATCCAGTGGTTGTGGTTCCCGGCGCGGCGCCCGCGGGTCGCTAACGGGAGCGACCGTTCCGGACGGGCGCAGTGTCCAGAGTAAGGCGGAACCGTCCCAGTCCGATGTGTTTACCCAGGAGGACCGTCAGCTTATGGCGACGTCTTACGAAGACCGGCTGCAGTATCTGCAGCAGAAGTACAGGGAATTGGTACTTGAGATGCATGGAGTGGTCATTGAGGACGGCGCGGATTCGGCCAAGGGGGCTTCGTCTACTCTTGACGAGGAACACAAGGTTGAGGCAGACGACCCGCGACCCAATCATGAATGGCAGTTCAATGAGACCATTCATGAAGACCTCTTTCTTGAGCGGCAGGGGGACGAATGGCGCTGGAACCTCACGTTCTTTGAACGAGTGTACGGCGACTATGATTTCGATGGAACCGTCTCTATCGCTGATCTGACACCGATAGCCATGTATTACGGCAACAAGTGGCACGCTGACTGGGAGCCGCCCCAGTGGGACGACCCAACCGACCCGCACATTGACCGGATCTCCGACCACAACGGCGTTATCGGCATCACCGACATCACGCCCATTGCGATGAACTTCGGCAAGCAGATTGCGGGCTACAACGTGTACTACCTGCCCGAGGGGCAATCCGATTGGCAACAGCCCTACAATCCGATAGCCGAATGGCGGCGTGAGTCGACTTCAATGAAGCCAGATACGGGCAACTGCGTGGACACAGATTACCGGGATTTCTGGCAATGCGACGACGATGAGGATAAGCTGGAGTTCTCACCAAGGTACATCAAAAATGAGACCGGCAGGATGGTATCAAGCGGTGACAGGCTCACGGTCATACCGGTTTTCCTCGTTAGTGACGAAGAAGAAGTCGGCACTGAGGAGATGCGATCTGAAGAAGTGACCTTCGAGAACGTTCCGGAGAATCAACTTCCCGTTGCAGTCATCAGCGTCGATCCTCTGGTTGTCGCCGTGGAGAATCCCACACTTCTTGACGGCAGTGCCTCGGACGATCCTGATGAGGGAGACGAGGTGACAGCCTATAAGTTTTTCGTATACCGCGTCACTCATGATGGAAGGACGCTGGTTTACACGTACGAGGAAGAGGAAGGCTCTGACCCGCCGGACGGCGAGTATGACGGTAAGACTAACTGCACTTTCGCGGCACCTGGGGAATACGTAGCCGAGCTTTCGGTACGTAGCGAGGGGGAGTACCTGGGCGAGCCCTGGACTGCCTGGTCGCTATGGGCCAGCTCTCCTACGATTACCGTTATTGGTCCGCCATCGATCGAGAGCTTCACGGCAAGCCCGCATCCTGAGCTTGAAGAAGACCCCTTGGAGGTGCCAGTTGAGGTGAACTTCGAGGTCATCGCGCAGGACACGGACGGCATCGGGATCGATGAGGTTTGGTTCAGCTTCTATGGTGACGAAAACTGGACTGTGGCATCAACGCTGGAGCCCTATGACGATGAGTACAGGTACATCGCTACTGCTACCCATGAATTCACGGCTGACGACCTTGATGGCAATCACTCCCGTCATCTATTCAGCCGTGTCAAAGTGGTTGACAGCGGCGGCACGAGCTACATGAACCTGGAGCCGCCCCTGGAAATCGCCCACGCCGTTCCGCACGCTGCGCTCACAATCCAACCCGCATCGGGCTGCATTTTTGTCAGCGAAAGCGTGACCTTTGACGCTTCGGGCTCGTACGACAAGGACGGCGAAAATCAGAAGCCCACGAAGTACGTTTTCGATTTCGGTGATGGCACGGTAGAGGAATACAGCGACCCCATTGTTGAAACCGTTGAACATCCATATGGTTCATCCGGCCTTTACACCGCTAGCGTTACCGTCTATGACGATATGTACGACGAACAAGGACCGCCGTGTGATCAGAGGCTGCTGCACAAGGACAGTGCGACAGTAGAAATCCGGGTCTATGGCGACCCCCAGCTCCAACCGCCCTACACGATTGACAGCAGCACGGTTTCGGACGGGACTGGTATATATGAGGATGTCGAGTGGGTTTCGCTAGGAGTTCCCTGCATTGCGGTTACTATCAACCCGGTTTCTCGGCTGCCCGCGATTGTCTACACAGGTGATCCACCTGTTCCTGCACCGAGTGAATGGCCTCTAAAAGTGGCTTTGTACACCGAGATGACCGAACAAGGCTTGTGGTGCATTCCGGAGCTTGTATGGAGCGGAACTGAGGCACATGATGAAGATGAAGAGGAGATCTCAGGCACTCTCGGCACTCAGTGCGACATTGAGTTTGACCCGACTATAAAGGACGAGGAGGCCCAGTTGCCGTATGTGGCTGTCTCATATAACTACAAGAACATCCAATCAGGAACACCCAGCTCGCAAGGTATCTACTTGTTTAGACGCATCGGTTCTAAGTGGTATCGGGGTGAAGAGGAGGATGAACTTTACAGCGGTTTCATCAATGAGGAAAGTCCAATCAGGTTAGTAGCCAATAGTGTGGGGCAATTTGTGCATTTTAGGGGGGAGGACTTAGCAAACCGTGAATCCCTTTGCGAGATCTGGCCAGAGGATGATGATGGCATCCCCACTATTGTGGAAGTCGCCGAAGATGTGGACATGCCACACGACCAGAAGCCATACTTGGACGAACTGGGCCAAAGAAGAACTGCTACCGTATATATCTGGGATATCAGTGACCCGATTGTGAAGTACGAAGTCATGACCGAGAACTTCAACTGGATTCCGCCTGGCGATCCTGTTGGCCAAAGCGGTTTCTCAGCGGCCATGACAAGGTGTCTCTCTCTCGATTACTTCGGCAACGTCGAATTCGCCATACTCTGGGTTGACGACAATCAAGATCTCGTGTTTCACTGCAGGAAAGGAGTTGAGACACTGGAAGAGGTGCTCAACAGCGATAGCGATTGCGGCAACTGGTGCGACTTCGATTACGAGAAGAACCTAGGGATAGCGTGCGTGGCGTACGATAAGGAGTTCTGGATTGAGGACAAGAAGTACTACCATATCTACTTCACTGCAAGAATGCGCATTCCCCAATCCGAGGAATACTACTGGACACTCCCTATTGAAGTGGACACGCTCAGTTACGGCGAAGAGTCCCACCTTGACCTTGATGTGGCCAACGGCTATGTGTATATGGCGTACACGAAAGATGGAGTCATCAACTGTGCGGTGTTGGACTTCTTCAACGACAACCGCTAGGAACGCACGCCCGATACGAATCGGGATTCAGACGCGCAGCCCGCTCCCAGCGGGCGGGCTGCGCTTGTTCCTCGCTGGCGGTGTCCGACGCCAACACCTGTGTGACCGCTCACTTCGGCGGCTCGGCTGATACCTCGATCTCTCCGGCGCAGATGG
>JAGGTK010000048.1 GCA_021163765.1 bacterium
GCTCAACAATTACCGGAAGGCGCTGGACCGCGTCGGCCTTACCGTGAAGTCGCTCATCCCCTCTATTCTGGCTTCGGGCGAAGCCGTGCTGACCACCGAGGAAAAGAATACGGGCTGCGTCCTCCTTGACCTCGGTCATGGCACCACCGACATCGCTCTTTACCGCGACGGGTCAGCTATGTACACAAGCACAATCTCGGTGGGCAGCGGCAACTTCGATACGGACTTTATGCAGGGGCTCGGCGTTTCGCTTGACGAGGCGCAGCGAATCCGCCGGGGCTTCCTGAAGGCGTGGATTAATGTCAGCCAGGCCGACGCCGACGACGTTATCGACATCAAGTTCTACGGCCATACCGAGTACGCGAAGATAAAAAAGCAAAAGGTCATCGAAATCGCGCTGCCCAGGCTCCACGAGTGGGCACAGCTCATCAAGCGTAACCTTGAAGACAGCGGCCTGCTGGCGTCTATCCCCGGCGGGGTCGTGCTCACGGGAGGGGGCTGCTACCTGCGTGAGGTCACGGGCTTCTTCCAGCACCACCTGGGAAAGCCTGTACGCATCGGTCTTCCTCGCGGCTACTCGCACCTGTTCGACGAGTTCCGCGCTCCCCAGTACGCCAGCGCGCTGGGGATCACGAGCTTCGCGGGCCGCGAGGAACCAGAGAGGGGACACGAAACCTCATTCCTCGAGAACGTGGCTGAAGCCTTTCTGAGCTTGATCGCCCGGCTGGGCGGGCGCCAGAGCGAAGACTGACGTCTCCGTCAGTTCTAATCAGCGCCCTGCGCCTACGCTGCGCGCACGAACCGACAGATGACCATACGGGAGCGGGGGCCGTCAAACTCACAGAACATTATCCCCTGCCACTTGCCTAAAACGAGTTTGCCTTTGGTGACAGCCACCGTGAGGTCGGCTCCGACAATGGACGCCTTGATATGCGCCCACGCGTTGCCACCGGTGTGCCCGTACTTGGTGCCTTCGGGCACCATCTCGTGAAACCAGGTCAGGATGTCGTCTTTCAAGTGCGGGTCCACCTTCTCGTTGATGGTCAGCGCTCCGGTGGTGTGGGGGGAAATGAGATGCACAAGGCCATCCTCGACTCCGGACTTGCGCACCGCTTCCTGCACCTGCACCGTGAGATCAACCATCTCCTCACGTAATCTGGTTTTGAACCTTATCTCCTCCATAAGAGAATAATAACACATCGCAGGGGGCTTGTGCTCCGCCCGCGCATGCCCACGCGCACCCGTTAAGCATTATGCGCGATGCTAGCGCGCACACGCGCGATGGTGTAGAATTGTGGCGGAACATCTAACGAGGGAGAAGGAATATGCCCAGGGCATTTGACGATCCACGGGAGGAACTGGAGTATCTGACACAGGTCAAGGCGGAGCTTGACGCTGCGACCACGAAGGAGCAGGTGGTGGAGATCTGGAAGCGGCACTACCTCAAGGTCGGGCATAAAAAGCTCGGACGGCTGCTGGTAGGGCGCGACCTCGATACCATTGTCGGCGGAAGAGGAGCACACGGGCGCAAGCGCGCCGGCGGCCCCGGCGCATCCGCCACCGGCAGCGAGCCGACGTAAGGCAATAGAGGACTAATCCAAGCGGAATCAGCTTTACTTGGCTAACGGTGGCTCTTCGAGAAACCCGGAAACAGCTTTTGTTACGCGCGAAACGCACTCCTTGATGGTCGTCCCGTGCGTGTAGCAGCCCGGAAGCTCCTTCACCAAGACGTTATATTCGGTGGGATTTTCCTCGTCGCGCACGATAACCAGCGTGTATTAGGTTGATCAGCAGTTCGCACGCGTGCCAGTACTGCTCCATTTAGACGAGTATCCTCGCGATCATTAGGATCGCCGCGACCAAGGCTATTAGAGCAAAAAGCACCTTGAGATACTTGGGCTTTGTTTTCATGGCCATACTGCCACCGACAAGGCCTCCGGCAACGGTGACTGCTGCCAGGGGAAGTGCCCATGAGGGATTAAAACCGGTGTGAATGACGTGACCGAGAAAACCCATAAGTGCCGTCGCCGCGATCATTGCCGACGCGGTTCCCACGGCAACCCGCATAGGCACGCGGCAAGCGAGCACCATCAATGGCACGAGCAACGATCCACCGGAAACGCCAACCATTCCCGCGAAGAAGCCAGCCCCAAGAGTCAGCGGCAGCACCGACCACAGGTTAATCATGTAGGTGGCTGTGGATGTGTGCAATCGCCAATAGCCGAATCTTCTGCTGCTGACAACCGGCTGTTCCCGGATTGGCAGAAGCATAAGCACCGCGGCGATTATCAACATAGCAGAGAACACTAATTCGAGGGCGACTCCGCTGAACCCGTAGGCGCAGAAGCCACCAATAAACGCGCCGCTGGCGGTCAGTCCGCCGATGAAGAACACAAGCTGCCAGGACACAACCTTATGCCGTCCGAAAACAATCATCGCGGCAGATGCGGTGGCGAAGAGGACAAACTGCGCTGTCATCGCCGCCTGATGGATCGGAATGCCGGCAAGTACCAGGGTAAGGACGTAGAAGTTGCCGCCGCCGTGTCCGGCCATCGTCATAAGCACTGCCACCACCGGCAGAACGAGCATCACAATAACGAATTTCATAGTTGAACCTCAGTTTCGGCAGTCGGCAAAACCGGCGGAGCGGATACTCTCAGGACGCTCCTTAATTCCCAGGCACGAGCGATGCATTCTTCAAGCGTTTTTCCGTGCGTGTAGCAGCCCGGAAACTCCTTCGCCCAGACGCTATACCCGGTGGATTTTCCTCGTCGCGCACGATAACCAGCGTGTACCGCATCGGCTCCATCTGAGAAAACTATACCACTGGTGGGCGTTAGCACATAAACGGAAAGCTACGCAGAAACTGGACGGCCCCTAGGTTCCGGGATGGGACGCCCCAGTTCCTTAGCTGTCTCAATCCACTCTTGAATCACGACCTCCACATTCGCCAGGGCTTCCTGATAGGTTGCGCCGTCCGCCGCGCATCCGGCGAGTTCCGGCACCTCGGCGATAAACGCCTGATCCTCCTCGCTCCAGTAGATTATGATTTTGTATTTAACTATATGGATTTCCTACACCTGTATAGCCCTTTAGATGGTTTGCCAACGTGCTATCAGGACGGGCCATCAAATCATCCGCGATATCATGAATCATTTCCTTCACTGCGATCGGATATTGCTCGAACGAAGTCTTCTCACGGACAATATAAGACGCTAACATATACTCCTGAAAGATTCTAAATGAGAATCTTACCCTAAGTATTACCCCCTGACGCTGTTCTGCAGGCATAAGCGTTGAATTTAGTAATATGGGCAAAATATTTCGTATACTATCTCCGAAGAATCGTTCAGCTTCCGCTTTGATGAATTCAGCGTTTATAGTCTCGACGAGTGCATATCCTCCTTCTGATTCTATGACCATCTTCCCCGCAACATTCTCCGTTAAGTAGAGCATCCTGTCCGCAAAGTCCTCAACATCCATATCTCTTCCCAAGGTTGGGCGAGTCGTTACAGACCTATCTCTGCGAATCTTCCTTTTAGCCCACCTAAACAACAGGCTTGCGCGATTTGATGGAGTGATACCTTCGCGTGCAATATCCTCTAATATAAAATGCATGAATAATGGATTTGAAGGTAGTTCACCATAAATCGTTTCGTATTGGCTGTTAATAACCATTCGCTTAAAAAGCGAGAGCCTATCCTTTGCATCCCCTGAAGCCTTCTTCACTGCGTGGTCGAGCAAAGCTAAGATCTGCTTCTTCCCCCAACTTGCCAGTTCAAGTAGCTTACCTTTTCGAAGGGGTCCTCGCTTATTTGAAAACTCGTCAAATGCCAAACTGAAGTCCCCGAACATAGCGTGTAAGTGTTCTATCCTAGTAGTTAGTATAATGGGACATTCCAGGTCGGCTAGCTGGTTGCTCAGTTTCTGGAGTCCTTCCAATCGACTGAAATAGGAATTTTCATCAAGTCCATCCAGAATCAAAACGTAGGATGATCCTGGCTGCTTCAGCAAGTTCCCTAGTACAGGACCGCAGATTTCGGTAACCACGTCCCTATCGTTATCTTCAAACATATCCGCTATGCCAAGATATTTCGAAGCCTCCTCAAGTAAGGTATTAGTACTTGTAACTGGGAACCCACTAGGAAGACTGGCACACGGAACATATATAACGTTTCGGTTCGAGTTAAGCGCCATTGCAAGCACACTTGTAGTCTTCCCCGTGCCAGCGGCGCCCACTAAAAGCGTCCACCTTGTATCTTTGTCTGAAACAAGAACCTGCGATATCTCGCGCTCCTCAGTCGTCGTTCCCGCTATTAGCCTGCAAGGTTCTCCGCGCTTGAATTCAAGTGCTCCTACTCGAGTTGGTACTTCGCTCACATAACATCCTCCAAAGTCGAAAAGATTCGTGGAATAGCTAAGTAGTTTCTCACAACGTTCTCGAAGGGATCCATCCACCAGAACCTTCATTCTTTCGAATGTCTTCCTGAGAAGTGTCTGCCTATCCCATAAAAAGGCCTTGCTTGCTCTACCTTCGCTAACAAGCTGGCGGAGTTTGTTCTTTATGATTTCATTGAACTTCCTATTTCTACTATCACGATTGTGAACAAGAACATAGGTTTCACAAGTAATATCCGCTTTGCGAAACGCATCAATAGATTTGGTAGTTTGTCGTAGCTGATCATACCCCATCTCCGTCTCCCTTACCTCAAAGCCCTTGCATTGTACTACGCATGGGAAAGGTCCTTTATCCGCCCAGACAACTAGGTCGATCCCTTTCGCGTCCCACTGCCTTCTCGGTGGCACTTGCTGCAGCGCGGGCCAAAGCAAATGTAGAAATGGTAGAGCTTTTCGCTCGAAATCACGTCCCGTAGCAGTTGCTAGTATCCCTGACCATTTCTTCCAAGGTCTGTATCCTTTCATATCACACCAGAAGTAATAGGCTCGCGTTTATCCTCAACGTACAGGCGAATAAGTTTCTGATTAGGTCCTCTGTCGCATTATCCTGAATAGACCATCTAAGTATAGCTCGAACCTCTATGTATTACCCGCACTTCTCCGCATCGTGAACTAATGTTCTGAGTCTCATACCTGAACGATTATACCTGAAGAACACGTGGCGCATATGAATAGCCGGATGTACGCAAGCCAATAGCCACATGGCGGGGTAAAGAATTCCACACCTACAATGATAAGACAAGCCGCTCCCACAGATCATCCATCTTGCGCTTCACTTCGTCGGTCATCTTAATTTCATCCGGCCATTCGCGCGTGCTTTCGCCGGCAATCTTGCGCGTGGCGTCAATGCCGACTTTGGAGCCAAAAAACGGCTGCGGCGCGGCATGGTCGAGCACGTCGGTCGGGCCCTCGAAGAACATCAGGTCGCGGCGCGGGTCGGTGTTGGAAAACGCCTGGAACGCGACTTCGGAGAGGTCCTCCACGGAGACGTCTTCGTCCACCACAATAATGCTCCGGGCGAAGCTCATCTGCCCCATCCCCCACAGGCCCGCCATCACGCGCCGAGCCTGGCCCGGATAGCGCTTGGCGATGCTCACGATAACGCAGTTGTGGAATACGCCTTCCGGCGGGCAGCAAATATCCACCAGCTCCGGCAGCATCAGCTTCATCAGCGGCAGGAAGATGCGCGTTGTCGCGTAGCCCAGATAGTAGTCCTCCTGCGGCGGCTTGCCGACAATAGTCGCGTGATAGATAGGATCGCGTCGGTGAGTGATGCATTCCACGTGGAAGACCGGATATCCGTCCACCGGCGAGTAATAGCCGGTATGGTCGCCGAACGGCCCTTCAGGGCGCAGCGGCTCGGCGGGATCAACGTAGCCTTCCAGCACAATCTCGGCAGCCGCAGGCACCAGCAGGTCGTTGGTCTTGCACTTCACAAGGTCAACCGGCTTCCCGCGCAGGAATCCCGCAAAGAGCAGTTCGTCAATGCCGCCCGGAAGCGGGGCGCTGGCGGCGTAGCAGGTCGCCGGGTCTGCGCCGATGGCGACCGAGACGGCTAAACGCTCGCCACGCATCTTCGCCACCTCGAAATGGCGTGCGCCGTCCTTGTGGACGTGCCAGTGCATTCCCGTTTCATTGCGCGAAAACACCTGCATCCGGTAGACGCCCATATTGGCGCGCTCCGTGCCCGGCTCGCGAGTGATTACCAGCGGGAACGTGATGTACGGCCCGCCATCGCCGGGCCAGCAGGTAAGAATGGGAAACTGCGAGAGGTCAACTTCATCGCCCTGCAACACGACTTCCTGGCAGGGCGCAGACTTGACGGTGCGCGGCGGGAAATTGGCGGCCTCCAGGAGCCTGGGCAGCAGCGCGACCTTCTCGCGCAATCCCTGCGGCGGCTTCAGCTCCAGCATCTCGCTGATGCGCTCTGCCACCGCATTTGGATGCGCCACTCCCAGTGCTAGCGAAATGCGCGTCAGCGATCCGAAGAGGTTGATGGCAACGGGCGCTTCATGGCCCTGCGCGTGCTCAAACATCAGCGCGCTGCCGCCGGTGGCGAGGAAACCGGGCGTGCCCGGCGAAGTTTGGGTGGCTGGAGCCTTGCTCATCCGGTCGGTGAGTTCTGTTATCTCCAGGTGCGGCGAGACCGGCTCGGAGACGCGGGTAATCTCGCCTGCGGCTTCCAGAGCGCTAATAAACTCCCTCAAATCGCTGAAAGGAAACGGCATAGTAGAATGATTGTATCAGAGGAGGGCGCGGCAGCCGCAACCAAACCATGGGATTGCAGCGATACCTGACACACCCGGAAGAGATTCCGCCATCGGGCACATTCACGAGCTTCAGCGATCCGGACGAACTGACCGCGCGCTGGGATGAACTCGCGCGCCGGAAGATGATCCGCGGCATCTGCGGCGGGTCGCCTTTCCCGCGAAAAGTGATGCTGGAGATTATGCCTCCGGGGGAAGGCCAGGCTCACTGGGACGAGGAAGCGATCCGGCTGTCTCTGGGCGAATGGGAGGAAGCGTCACGGCGCTTCCCCCTGAAATGGCTCAGGATACTGAAGCTCGAAGCCGGGGACGACAGGGGCTTCACCGCGCAGGAAGCAAACGCCGTTGCACAGTCGCTCACGCGCAGCGGGCTGTCGCTGTCGTATCTGGGTGACATCCTGCACTGGGGAGAAGACGTTGTTGTGCTGGTGGACCAGCGGGCGGAACCCTATATTGCTTCGGCGCTGGAAAAAGCGGGCCTGGCGTGCGAACAGGCACAGAGCTTCAATCCCGATGAATGCGCGGAAGAGGCTCGCCTGACGGTAGGCTCGCCCAGGCTTGATAGCGTGGTATCCCGCGCCTATCACATCGGGCGCGCCGAAGCCAAAAAGGCCGTGGTCAGGGGTTTCGTGGCGGTTAATCTGCGCCTGGCGCGCGACGCAAGCCGCCTCGTGGCAGCGGGAGACGTCCTACACCACCTGCTAAAGGGGGCAATCCGCATTGACAGGCTGAGTGCGAGCCGAAAACAGGGACGGCATAACCTTACGTGTAGAATCGCCGCGGGCGTCAGATACCAGATAAGGGGCTGGGGAAATTGACTTAGCACTGGGGGCGTGTTATAAGATTATGTTCGGTCTGTAACAGGAGGGAAGTCAGACATTACTACTACCCGAGGTGGGTCTTTCAGATGAACAAGAAACTTGGTGAGCTTCTTATAGAAGCGGGGATTATTTCCGAAGATAAGCTCCAGGATGTACTGGAAAAACAGAAGGAAACCGGTCGCCGCATTGGGGAAGTAATCGTTGATATGCAGCTTGCCCTGGAGGACGAAATCCAGGACATACTCGCACGCCAACTGGGAATGCCCAAGATCGACCTCTATGAAGAAAAGATAGACCCCGACATGGCACGCCTGGTGCCGCCCGATATGATCAAGCGCCACCAGGTTTTCCCGGTGCGCAAGGAAGGAAACCAGCTCGTTGTGGCAATGGTGGACCCGCTGAACCTTCTGGCAATCGACGACCTCAGGCTGTCCACCGGCATGGATATCCTGCCGCACATCACATCACCCAGCGCCATCAACTACGCGTTCGACCAGTTCTTCGGCGTGTCCCACGAAGCGCAGAAGTCCATCGAGGAGTTCCAGGCTGACCGGCTCAAGAAGGGCTACGTCATTGACGAGACTCTTGTGGACAAGGCCACGCTGAAGGAAATCGAAGACGCCCCGATCGTTAAGCTGGTTGACACGATTCTCAGCGGCGCGGCCGACTACCGGGCTTCTGACGTACACCTTGAGCCAAAAAGCGACCATATGGCTGTGCGGTACCGGGTGGACGGAATGCTCCACCGCATCCTGACCGTGCCCAAGAACGCCATTCCCGCAGTCACCGCCCGCCTGAAAATTATGGCCCGCCTGGACACCTCCGAAAGGCGCAAGCCGCAGGACGGCCGCATCGAGCTGAGCCTGGCAGATTCCGAGTACGATATCCGATTCTCGACACTCCCTACCCTGTTCGGCGAAAAAATCGTGATGCGCCTGCTCAACAAGTCATCGCAGGACTACAAGCTAACGGATCTCGGCTACGACGAGGACGAGCTCGCCGTCTGGAATTCACTAATTGAGCAGCCGCACGGCATCATCCTTATCACCGGCCCCACCGGCTCCGGGAAATCCACGACGCTGATTACCTCGCTGGCGAAACTTGCTACGGAGCAGGTAAACGTGGTAACTATCGAAGACCCGGTGGAGTACCAGCTGGACTCGATCAACCAGGTCCACGTTAATCCGAAGGTCGGCCTGACTTTCGCTTCAGGGATGCGCACGGTAGTCCGACAGGATCCCGACATAATTATGGTAGGCGAGATCCGTGACGGTGAAACCGCCGACCTGGCGGTCAATGCGGCACTCACGGGCCACCTGGTGCTGTCCACTCTGCACACCAATGACGCGCCGGGCGCAATCCCGCGAATGGAGAACATGGGAGTGCCGGCATACCTCATAAACGCGTCCGTAATCGGGATTATGGCTCAGCGTCTGGTTCGCCGCCTGTGCCAGCACTGCAAGGAGGCTTACGAAGCCAGCGAAGAAGAGCTGGAATTTATACGCGGCGCGTATGACGAAAGCCAGTACGAAGGCAAACCGCCGCTATTGTACCGTGCGAAAGGATGCAAATTCTGCAAACATGTCGGCTACACGGGTCGCACCGGCATCTTTGAGATATTCCGGATGTCCAACGCGATCAAGGAACTGATCACGACGACAACGTCCATCCACCTTATCAAACAGCAGGCACGGAAAGAAGGAATGGTCACGCTATGGGGAAGTGGCGTGAAAAAGGTCCTCGCCGGGGCAACGTCACTCGAGGAGCTTTTGCGTGTCGCCCGCCCAGACTACGAGACCGAGACTGACGCTGAGAGTATGGCTGCAGGTGCACCTGGCGCCGTTCGTGGCCCTCTCACCGAAACCGCACCCAAACTTGCGGAGGTGGAGGGATTCGAGGTTTGAAACCCTACAACCAGATGGGGGTGGAATAAGCAATGGATTATACGATTCTCGACCTGCTCGTTCACTTGGTGGAACATGGCGCATCCGACCTGCATCTGACCGCAGGCGTGCCGCCGACCCTGCGCATTCACGGCAAGCTAGTACGCCTTGACTACAAGCCGCTTTCGCCGGACGATGTCCGGGAGCTGGCTTTCTCGATGATCCGGGAGGACCAGCGCAAGAAATACGAGCTTGAGCGCGAGCTTGACTTCGGCTATAGCCAGAAGGGCATAGGGCGTTTCCGCTGCAACCTGGGATTCCAGCGTGAAAGCTCGTTTTGCTCGATGCGAGCGATTCCGGAGAAGATCCCGTCAATGGAGGATCTTCTGCTGCCCGCGATTATGAAGGAAGTCATCCAGTTGCCGCGAGGGCTGGTTCTAGTTACCGGCCCTACCGGCTCAGGGAAGTCTACTTCTCTCGCATCGATGCTCAACGTGATCAACGAAACCAAGGACCTGCACATCGTTACGATGGAAGACCCGATCGAGTATGTGCACCAGCACAAGCGATGCAACGTGAACCAGCGCGAGGTTGGGCGGGATACCCTGTCGTTCTCCGGCGCTATGAAGCGCGTGCTGCGCCAGGACCCGGACGTGATTCTCGTGGGCGAGATGCGCGACCTGGAAACAATCGCAACAACCATTACGGCTGCCGAAACAGGCCACCTGGTGTTCGCCACTCTGCACACGAATAACGCGCCGCTCACCATCGACCGTATCGTTGACGTCTTCGCCTCAGAGCAGCAATCGCAGATCCGCGCCCAGCTCGCGAATACGCTGCAGTGCATTATGTCCCAGCAGTTGCTCCCGCTGGCCGAAGGCGGAGGGCGCGTTGCAGCCTTTGAGGTGATGCTCAATATCCCGGCTATCCGCAACCTTATACGCGAGAAAAAGGAGTTCCAGATTCACTCGGTGATGATGACACACTCCAAGATGGGAATGATGACGATGGACCAGAATCTGCGCGACCGGTATGTGGACCGCTTGATCTCGCTGGAAGTCGCCATGGCTCACGCCGGCAATGTGGGCAACTTGCAGCGTCTGATAAGCGCTGCGGCCGCGGCGGGAGTCAAAAGCTCCAGAGAGCTGGTCGAGCGCGAAACGCCTTCTCTTGATGGCTCCAGCCTTGGCGTTTAAGCTCCTGGTATCAGCGCAAAACGCTTGCCGGAGGGCTTTTTGAGGTATAATTTGATAGGACACACTATCGGCTCGGTTGAGCTGGCGGGAAGACTATGAGAACATTCGTATATACGGCAAAAGACTCCGCGGGGAAAGTCATTCAGAGCACGGTCGAGGCTGACAACCCCAAGGCTGTCATGGAGGCTCTCCGGAACGAGGGATTCTATGTCGTGCGCATCGTGGAAAGGCGCAGGCCCTTTAATCCCCTCATCCTGATCGAGCGTATGTTCAAGATCGGCCTGAAGGAACTGACGATATTCGCTCGCCAGTTCGCGCTATTGCTCAACGCCGGCCTAACCCTTGCGGAAGCCATCGACACCATCGAGGAACAAACGCAAAACTCGTCGTTCCGCAACGTCCTGCATAAGGTGAAGATGGATATCCAGGGGGGCGAGACGCTCCATGCCGCTATGAAGAAGCACCCCCGGGCATTCTCAGTGTTCTTCTGCGCCATGGTACAGGCGGGCGAGATCGGCGGTGCGCTCGACAACATCCTGGAGCGTGTTGCACAGTTCTACGAAAACGAACTCGAGCTGAAAGGCAAAGTCAAGAGCGCGATGGTTTACCCCATCACAATCCTGATTTTCGCAACGGCCATATCGCTCTTTATGCTTATGTACATCGTGCCCCAGTTCGGCGCGTTCTACGAAGAATTCTCCGGCGGCGAAGCGCAGCTCCCGCAGCTTACCAGAACGATGATCAAGCTGAGCGACTGGCTTGTCGAGAGCTGGTATTGGCTGCTGACGATCCCGATTTTCGTCATCTTGTTCATTAAGTTCCGCAACTCGAAGTGGGGGCATATCGCACTGGACCCCATCGTCCTGCGCATTCCTATCTTCGGCCCACTGGCGCGAAAGGTAGCCATCACCCGTTTCACGAGGACTTTCGGCACGCTGACGCAGTCGGGAGTGCCCATCCTTGAAGCCCTGGAGGTTTCCAAGAACACTGCCAGCAATAACGTGGTCCAGCGCGCGATTCTATACGTGCGCGAGCGCATTCGCGAGGGAGAGTCCATCCACGCGCCGATGAAGCGAACCGGAGTATTCCCGCCCCTTGTCACCAACCTGATATCAGTGGGCGAAGAAGCAGGTAACCTCGAAGAGATTCTGTTCAAGATCTCCGACTATTTCGATGCCGAGATCGACGCTACGATACGCGGTTTGGCCAGCGTCATCGAGCCGATGATGATCATTGTCATCGGAGGACTTGTGGGTACTATCGTCATCTCGCTCTACTTACCGATATTCAATCTGGTAAACGTCATCAAATAGAGCGGGCTGAATATGCAAACAAAAGGGGGGAGGAACAGGCCAGAGGACTGGCCTATCAAGGCAAGAACGCCGGATTTACCAGCTATTTGTCGTTGACAGAGGTATGGTGGTATGTTATTATTACTTACTGGGCTGGGACCCGGCGAATTTATTAGAATCCGTGCATTATCATCTAGGAGGTGAGACGGTTAATGAACCGTAAAGGTTTTACCCTCATTGAGTTACTTGTAGTTATTGTGATTATTGGCATTTTGGCGGCAATTGCGCTGCCGAACTACATCAAGGTCAAGGACAAGGCCAAGGAAGCTGAAGTAAAGAGCAATCTTCATAACATTCAGCTCTCTGTCGAGCGCTTTGCCGTTGACTCCGGCGGTACTTATCCAACCTACCTTATAGGTGGACAGGGCAAGTACTCCGACGTTCAGTCTGGCGCAAACTCATTTATCAACGTAAGGGACTGCGAGGACCGCACAGTCCTCAGCGACCCGCTTCTGCGCAAAGGTTACGTAGAAGCATACCCCAAGAATCCGTTTGCGACCAACGGCGTCGCCATCCATCGTTTCCAGGAAGATGTAGACGACCCGATGCGTAACCAGACCAACATCTCGAGAGAGCAGGGGACGCGGTTTGGGCCTTACTGCACCCTTTCAGGAAACGTTCTCGCTGACTTCAGGTTCACAGAATACGTCGTAATCGATCAGGCTGCGGGCACGCAGTACACGCGCCCCACATACGCCAACATCGTTTATCGATTCTGGGACCTCTGGCGAAGCAACAAGCCTAACCCGTTCCTGCCCGGCGAATTCTTCTACAAGAGCGCTGGCGTGATTGTGGCAGCCAGTGCAAGCAGCGTGGATGACACCCGTCCGATTCTGCCGACGGTTACCGAGATCTACATGCTCGGTGGCTACGGCTCCATTCGAACCAAGGGCAGAGACGTTCTCGGCCCCGAGCCGATGATCATCTTCCGCCCCAATACGGGCACTGGCGGCAGTCAGTCAGAATTTGAAGTACCCGCATGGACCCGCTCGATCAACCAGCAGATCGACGGCGAATACCTCGGCAGCCCGTATGGTGATGCCGGCGTGGAAATGACTGTTGACCAGGTGGGCTACGGCGCACCCAACGGTGTTCGTGACGGCATTATCCTGGTTCTCGTACCTGGTGAAGACACCAAGGGCGGACGCGACTAGGCTAACATCTCAGTAACTCAATACTGCACGAAAGGAGGGCCCGCAAGGGCCCTCTTTTTCGTACGATTCCCCCAACTCCCGCGGTTAATGTGTGCTGAGTCACGGTTTTACCCCTATGTAAGCGCCCCCGCGCGAGGCCGTTCCACATTGACGGCATATAGCCAATAAGCTAAGATAGGCCACCAAACTGGAGGGAAATGGATGAGAGTACCCCGTATCCTACTGACGGCTTTCCTGGCACTTCTTGCAATCACTCAGGCGGCTTCAGCCGTGGAGTTCTTTCCGCTCGCGGAAGTTAAGGTGGGAATGAAAGGCATCGGTAAGACTGTCGTCAGGGGAACAAAGATCGAGGATTTCAACGTTGAGGTCATTGACATCATTCCCGACGGCGGATTCGACGGTCGCCAGCTTATTCTGGCTAAATTCTCCGGTCCGGTCATCCAGGCATCGAACGGCATCGCCGAAGGCTACTCCGGTAGCCCGGTTTATATCCGGGGCAAGCTGCTCGGCGCTGTGTCAATGGCCATTCCATACAGCGACACTCACATCGGTGGCATCACGCCCATCGAGAACATGCTCAGCGCGCTCCCCAGGCGGCATCGCCCCGATTACACGGGCAACACAGTCATTCCCGAGGCCAGCGTAGACCGAAAGCTGCGGTTCATGGAGTCCTGGGACGAGGCTGTGCGCTTCAACAAAGAGCATCCGGACGGGGAAATAGGGGCCGTTCCGCTGGTCGCTCCCCTTGTGGCAAGCGGCTTCAGCCCGGAGAGCCTGGCACTGCTGGAGGAGAAGGTTCAGCAATACCCGTTTGTGCACGTAACCGCGGACGCTGGCGTGGGGGGCGCAGGCACCGGTGGAGCACTGCTTTACGATCCGGTTACTGAAGGGCCGCTGAAAGCGGGTGACGCGGTGGCTATTTCGCTGATGTCGGGCGACATCGACCTGTCCGCCATCGGAACGGCAACCTACGTCGACGAGGCCGGTCAGGTTCTGATGTTCGGCCATCCACTTATGATGAACGGCGACATCGACCTGGTGCTGCAAAAGGCGTACATCGCATATACCTACAAAAGCGTGTATCGAGCGTTCAAGATGGGCCACAGCCTTTATCCTGTGGGTGCAGCCAAGCAGGACCGGGCCAGTGCCGTGGGCGGACTGCTCAATGTAACCGCGGACACTCTGCCTGTGAAAGTAAAAGTCAACGACATCGACCTGCACCGCACCGAGGAGTTTAGCGTCCAAGTAACCCGCGATCCGGACTGGTTTGACTACCTGATAATGATAGCCCTGGAGGAGGCTTTCTCCCGGACTACGGACACCGGAAAAGGCGGAACGCTGCGCCTTGAATTCTCCCTTGAAGGCGCGGGGCTCAAGGAGCCGCTGCACCGGGTGAATTACTATTACTCGGAGTCGTATCCCACGAGCGGCTCGTGGGAGGAGCTGCTTCCGCTGACCTCGCTTCTGGCCAACAACATATACCGCGAAGTGAAGCTCACACAGGTCAGTGTTCAGCTCGATTTCACGCGGAACCGGATTAACGCCGCAATCGACGACGCGGAATTGCTGCTTGAAGGCGAGAAACCCAAGTTAAAAACAAAAAAAGCCGGCGATAAAGTTCCGGAATCTGAGGACCAGGCCGCCGATGCAGCTACAGAGACGGAGGCGGACGGGCAGGAAAGCGAAAACGGCGATGGCAGCCAGGAGCAGGCAAGCTCCCGGACCCAGGAAGGCCCGGTTCCGATGGGGCCAGAGCCACCTGCGGAGATTGAGCCTCCCGGCCCGGGCGTTCAGCCAAAGACTGTGCACGCCGGCGATGCGTTGCGCGTAAACGTCCATCTCCAGCCGTTCCGCGAGGAAGCGCTGGAGCAGATGATCCACTTCACTCTTCCCGAGGACTTCCCGGAAGGGCCAACAGCGCTCACAGTTCACGGAGGCGGCGGCCTGCTCTCCATCTACAACGAGTTCGGTGGTCGGGGACGCATTCTGATGGGAAGCGGCAACTTTGTGAATCTGCCGCCCGAACTGCGTGATCTCGACAAGATCATTGAGGAGGCGCTGTCAACACCGCTTAACAACGAGATTGTCGTCACCATCCTCAAGCCCGGGGTCGACCCCACCGGCAACCAGGGGGCAAACACCGGGGACGAGGAATGGGAACCGGAGTTCCGCGTGAGTGTGCCGACGAAATGGGTGATATACGAGCAGAAGACATTTCCCATCATCGTGGCGAAAGCAGTCAATGGGGAGAACGAAAACGGCGAGGATGGCGCGGAAGGGCTGTCAGAAGAGCCTGCTGAGGAAGCAACTGACGCGGTGGGCTAGAGGATTCACCGGCTGAGGAGTCAGCGGTTGCTTCCGTATGCGGTCTTCATCGGACGGCAGCCATCAGCTCTGTGAGCAGCTGCTTCACATCGGAAACGGGCCGCGTCCTGCCAGAAGGTCGTACATTTCCTTCTGCCTGACCAGGACTTCAGGTTGCAGGGTCACCCTCATTATGCCCGGCGCAGGCTCAGGGAGCTTGGCGAGCACGACCGAATCCGGGTCTGCAACGATGCTCATCCGGTAAGTTCTTCCGTTATTATCGGTGCCCCCGTGGTTAACGCCGATGAAGTAGCACTGCGTCTCCTGCGCCCGGGCCAGATGAAGATGGTACCAGTGCTCCACCCTCACATCGGGCCAGCACGATGGCAGAACCTGAAGATGGCAGCCTGCAAGAGCGTAGTTCAGGAATAGTTCTGCGAAGCGCAGGTCGTAGCAGAGTGCGATACCCACCTTCCAGCCGTTTATCTCGGCAGTCAACGGGTCATGTCCGGGCGTGAAGTACTCCGGCTCGCTGAAAAGCCGAATCAGATGCATCTTGTCGTAAGTGCCGGCAGTGGTCCCATCGGGCGCCAGCAGATGGGAGCGGTTGCGAAGATGCTCCCCGTCGCGGACCATCAGGCTGCCAACCAGAATATGGCACCCGTGCTCACCGGCCAGCTTGCGGAAAGGCTCAAGGTATTCCTCCTCTTCGCCACCCTTGAGCTGCGAGATGAGGTCGTAGTGGTAATAAAGGTTGGATGCCTCGGGAGTGACTATCAGGTCACAGCTTCCCGGCTCGATTGTTCGGCAGAGTTCAAGCAGCTCCTGCCGGTTTGCCATTGCGTCACGGCTGAATAGCCCCGCCTGGATGCCACACACTCTAAGTTCGCCTGAAGGAGGTTTCCATTCCATCACCGGCTACTCCTTGCAGGCATCAGTATACAGGCGCAGGGAAAGGTCGAAGGTCTCTTCGGCTACTGCCAGGGCATCGGCGTCAAACTGCGCAAGAGGGAAGTTGAAGACGTACAAAGCCGTGGATGTCGACACGTCAACTGCGAAGCCGCCCATCCAGCACTCACGGTTCAGTTCGAGCAGCAGCTCGTACTGGTTCGCCAGGCCTTCCTCATTCAGCTGGTCGACAACGAACATCAGGCGCACAAACGCCGGCTCGCCGCCCTCGTCGGAGAAAACCAGCGCAATGAAGCTCCGTTCCCCGTGAATCACCTTGAATATCCCCAGCCCGTCTTCGGTTGAGGAATGCTCGTAACCGTAGCCCAGAGACGTTAACAGCTCTTCAAATTGTTTCAAATGCTGAATCCCCTTTCTTTGAGAAATGAACCGAGAGACATTATGTTGGTGCACTCGCGCTCCGTCGCGATGTAGGTGAACTTCTGCAGGCCCAGGCGCTCCTTCAGCACGGACGGCATCCACACGACACGCTTAAGCCCGCCCTCGGCGGTCAGGAACTCGCGGCTTCTCAGGTAGTCGTCAGAGATGCCCATCACACCGGGAATCTGCCGCCCGGCCACCTCTCCGAGAAAGCCAAAGAACGTTTTGCGGTCAGGGGAATACCCGTCGTAGTCGCTGCTGAGGATAATTATGCCGTCCAGCCGGTCATTGTAATAAGCCAGATTCTGCGCATAGGCGGTTACCGGCGGAGGCGAATCACGCAGCGACTGGAGATTTATCTTGGTTATCGTTCCTTCACTAAGAATGCGCGCAAACTTCGACACCCCGCTGTAGAGAACACTGCGCTTGTCGGTCAGCTCCCCGCGCTTGATGGAAAACTGCTCAAGCGAGCCCGTGAACAGGGCCTGTGCGCGCAGGGCATCGTAGGAAAGCCCGCACTGGGGAGGATGGTGCACCGAGACCATACAAAAGCCGTTCTTCGAATAGCGCTGGCAAAAAGTACACGCGAACAGCGGCGCGTCAAAGTCTCCTCTCTTCTCCAGTGCCTGCCGGCGCTCTTCTTTATACGCGGCCACTGACGCCTTCAGGCTTTGCAGGCGCAGGCTGTCGAGGATGAGCTTCACGGAAACCAGAGTCAGGGCGAATCTCTCTTTGAGCCGGCGGTATATCTCCCGCCCGATCTCCTCAGGCTCACGGAGCCTTCCCAGGAGCACAAGCTTAAAATATCCTCCACTCTCCAGGCGCAGCCAGGGGTGCCGGGACAGCATCCTGTAGAGCTCGTCCTCAATGTGCGCTGTCAGCGTAATGTCCACATCCGCATCGCCGAGGTCAACAATGAGGCCCGCTTCGTCTTCGAGCTTCCCCCGAACCTCCACCCCGTCGATTCCTCCCATAGCCCGCACCACGCCGAACGAGGAGTAGCCGCCTCCGAACTCAAACCGCTCCGTCGGCGCATTGCTCGGCTCGCCGTCGCCAGGACTCTTCACCTTCCGCGCATTGAAAGTCGGGCACAGGCGGTGTATCTTCGCAAAGAGGTCGTCCAGGCCGGAGATTTGGTTGTAGTTGAACATCGGTCCCAGCGGCACCCGGCTGAAAATCGGGATATTCAAATGGTGCAGGGCGCGGAGCAGGTTGAAATCGAAGTCGTCCGGCTCCTCAGTTACGACAACAGCAGCTATCAGCCGCTTGCGAAGCAGGCTGACCAGCGAGAACAGGTCACGCTCTTCCCACAGGTGCAGGTGGTGGACGTAACGCAGGACGTTCTGGACGAACGGGATTACCTGAGCCGGCTCTGCCGCTTGAGACACATACAGCCCCGGATAACTGTAGCCCTCCAGGTCCGGCTCAGGGGTCAGGAAGTGCACGAAAGTCGTGACCGGAGGGTTGCGGCGGAACAACTGGAAGAAGTGCGCCCAGTCGGTCTGCCCCCCAAAAAGCGAGGCGAAGTTGCTGATCTCCATCAGGCCCAGCAGTATGAGCGGATTGCTGCTGTATGCCGCTTCAATCTCCTCAGGCGACTTTGAGAGCAACCGCGTCGTGTCGCAGAGCATGCTGTTAACGATTAGATTAGGGTCGCCCGCGCTTACGGAGAATCCCTGAAGCGCCCGCGAAAGGCGTTTGATGCTGAATGTCCGGTGCATCCTCGCCATAGCTCACATCTCTTCGGGAAGCTCCATCCCCAGGAGTCCTGCGCCTATGGCCAGAGCGGTGTTGAATCCCGCAACGAGGCTCTGGCGGTAGAAACGAACGTCATCCTCGGCCTTCAACACAGGACATGACTGGTAAAAGTCAGTGAACGCCCGCGTCAGGTCGTACAGGTAGTTGGCGATAAGGTTCGGTGCCAGCATATCCAGCGCCTGGGAAGTGCAATCGGTGAAATCTGCGAGCGTGCGGCACAGCTCCACCTCCGCTTGCTGGGGCGTGTAAGAAAGCTGCGCCAGGCGCGGCAAGTCCGGCTTAAAGCCTGAAATAAGCTTGTTGCTTCTTGCGTATGCATACTGGAGATACGGGCCTGCATTCCCGTCGAACGACAGCGCCTGTTCCCAGTCGAAGAGTATCGTCTTGTTTGTGTCAACGCGCAGAAAAGCGTATTTCACAGCGCCGAGGGCAACCTGGCTGGCAACCTTTTCCGGCGTCGAGCTGATCCCTCGCTCACGCGCCAGTGAAAGCGCGCGCTCCTTCGCCTCCTCAATAAAGCCGCGGTACGCGACGACAGTGCCCTCCCGGCTGCTCATCTTCCCGCTGGCAAGCTGCACCAGTTCGTAGGATACGTGCTGGCATTTCTCAGCGGCGGCAAAGCCCCACAGTTTGAGTATTTCGAACACCTGCCGGAAATACAGGTTTTGCTCGCTCCCGACGACATACAGCGAACGGTCAACCTTATATTCGTCGAATTTGACCTTCGCCAGCGCCAGCTCCTTGGTCTGGTAGAGCGTTGTGCCGTCACTCCTCCGGAGAACCATGATGCCAAGCTCAGGAGCCCCGTGCCTGGCGAAATCCACCGCAACAGTGCCGGCATACTCGCCTTCAGCTTCAACGACCGCGACCCCGGCTTCCAGCAGCTCATCAACGATGGCGGTAGTGAGCTTCTCCACCTCGCTTTCGTAAAACTCCAGGTCAAAACGCACGCCAAGTTCGGAGTAGATGCCCCTGAATGTATCCAGGTCCTCCTGCCGCGTGCGCCGCCAGAGAGCGTAGGCGTCGCTTGAGGAATCGTTCAACTGTTGCAGGAGCTGCCCGGTCTCTCTTTCAGCAGCCGCGCGTATTTCAACAAGCCGCGGGTTGTCGCTTTCTGAGGTCAGGAGACGCTCGACGCGGGCGTAGACGCTTCCCGAAGCCATTCCTCCAAGAAGCGTATCAGCCTCCGCCAGCAGCTCAGGATGCAGGTGACCCCAGAGAGCCTTCGCAACGTGTATCCCGTGGTCGCCGTAATAGTTCGCTCGCAGCACTTCAAAGCCGCCGAACTCGAAGAGATTGGCCAGAGCGTTCCCCAGCACCACATTGCGCAGATGGCCCACGTGGAAATCCTTGTGGGTATTGGGCTGCGAGAACTCGACCATTACGCGCTCGTTCTGCGGCTCCCCCCGCCCGAAGTCCCTGCCCCTTTCGAGCACCGCGCTGATGATGTCACGGGACGCCACGGCCGCGTCCAGATAGAAGTTCAGGTAACCGCCTTCCGCTTCGGCCTGCGCGACCCCGGGCAGGGCATCGAGCGAAACCGCATCCGCGAGGTTCTGCGCGACCTGCACTGACAGTTCGCCCGTCCGGGCTCTCAGCCTTTTCTTAGCGGCCTTCTTTCCCAGCTCGGATTCCAGCCGCGCCTGCTCCTCAGCGAGCAGCAGCCCCGCAAGCTCCTGCGGTAGCGCAGTCGTGTAGCCCCAGGCGCGCGGCGGCGCAATTTTCCGCAGAGATACCGGGTGACTGGGGAGCCCCAATCTCCTGCACGCGCTCTCTGTTTCGCGGCGAATCGCTGCTTGCAGGTCGGACATCAGGATATGATTATTCACCATAACTCCAGATTGCACAAGGAAACTGCTACCCGACGCGATATGCTAGAATACTAAGCGGCAACGGTGGTAACTAAAGTAAAGCGGTGAAACCGACCAAATACTCGCAGGTCTCTATACAGTCGCTTCTAAAGCGAATCGACCCGCGCGAGGTGTTCAGGGTCTTCGGCGTGGACGACGGGCACATCAACGAAACCGAAGACGCCTACCGCACCAACTGCCCGTTCCATCCCGACTCGTCCAACTATTCGCTTGTCACCGAGAAGGACACGACCAGCACCTACTGCCTGGACCTGGGCTGCCGGGCTTCGCGTCTCAACGAGGGCGGAGGCAACATCCTGGAATTCTACGCGATGGCCAAGAGCATCCCGTATGATGAAGCGCTTGAGGAATGGGCCGAGCGAGCCAACTTCGCCCTGGAGCCCAAGAGCGAAGACGATATCGAAGCCGAGCGGGACATCTCTTACTTCAAATACATCGAGATAGGCCGTTTCGTCCAGGAAGAGGACGAGAAAGGCAAACCCCAATCCAAGCCGGCGCATCTCGTCGTCGAAGGCGAGGAAGCCTTCGGGCGCGGCATCGTAATACCGGTCACGCAATTGCCGGCTATCACCAAGCAGTACTCCAGCGACCTTTACCGCTCGGTCTTCACCTATGAACTCACAGACAAGAAAGCCATCCAGCAGGAGCGGGTGCGCAACGCGCTATTCCTTCTGGGAAACTACTACATCGTCTTTGAAGCCCAGACCAGCGCGGAGATTGTGCACGCCATCAACCAGGCCATTGAGGTTGTCGAACGCCTGAATAAGGACTTCGACATCCCGTTCGAGGCCATAAGCATATACTACTCCCACCGGCTGATCGAAGTGGAGATAGACTACCCCGTCTTTGGAATCACGCCGCGCGTCGACCTCGCCCGCGTATTCGCCGAAATGACGAGGATGCTCACCGCGCGTGATGCAGACGAAAGCGAGCCCTCATCGGCCGGCGATTTCAGCCAGGTAGATATGGACGTGTACACGTACGACTTTCTCACGCCGGTTCCCGGCACGCGCATAAGCGCAAGCGGAAAGGAAACTTACAAGATCCGGCTGCCGTACAACCTCTTCAAGAAAACGTCCTATCAGCGCCTGCACGAACTCTCGCGCCGGAAGCCCGACCTGGGCGAGCGCGGAATGGTAGACCAGGTCTATAAGGCGGGCCGCAGGCTGTACGAAAGGGCGGTACGCGCCGTGGAGGGCGAAGGCCAGGAGGACACGCACGAGACCATCGCGACTCTCTTCTATCGCGATACAGAGGCGCCCAGCCTCCTGACCACGGCAGACCAGCTCGCCAAGACGCTCCTCAAGCGGTTGTTCTCGGAGAACCGCCTGATCCTCCGGACACCCAGCGAACACCTCAACCGGGCGCTGGGTGGCGGGTTCTATCCGGGCAATCTCTACATGATCGCGGGATTCCCCGGCAGCGGCACCACGACCTTCAGCATCTGGCTGCTCACCAAAATCGCTGAGACCCACGACATCCCGTGTGTCTACGTGTCACTACAGCTTGGCATTGAGGAGCTTTTCAAGCGCGCCCTGGCGATGCTCGGAGACATTGACCTGGCCGAGATTTCCCAGAAGCGGCTGGAGCCTTCCCAGTTATACTCCGACAGCAAGTTCCACCGGCAGACCTTCGCCGCCTATGAGAAATTCCAGGAGATAATGCAGAAGGTGACGATGATTGAGGGCACCAAAGTCGCCAACGTCGACCACCTGCGCAAGCTGACGTCGGAACTCAAGCGGCAGACGGCCGAGGCCAACGGGAGCTCCAACGTGTTTATGATTATTGATTCGCTCCAGCTCCTGCTCGCCCAGATGAAAGCGGCAAGGGAAGTCGACGAGACGTTCGATCTCGATATGCTGACATCTATCCTGAAGTCCATGGCCCGCGAGCTTGACATCACAATCTACGCCACCAGCGAATACTATACCGAGCACAATTGCTTCTCTTCGGGCATTGACCCCACAAATTCCGACCTGAAGCACCTGCACCAGAGCACCCAGTTCGCGGATACGGTTGCGATATTCGCCAACCAGGACATCCATTTGAACAACCTTATTGACTTCTATCGAAGCACGCTTGCGGGAACGCAGAACGAGGAAAGGGCTGACCGCATCGTGAAGCAGCTCCAGAAGGCCGAAGATGAAATGCGCAAAAGCAAGGATGCGCTGAGGAAAAGGAGCATCTTCTCGGTTCTTGACATAATCAAGAACCGAGGCGGCCTGACGAGCAAGGTCCTCTTCATCTACCACCGCTCCACTGCCAGCTTCGAGCCCGTTACCTACGGCGATCCTGCGGACGTAATTTGAAAGCGCTGGATTGACATAATCCGCTTCGCTCTCTACCATAATCCTCTACGCGCCCGTAGCTCAGCGGATTAGAGCATTGGTCTACGGAACCAAAGGTCGTAGGTTCGAATCCTACCGGGCGCGGTTGCCCGCCGGAGCCTCGGCGTAGGTTGGTCCCGCCCGTGATTCCCCCCCAGGAACAGCCGGGCTGGCGCGCCCGGCGCACCCAATGAGGGTTTTACTGCTCCTACTGGCGACATCGCGCCCGGCCTGCCCAATGAGGGTTCCCAGGCTCCATCCCCCAATCCCTCATCGCTAACCCCTGTCGCCTATTCCCCGTCCGATAACCGGGCCGCTTCCCGCGCGCCCCCTGCGCGGTGAACCATGCGCGGGTGATTAGCGGTTCTGCGGCCTCGCCCGTCGGCACTGATTCCACGCTGCCCAAAAATGCGCGGGCAATCGTAAAATGGAATCATCGGCGGGGAAAACCGCAGTATAAGCTAAGCACCTACCCCGGGCAGGAATCGAACCTGCAACCTACTCTTTAGGAGAGAGTTGCTCTATCCGTTGAGCTACCGGGGCCTGTGTCTATTCTAACATCCCCCGGCTCATCGGGCGCACCCGGCGGGAGCGGCAGCGCCTAGCCGAACGTGCGCTTGAACCAGCCTTTCAGCGGGCCCTCGTAGCGCTTGACCAGCATCACGCTTGCGGGCGAATAGCGTGCGACCTTCGCCGGAATCTCGCCGACGAGCATCTTGCGCATGAGCGGTTCCCTGGACGCGCCGATGACGACCAGGTCGTACGCCTTGGCCGCCTTTGCCAGCGCGCCGGCAACGGTGTTTCCCCTCAGGACAATCTTGTCTGTGGGAATCCCCTGGAAGCTGGCCTCTTCGATTTCGGTGAGCATCTCGCGCCCGTGCTCGACATAAGCGTCAGGCTTGTGCGCAGGCACAGCGGTGGCAAGCGTAAGGACCGTATCGTGCGCTCTTGCCAGCGGTGTTATCAGTTTCGCTGCGAGCTGCGCATTGGGGCCGCCGCCGGTAGCGAGCAGCGTTTTCCTGAACGGGTACTTGCGCCGCTTGAGCATTACGATGTCGCACGGGTTGTAGCGGAGCAGGTAGTCTATAGTCTCACCAAACACGTTTATCGGGTTGCGGGGATACCCCCGCCAGCCGATTATCATAAGGTCGCTCTCCTCGCGCTCCACCGTGTCAAGTATGCCGTCAACGATTCTATGGGCGAGCGATATGCGCGTGCGAATCTTCATACCCCTGTGGGCGGCATAGGCTGACGATGCCTCGATAATCGACTCCCCGTGGTGGGCAAAGCGCAGGCCTTCCTCGATCGGCGTCTGGCGCGGGACCTGCACCACGTTTACCACGGTAATGGCGCCGTCGAACTCCCGCGCAACGGGCAGCGCGATGTCCAGCAGCGGCTCGATGTTGTCCGGGTTTGCGATGGGAACGAGTATGCGCATCTTGTGGCGCGTCGTGCTTCCGCTGGCGGGAAGCGACAGCACCCTGGGCTTTTCCTTCTCGGTGACGCGCGCGAAATAGCTCTGGTAGACGATGTAGCCCAGCATCATCCACCCGATTGCCAGATACCACGCCTGGGGACGGAACCAGAACTGCGAAATCGCCAGCCCCACGTTGGTCGCAAGGCCGAGAATTGGAATGGCCGGGTAAAGCGGCGTGCGGAATCCCCCCTTGAGTTCGGGGTGCTTCCGGCGGATGACGATGAGCGAGAGGTTCACGAACGCGAACGTGAGCAGGAACATAAGGCTCGCCGCCGACCCGAGTGCCTCGATGGGCATGCTCACCGCCACCACCAGCAGCAACACGCCTGTTGCGAGAATCGCCAGGTGCGGCGTACGCCTCACCTTGTGGATGAGAGAGAAGAAGCCCGGGAGCCAGCGGTCGCGCCCCATGGAAAACGCCACGCGCGAAGACGCGAGGATGGTTGCGTTGAGCGCGCTCATCGTGGACAGGAGACCGCCGAACACGAGGAGCATAACGCCAAAGCCCGGCATGAAGTTCTGCGCCGCCCGGATGATCGCAGTCTCCTTGAACTGCCCCAGGAACTGCCAGCTCGCCTGGCCCTCCGCGCGCACGGCGCCGATGGAGACGAACACGATCAACAGGTAAATCGAGATGGTGATTGCCAGCGCGAGCATGATCGCGCGGGGGATGGTCTTCTGGGGGCGCTTTATCTCCTCCGATGCCGTTGCGATGAGGTCGTATCTCTTATAGGCGATGAACGTCAGCCCCATCGCGATGAAGACCGCCGGGATCCCCTGCGGGAAGAACGGGGTGAAGGCGCCCATGGTCTCCGCGGGCGTGCGGAAAGCTACCGTCAGGCCGAACGCGGCGAAGATGCCCAGGGCCACGATCTTGGCTATGGTGATGACGTTCTCGGTCTTCCCCGTGGCCGCGGCGCCCCAGACATTCAGGCCGATGAACAGCGTGCCCATGACAAGCGTGTACAGGATGATGGCGCCGCGCGCGCCGACAAGTGCGTCAACCGCGCCCTGAAGACCGCCCACGTAGAGCGTCAGGAACTCGCGCAGGTAGCTGGCCATCCCGGCGGCGTAGAGGCTGCACGCGACGGTGTAGGCGAACCACAGCCCCCAGCCCGAGAGGAAACCCACCACTCCGGGGAATGCCCGGCGAATGAAGGCGTACCCTCCGCCGGCCTCGGGGATGGCGGAAGTGAGTTCCGCATAGCACAGCGCCGTCAGCAGCGTGACCACGCCGTTCAGCCCGAATGCGAGGATGGAAGCGGGCCCCGCGACGCCCGCCGCGATGCCGGTCAGGACGAAGATGCCGGCGCCGATCATCCCGCCCACGCCGATCATCGTCGCGTCCAGCAGCCCCAGGCTGCGGGCAAGGGTTACCTCCTGGCCCGGGGTGCTGTGTTGGCGGTTGCTGTTCGCGGGGCGTCCCATCCCTTTCATTCAAATGAGCAAATGAGGGCTACATTCTATCAGACACGCCCGCGGTTCCCGGCGGCCCC
>JAGGTK010000008.1 GCA_021163765.1 bacterium
ACTGCGGCCATAAATGGCCGCCCTACAGCGAGGGTATCAAGCTCGCGTCCTCCCCACCAACCGGCGCATCAAACCGCATAGACGACCTGGCGTGCTCGCTCAGCGACGGCGAATATGTCCTCTCGTGGCTTTATCGAAACTCTGGAGATTACGACCAGAATGGCGCCGTCGGCATATCAGACATCACGCCGCTGGCGATTCACTTCGGCGAAGATACCGCGCCCGAAAACGAATGGATTGACGGGGACTCCGATGGCCGCGTGCACATCTCCGACATCACGCCCATTGCGATGTATTTTGGCGCAAACGTGCATTACTACTCGGTGCAGGGCTCGCATTTCTTCAGCAGCCAGTTCACCGAGGTTTCACAATTGGAATTCCCCGAGAACGCACCCAACGACACGCGGCTTGAGATTCAGCACCCGATTGGTGCGGAGCCGGAGTATCTTTACTGGCGCATCGTGCCGGTGGACGACGAGGGCAATCCCGGCGATGCGAGCAATACGACTGAGGTCAGCGCCGCTCCGCCGCCGCCAGTGCGCATTCTGAGCGTCAATCCGCTGGGTGGCGTGACGGGAACAGAAATTACGTTCAGTGCGGTTATCTCCGGCGAAGCGCCGTTTGACTACGAATGGAACTTCGGCGGTGGCGCAACTCCCAACGCATCCACCGAAGGCTCGCCCACGGTAACGCTGGACGCGGTGGATGTATACGACGCGCAGCTTTTCGTGGAGAACGCCGACGGCAGCGCGCTGAAGCGCTTCACGCTGACAGTCACCGCCGAGCCCGGCGAGCCGCCCCAGATTATCTCGGTCAGCCCCATTGAAGGCGACAGCGGCACGGAAGTCACCTTCACCGCCGAGGTCACCGGCGACGGGCCGTTCACCTACCACTGGGATTTCGGCGGCGGCGCGTCTCCCAATCAGTCGTCAGGCGTCAGCGATCAGCCGTCAGCGACCGTCACGCTCTCGCGCGGCGGCACGCTCCCCGAGCCGGTCGTAACCTACCCCGCCTCCCTTACCGTCGTAAATCCCTTTGGCATGTCCACCCACGACTTCAATCTCAGCATCTCCGCCCGGTGGCACATCGAGCAAATCCCGCTCGTCCCGGGACACGATGAGATATGGAGTGCATCATATTTCTTCGGACCAGATGGAAACCTTTGGGGAAAGCAAACATATTTGGTGAACCTGGTAGGCAAAACCTTCCTTGTTCGCGTAGCAGAAGGAAATCTGGCGGAGTATGAGGAGCTTTTTGGCACATTCGCGGTCGACAAGTTAGGGAATCCGGCGCGACTGTTTGCGAAGGAAACAGGCTTCATGAGCTCCGACCTCTACTTCTCCCGGAAGATAGACGGGACCTGGCAGGAGGAAAGCTATATTACCGATAGGGCTTATGGCACAAATTGCCAGCTCCTCTTTGATTCGCAGAACCGTCCGGTAATCGTGTATTCGCGGAGGCTTTCTTTTTCCCCCGATTCGAGCGACTTATGGGCAGCAAAGAGGGTCAGCGGAGAATGGGAGCTGACCGAGGTTCGGGGAGCGGGGCCGACGTTCAGCTATCATGCAATACTAGACCAGGAGGACCAGGTTCAAATCATATACAACTCATGGGAGGAGGGTGGAGTGTTCTTTTTCCAGGAGGATGCAGGTGAATGGACTCGCAAGGTTCTTTTCTATAACTCAGAACCAGATGATGAAGGCTACAGCTACAACGCTTCTGCTATGACAACATTCGAGAACACAAGCACTCTAGTTTTATTTTCCCGCTATGACAGGTTGACACAAGACACGCTGATTTTCGTTGGTACTGAGAGTAATAGCGAATGGGATTTCGAAGACGTTTGCACGCAACCTTCCTCAGTGGGAATTTTTCAGGGAAAGGACATGATTGCCGGACCGGATGGTCTCACTACGGTATTTCTCCATCTATACGAAACGGATGTAGTTAAGTTCTACTGGAATCTTGAAAGCTCATGGCGGGAAGGTGAAGCATTCGTTTGGGACAGCAATGGCAAATTTGATGCGTTCGTCAGTCCCGGTGGAGAGCCGGTGCTTATCTCAAAAGATGAAATGGCTACTTACTGGTAGCCTCTAACATTTGACCACAGTCCGCCATCTGGCGGAGGTGAGTATATAACAACAGGAGGATTGGGTTTATGAAAAGTGCAAGTCTAAAACTGGTGCTAACGGGCATAATGATATGCTTGACAGTGCTTACATTTGTTCTCGTAGGCTCCTGCGGGAAGGGCAGGACTCCTGCCCCTTCAATTGACCTGGAGCCGGCTGTAAAAACCGGACAAAGCGTCCTGAACCGACGCAACATCCCGCCGCTGGAGGAGCTTCTGGCGGAGCTGGACGCGCTTGAGAAACCGTCCCAGGCTGACCCGCAGGTCTGGGTCAAGCTCAAGACTGACATGCGGGAATGGCTGATGGCGACCTTTGGCGATTCGAAAGGCGTTTCTAAGTACCCATACCGCGACCCCGAAAAACCAGACCCGGGACCACCCACCCACGACTACGTGAAGCCGCGCGACCTCTGCTGGGCGTCGAGCGGTGCCCTCGGTAAGCTAACCTGGATTTACGTAAACGACGGCGACTACGACGAAGACGGGAAGGTATCCATCGCCGACATTACTCCGCTCGCAATCTACTATGACCAAGAGGTGGTGTACGACAACAGTATCCAGGAGTTGATTGACGAGGACGATGAGCTTAGGCAAGATTTAGGTTAGCCAGCTTTCATTCCCACTCATCTTTTTACCCCTACCCCCTCCCTGCCGGCAGATGGCGCTCAAGGCTTGCGAGGATGCCGCAAAGGGCCCACATGGTCACCATCGAGCTTCCGCCGTAGCTCAAAAACGGCAGCGGCAGGCCCGTAACCGGCATCAGCCCAATCGTCATCCCCACGTTGATGAAAAGCTGGAAAAACACCACCGCCAGCACGCCATACACGATAAGCCTCTGGTAATCCCCCGGCACGCGCTGCGCCAGCCGCAGCATTTTCCAGAAAAACGCGCCGAACGCCAATAGCACCGCAAGCGACCCGATAAGCCCCCATTCCTCGCCCACGGTGGCGAAGATGAAGTCCGCCGCCTGCTCCGGCACAAACTGGCCCTGCGTCTGCGTGCCCTGCAAAACTCCCTTGCCCCACACGCCGCCGGAGCCCACCGCTATCTTGCTCTGGTGCACCTGGTAGCCGCTTTCGAGGATGTCGCGCCCCGGCTGCAGGTACGTCACGATGCGCGCCCGCTGGTAGTCGTTGAGCACAAACCATCCCGGCACTGCGACGATTACGAGCGCTGCGAAGATGCCCACGATGTACCGCCAGGGAAACGGCTTGACCCACAGAACCGTCAGCAGCAAAAACAAAAACACCATAGCCGTGCCGAGGTCGGGCTGCAGCACGATTGGCACCGTGAGCGCGAGCAGTACGCCCACGGCAGCGAAAAAGCGCCGCGCCTCCTCGCTGCGGAAATACTCCGTGAGGAAATACGCCAGCAGCAGCACCGCGAAGAACTTCGCGAACTCCGACGGCTGCACCGTTATCTCCCAGATTTTCAGCCAGCGGCGCGAGCCGTGAGCCGCCCAGCCCACCAGCAGCGTGAGCAGCAGCAGCGCTTCGATGGGGAAAAACAGCAGGTAGAAATTAGTCGGGCGCACGCCGAAGCGCACGCGCGATATCAGGAAGTAGCCGGCGATGCCGGCGATAATCCACAGGGCCTGCATCCACACAGTGCGCGAGGGCATCCAGCCGCCGGTGTAGGTCGTGGAGTACAGGCAGATCAGCCCGAGCAGGGAAAATACCAGCGGGAATGCGAAGTGCCACGCGCCAATCGCCCGTCGAACCTCCTCCCGCCGCTTCTGCATGGGCAAGATGATAGCAGATACGATAGCTGTAGGCCGGGGCCTTGTGCGCCTGGGGCGCATTTGCCAGCCTTAGTGGCTTGTTCCGTCGCAGACACTGGGCTAACCTGAAGCGTGCCGCACCTCTACGCCGTAACACTTTGCCCTTCACAGGTGAATTAAACCAGGCGCCCCGGAAATCCGGGGCGCTCTTTGATTTTAGTTCGCCTGACGACTTACGGCTGAAAGCTGACAACTGAGCCGCTTAGCCCCCGATCGTTGCGACGCCGTCGGTAACCGTTATTGTCACCGGCAGCCACCACGAACCGCCACCGCCAAACCAGTCACCGCCGCCGTTAGGCACCGAAACCGAGCCGCTGAAGTACTGCGTCTGCTCGTCGTCGGTATCCGGATTGGTGATTACGCGGACCTGGCATCCCACCACGCGCGGCGGTATCGGCGGGTCGCCGGACGGGTCCGCCTGGTGGTCGGAGTAGTAATTCACGCCAATCTCGTACGTCCCGTCCTCAGGGACACCCTCTCCAGCGTCCCAGTAGCACGTGAAGTTCTCCGGCCCGAAGCCCGAAGTGTTGTCCACATCCAGGCTGCCGGAGTTTATAGCCTTGTTGCTGTAGTAGCTCACGTCGCCGCTCGGGTCGCGGGTGTAGAGGTCTATGTCGCTGCCGCCACCCATATTCCACGTGAGCGTCACCCGGAACACGAACTCGGCGTGGAACATAATCTCCATCTCGTCCGATTTCGTTTCGCCCAGCGCATTCACGGCGCGTATCTGAAACGTGTTGTTGCCCGGCTCAAGAACCGCCCGGTAGTTGAAGTAACCGTTTTCGTCAACCTCAAACAGTATCTCGCTGCCGTTCTGGATGAGGATTATCTGCGGGCCGTCCAGGTTAACCACCTGGCCCCGAAGCCACGCAAGACCTGCCGTTATGTCGGCAGTGCTCTGCTCGTAGTAAAAGTCCACTATATCTGGACGGGCGGTTACATCGCCCACGTATGCAGGCAGCATAATATCCAGCGCGGTCACCTCGTTGGCGACCAGCACCTGCTCCATATGGGTGGAAAATCCGCGCGCCGAGAAGGAAATCACGCGCTGCCCTGCGGTGATGTCGAGCAGCTTGAAGCGGCCGTCCGCGCCTGTCGTGGCGCTCCAGTTTCTCTGCCCGTCGCTGGTAGAACAGTTAATGTTGGCTATGGGCGCACCGGCATTATTATGCACAAAGCCGATTACCGAAGGACCCGCAGGTATCGTAACCACGATATGGTTGCCGGATGGCACCAGATTGTCCGGTCCCCAGCGCATGTCGCGCCGCCTGATCTTGTAGACGTACGACTTTCCCTGTGTCGCGCCAACGTCAGCCAGCGTATACGAGCCGCCGCCGTTGTCTACCCAGTTATCAAAGGACGTGCCGCCCCACGACCAGTCGTTGTGCGTCTTCCGCACCACTTCCCATGGGCCGTCAGTGCTCTCAGCTCGAAGAATCTCGAAGCTGGGGCCTCCATCCCCTCCGATGGGCACGGTGCTTTGCCAGGTTATATGCACAATATGCTCTGGAGGCTGCGTATCAGGGATCGGCTCTGTGTCCACCGCCGCGCTCGTTACCATCGGGGTTTCGAAGTTGCTGACCGCGTTGTTCCCGATATCGTATAACGCGCCCGCTGGCGGCTTTATTATGAACGAGAACACCGCAACGCCGGCTACAATCGGCAAACTGACCGGATTACCCAGCAGCACCGCCAGGCCGACGCTGCCGGCTGCCCCTGCACCCGCGTGCAGCACCCGGCGCGTGAACGACGTGCTCGACCACTGGTTGTAAAGGCGCGTGGTAAATCCGCCGGCATCGTCCGGCGAGCCGGGCATATTCGGGTAGAACACCAGGGTATTGCCAACCCCGCTCGCTCCCTTTCCCTCGGTCTCCATCCAGCGCACGAATGAAACGGTCAATGCCCATGCCTGGAAAACGTCAAGCTCAGTTTCGTTTGCCAGCACGGGCGCGGTTTCACTGAGCGTATCTCCCTGGTTAAACTGCAGGATAATCGCCCAGGCGCTCTGGTCCTCCCCGTAGTTCGCCCACGCGTCGTTTACGACTTCCTGCTGTAAAGCGAGGAGCTCCGCAAGCGTCGGAGGCTCGTCCCACACCAAATCGTCAATATACGTCTGCAGCACCTGCTCTAGCGTGTAAGGGCTTAGAGTTTGCCACATCTCGGCAAGCTGCAGCGCGCCCTCGTGCCGCAGCGACATTATGTTCTCTTCAGGAACGACGTTATTGCTCAGCTCCGCTCCATCTCCGTCCACCACGCCCAGTTGCGGGCCGCCAAAGAGGAACAGGTAAGTCTCGAATACCTCCGCCAGCTCTTCCGTGCCGTAATCCTGTGGCTCTATGGCGATAATTTCCGCCATAAGCTCATTGAAGCTCGTCGGGTCGATGCTCTGGTCGCGCGAGCCGACGCCTTCTACTGGCTCGGCGCCCGACTGGTCAACCGGCCTGACCTCGTAACTTACATAAACACCGGCCGGCACCCCCACGTCGTCAAAAGCGTAGGAGGGCAAGACGCCTTCGCCGTTGTTGAGATAGCGCTCCAGCACGCCGGACACAGGCGCGAACTCGTCATAAAGCCCTGTGCGCCGATGCACGACGTATCCGTCCAGGCGGCTGCCGTAGTTCATTGCAAGCGGAGTTATGTCGCTAATTCCGATAGCGCCGTTATCGTCTCCGTCCACCGGGCGGTCGCGCAGGTCGTCCACACCGTCGCCGACCACATTGCCGTAGCGTGATGCGATCGGTGTGATATCTGCGATATTGACGCTCCCATCCACGTTGTAGTCGCCCACGTTGCGCTCAGTCCACTCCAGGTGGTAGGTGTCGTCACCGACCGGGCTCACTTCCAGGTCCCGAACCCGGTTAATGGAACCCTCGGGGGCAGCCGCTGTAGACCTGGCATTTGCGTCGCCACCGGGCGCGAACTGCACTGTAAACAGATTGCCGCTGCCGCTGAGCCCGCCGTAATCCTGCGGTCGGATGCGGGCAAATCCCATCACCACTTCACCCGGCTCGTGGTTGATAGTAAGCGCGATGGTGTCGTCCTCCGGCAGAAGACCGCCACGCTTCATCTCGAGCGGTGCCATTTCGTTAGCGGGATAACTCAGCAAGAAGTAGGCGTGCTCGCAGCCCGCAAGATCGCGGGCAATGACCCGCGCCGTCATCCCGTCAACGACAAGCTCAAACCGTCCGTCGCCGGGCACAGGAGTGATGCCGTCCTCTCCCAGCGTCACCAGTTTGACCGATTCCACATCAGCCGATCGCGCAAGCTGCGCTGTCAGCGAGCGCGAGTTACCTCCGCAGGCCGACAGCGCAATCGTTACTGTCAACAGCAACAGAAAGAGAGTATTAAGTTTCATAATACAGAACCTCCATTGTTGGAGTAATCACATTGTATCCGCCAGACAGGTTATGCTCAATTTACTATGTCCGTTGCGGCTTTGTCGCCGCAGTGCTGTAGAAATCCGTCTTCTTGCACAATTGACGATATGCATTCAGTGACCTCATTAACGGCCTTTGTCACGTCGGGATGCATTTCCTCTGATACAGTCAGGTTATCCTCGATTTCTACCGTCAGAATTCGAATACTATTCTCATCGGGCATTTTTAATCCGATAGTGCGCCCGAAGTCCACCGCCGACTTGAAGCCAACACCGTGGCTTGTGAGCAGTCTCGACGTTGATTCCAGGTCATTCATGCCAATCTCGCGCACGGTTCCTACTGCGCATTCCCCTGTTTTAATGGAATCAACGATTATCGCGCCGTCAAATCCGGCGAGCTTTTCCGTGAACTCGAATCCGCCTTCCGTAGCGATATCTATAACCAGCTCAACGCCTTCAACAGTGCGGGGCGGGCTCTTCTGTAGCTCTTCTGCTACAGCCAGTCCCACCCGGTCATCCGAGACTATCGGGTTGCCCACGCCAAGTATCAGCAGTTTTCGCATTGAGTCCTGTTTGCCGCTCATTATCATCTAGAATATCACGCTTGATACTGTATTATTAGGAAAAGGGAGGGGGTTACCCCTCCCTTTTCAATCATCGTTCAAGTAAAAGCCCGTTGTGCGCTCATTCACTCCCGGTGTTTGCTGTCCAGAAGGTTACCCTCCTTATCGTACAGGCGCACTTCGAGTGGCATTTGCCCCGGCAGCGAATGCGTCGCGCAGGCAAAGCACGGGTCGTATGCCCTAAATGCCATCTCGATCATGTTCAGCATCGGCTCGGTGACCTCCGTTCCGGCTTTGATGACTCCCTGCGCCGCTTTCTTGATGGACATGCAAATCGCACCGTTGTTGTTCGTAGTACCGACAATCAGGTTCGCCTTCTGCACTATGCCCTTCTCATCGGTGATGTAGTGATGCGTGAGGGTTCCGCGCGGGGCCTCTACGATGCCCACGCCTTCGGTTGGCTTCTCCGTCGGAATGACTCGGTAGTCCGGGCCGGTAATGTCGGGGTCATGTGCCAGTTCAAGGAAGCGCTCAGCCGCGTACAGAATCTCAATAACGCGCGCCCAGTGGGTGGCAAGCGTGGCGTTCACCGGCTTACCGCCGAGCGTGTCGTAGAAACGTTCATATTGCTCTTGTGCTAGCGGAGTCGCCATGCCATCCGCCGCATTCAGGCGCGAGAGCGGCGTTGCGCGGTAAATCCCCGAATCCTGACCATCCACCAGGCCCTTCCAGCCAATGGACTTGATGTATGGGAACTTGAGGTAGGACCACGGCAGGACGCGCTCTTCTACCACATCGAGGTAATCCTTGGGTTCGTATTTAACGATCTCCTTTCCCTCGGTATCGGTGACTCTTACCTTGCCGTCGTAGAAGTTGACATGGTTATTCTCGTCCACCATCCCCATGTTATGGCAATTAAGAGCGTAAGGATCGGATAGAATAAGATCCACATAGTCCTTATTGCCGAGCACGAAGTCATCGACTACTTTGAGTGTGAACTTCGCGAATTCAAGCTTGTGGTTGGCAATCTCCAGGATGCGATCGTGGTCTTCTTTGTTCGTAAGGCCCTTGCTCATTCCGCCGGGGAGCATATTGACCGGAATCACCGGCTTGCCGCCGAGGATTTTCGCAACCTCGTGACACTCGATGCGCGCGCGAATGACATCCTTGCCAATCTCGACACCCACTTTGTGAATCACACCGAGAAGATTGCGAGCCGCAGGATCAGCGTCCGGCCCCATCACGAAGTCGGGGCCACCCAGAGCGTAGAAATGCGTCGTATGGTCACCCAGCACGAAGGCGCTGTATTGCAGTTCACGCAATTTCTTGGCAGTTGGCGGAAGCGTCACATTGTAGACCGCATCGCCTGCTTTAGCCGATGCCGCCAGGTGAGCCTCCGGACAGACACCGCAGATCCGGCTCGTTATGCGCGGCATCTCCTCCACCGGTCGGCCTTCGGCGAATTTCTCAAAGCCGCGAAGCTCCGGCACCTGGAAGAATACGTTATCCACGCTTCCATCGTCATTGAGGAAAATCTCTATCTTGCCGTGCCCTTCAAGGCGTGTGATCGGGTCGATGGTTATTCTCTTGGTCATTTCATCTCCTCCTTAGCCCCAACAAGACGCCGCCTTAATAGATACGAATGTGACATGCTGAAGCGATAGAAAAGTCCTGCTGGATCCATGATTTCGTCGATGACTCGCTGGATCTCTTCCCCGTCTTCGCTCTCAAGAACCGAGCCAATGGCGGATATCATCTTGGCTCCCTGGTCGTAGACATCCGCGCACGGCCCGTAGCAGCCTCGGCAGGGCATTCCCGAATTTATACAGCGAGCCTCGCAGCCACTGCGGGTCGCCGGCCCCAAGCAGATAATTCCCTGCTCCAGCAGGCACTGCTCCGGATCGGGTGCCACGTACTCATGAGGGCGCTTAAACCTTTTAATCTTCGTCTCTTTCCTCTCTCGCGGACACTCATCACATACGGACTTATTTCCTGCGCCAATGATGCTGCCTACTGGCGGAAGTTGTCCAGAGACAATCGCCTCGATAGCGGACCAAGTGGTATTCTCCGCCGGTGGGCAGCCCGGTATGAAATAATCCACATCGACGATATCGGATAGCTTCCGCACTGTTTCCCAGAACTCCGGCAGGTAGAGTTCGTAGCCGTTCTCCGTGTGTTTCGTCTTCGGCTCGATTCTATCGGGATTCACCGTGCTCTGACTCTCATGGTAGGCGCGGTCAAATATCTCCTGCTTACTGTAGAAGTTCGCAAGAGCGGGGATACCGCCTTCGTAGGAACAAGAGCCGTATGCTATGAGTATCTTGGACTTCTCGCGCAAAAGATGGGCGATTTCTTCGGCTTCAGAGTTTCGTATCGCGCCGTTGAAGAACATCACATCGATGTACTTGTCCGGGTAGGCCTTCACATCCTTGTACTTGAAGTCTGCGATGCAGGGCCATAAAACGATATCGGCAAGTGAATCAACAGTCAGAATCTTCTCGCCGATTTCCAGCATGCTGATATCGCAGCCTCCACATGAAGCGGCCCAGTAAACTCCGAGTTTCAGCTTTTCTTTAGGTTGTTCCATAAAGAAAACTCCAGATGGTTAACATTATCCAGCACCCTGACTCCCCGCAATACGAGAAACCGGAAGTGTTGGGATCTACATCAATAATCACTTCGGTTCGAAGTTCTCGCGCCAGTTAAGTGGTCCGAGATTGCGGACCTTCTCCGTCATATCGGTGATGACCTTGGAGAACTTGCGGATCTCACCGGCGGATATCCATTCAAGTCTGATTCGGTCATCCTCAAAGCCAAACTGCGCAAGCGTCTTCTTGAGGAGCGAAATCCTCGCCGCCGTCTTGTAGTTGCCGCTCACGTAATGGCACTCTCCGAGATGGCATCCCGCTATTAGCACGCCATCCGCTCCTTCTGCAAATGCGCGCATAACGAAAGCTGGATCGACACGGCTAGAACACATCACACGGATGATGCTGACATTAGGCGGGTACTTGAGGCGACTTGTGCCGGCCATGTCAGAAGCTGCATACGAGCACCACCAGCATAAGAAACCGATGATTCTTGGCTCGAAGCGAACGACTTCCTTCGTTAGCTTAGCCGGACTCTTTTCGGCAGTTGTTATATCAGCCATAGATTCAACTCCTTCACTACATCAAGAGAGCAGCCAGTTCCGCCTCAATTTGAGTATCATCGAAGCCGCGCTGCGTAATGGCACCGCTCGGGCAGGCAGCTACACAGCATCCACAAGCCTTACACAACGCGTCATTGATGACGGAAACGTGTTTTTCCTCATCAAAGGAAATAGCTCCATACGGACACACAACCAAGCAAGTCTTGCAACCGGTGCATACTTCTTCGTCAACCACTGAAGTAATCGGTTCGAGGGCGACTTCACCCGCATCAATCAGGCTCATCGCAGCCGCAGCTGCGGCAGCTCCTTGAGCCACGCTGTCAGGAATGTCTTTGGGTCCCTGAGCGCACCCAGCAATAAAAATCCCGTCTGATAGTGTGTCAATAGGTGCAAGCTTGGGGTGTTTCTCCATAAAGAAGCCGTCAGCCTTGCTGCTTATCTTGAATACGCGGGCGACCTCTTCCGCGTCTGCAGCCGGCTCAAGACCTACCGAGAGAATCACCATATCTACCGGTAGCTCACGCGGCATGCCAAGCAAGGTATCCTCGCATTTCACATACAGTTTCGAATTTGACGCTACCGGCGTTGTAGTCGCTAGCGTGGGCATTTGGCTTACTTCTACGCCCTTTCCGCGGATGAAGTGCACCCCTTCCTCCAGCAGTCGGTTGTAGAACTCCTCATAGCCGCTGCCGGGGCAGCGCATATCAATGTACAGCTCGTAGATATCTGCATCAGGGACTTTTTCCCTGATCAGATGCGCTATCTTCAGGCTGTACATACAGCAGACGCGCGAACAGTATTCGTTATAATTCTTGTCGCGGGAGCCTATGCAGTGAAGGATGGCAACGGATTTAGGTTCCGAACCATCGGCCTTCACGAACGCGCCCCCTGTTGGGCCTGAGGCATGGGACATGTGTTCAAACTCAAGGGAAGTAATAACGTTGTCTAATCTGCCATACCCGTATTGTTCCGCTCTCTTCGGATCGAAGGTTTTGTATCCCGTAGCGAGAATAATGCTACCGACTTCCATCTCTTCGAATGTATCCTGCATTTCATAATCTATCGCATCGGGCTCGCAGACTTTAGAGCAGATGCCGCATCCGCCGGTTTGCATATGTATGCAGGTATGGGAATCAATAACCGGGATACCCGGGATCGCCGCAGCGAACGGTATGTGAATCGGCGTCGTCGGGCCTAGAGCAAGCTCCGAGAACACGTACTTCCGATCACGTATATCTTGCACCGTGATGTGACCTGTCGGGCATACGTAGGCGCATGCGCCACAGGCTATGCAGCTTTCAGCTTCCCCTTCGAAAGGCGTCGAAACGTAACGCTCGGTTCCCCGTTTTACAAACGTAAGCGCGTTCGCGCCCACGACTTCGTCGCATACTCGCACGCATAGTCCGCAGTTGATGCATTGCTCCGAGGGCATCTCCTCAAAACGGGTCGTATCCACGCCGTACTCATGCGCCAGCTTGCGCACAACTTCAACCTGCGAGTGGCGTGCGAGCATCAGTTCCAGCAGCATCTTGCGGTGCTTGATGACCTCTTCGGAGCGCGTTTTTACGACCATCCCATCTCTCACCTTGTAGCTACAGGACGGCACCATCCGCGTTTTCCCGTGCACTTCGATTTCAACCGTGCAGATTCGACAGGCACCGTAAGGCTTGACGAACTTCCAGTGGCATAGAGTCGGGATATCGATCATCAGGCGTTCCGCGACTTGGAGAATCGTCTCGCCTTCTCGCGCTTCTGTCTCGATACCGTCGATGGTCAGTTTCAGCATTTTTACACTGGTTTCTTCCATTTACCGCATCTCCGTTACGTTCTCGCGATAATGTTCGGTCGTAACTGCTGGAGACTCCACCACGATGGCTTCTTCCGGGCAAACTTCTTTGCACGCGCTGCACTTCTCGCATACATCCGCATCTATCTCACGCAGCAGACCGTCCTTACGTTCCTCATCGGGCACAGGCTTGATGGCGTCCACCGGGCATACCTTCTCGCAGGTTCCGCAACCGGTGCACATCGCAGGATCAATGTGGTATGAAATAAGTGCGCTGCATACACTCCCCGGACACCTGTGTTCGTTGATATGAGCCAGGTACTCGTCCTCGAAATACCTGATGCTGGACAGCACCGGATTGGGAGCCGAAACACCCAGACCGCAGAGGGAAGCTGCCGCAACCGCGTCACCGAGTTTTACAAGGCGACGCAGGTCTTCAGGCTTGCCTTTGCCTTCCGTAATTCGGTGCAGTATCCCGGACATGTGCATCAGACCTTCCCGGCACGGCAGGCATTTGCCGCAGCTCTCCTCAATCAGGAAGTCCGTGAAGTACTTAGCGACATCCACCACGCATGTTTCCTCGTCCATCACTATCATGCCACCCGACCCCATCATCGAGCCGGCCCTGGTCAGCACGTCGAAATCAACCGGCAGGTCGAGCGATGATGCAGGCAGGCATCCGCCTGACGGTCCACCGGTTTGCACCGCCTTGAAATTCTTTCCGCCTTTGATACCTCCACCGATATCAAAGATGATCTCTCTTAGCGTGATACCCATCGGGACTTCTATGAGCCCCGTGTTCTCCACCTTGCCCACAAGCGAGAACACCTTCGTTCCGGGGCTGTCTTTGGTGCCGGTACTGCGAAACCATTCCGCTCCCCGGTTTATGATATGCGGCACGTTTGCCCAGGTTTCCACGTTGTTTAGATTTGTGGGTTCGTCGCGGTAGCCCCGCTCGACCGAATGGACGTATTTCGCTCGTGGCTCGCCTACCTCTCCTTCAAGGCTGCGGAACAGCGCAGAAGATTCCCCGCACACGAAAGCGCCGCCGCCGCGCGATACTTTTATATCGAAGTCCAGTCCTGAGCTGAGGATATTCTCACCCAGGAAGCCGTATTCGCGAGCTTGCTTCAGAGCGTTGCCAAAAGCCTTCAGCGCCCTCGGGTACTCGTTACGTATATAGATAAAGCCATCGTCGCCGCCTATGGCCCAGGCGCCAATAACCATACCTTCGATAACACTGTGCGGATTTCCTTCGAGAATAGACTCGTCCATAAACGCGCCAGGATCGCCCTCATCGGCGTTACAGACGATATGTCGGCGCTCTCCCGCCGCCGTTCGGCAGCTATTCCATTTGCGTCCCGCGTCGAATCCGCCGCCGCCGCGCCCACGCAGGTTCGCGTCAGTTATTTCCTTTAGCACCGCGTCTGGCGTCATTTCGAGTGCCCGCGCAAGAGCGCTGTAACCCCCATACGCCAGGTAGTCATCGATGCTGTATGGGTCGATAAGGCTGTTTAGCGCTAGGACAACCTTGCTTTGGTTACTGTAAAACGGAATCTCGCCCTCTTTTGCAAATACTTTGCCGCCGTCCCCGAACCGGTAAAGCAGACGGTCAATCACCTCGTTGTGTCTAAGCGAGCGGTCAACGATTTCAGGCACGTCATCCGGCTTCACTCGCTGATAAACGACGTCCAGCGGTCGCACGACAACCAGCGGACCGACCTCGCAGAATCCATGGCAGCCGCTCTTAATGAACTTCACCGATTCGTCACCGGCCAGTTCTTTTTCAAAAGCCGCCGCCAGTTCTTTCGCACCCATGGCGCAGCACGCGGTCCCGTTGCAAAGCGATACCACGATCGGAAACCTGTCGAGCGCGCTCTTGCAGTGCTCCTGGAAGCGCTTCACCTGCTCGGCTGTTTCAATCTTAGGCATTCCCGCCTTCCCCGCCGGTTTCTTCCCGCTTCAGCCGCTTGATGATGGCATTCGCGCGATTCGTGGTCATATTGCCCTTGTATTCGCCATCGACAACGAGTATTGGCCCAATGGCGCAAGCTCCAAGGCAGTTCACCCTTTCGAGAGTGAAAAGCCCGTCGTCTGTCGTCTTGCCGAATTGCAGCCCGTGCTGCCGCGCCATAGCGTCTGCAATAAGCTTCGCTCCCCGAACGTGGCAAGCCGTGCCCATGCAGAGTTGAAGTATGTGCTTACCTCGTGGAGCCAGGCTGAAAACCTTATAAAACGTCGCGATATGGTATATGCGCGGTTTGCGGACGTTCAGGCGGCGAGAGACATAGTCCAGCGCTTCCGAAGGCAGCCAGTTGTACTTTTCCTGGACCGCGAGCATAGCCGTTATCAGGTCCTCCGAGTCGTGAACCCAGTCTTTGAGCAGTTCTTCGACCTGTTGGTCGGTAACGGCCGTTTGCTCGTTTGCTCCCGCCAGTTTAACCGCTTCAGTTACGATTTATAGCCTCCTACACGCCTTTCGTTAATTTCCTTTCCCGAACAAGCTTATCCCCTAGCATTATCCTCCTATCAGATGGATAGAACGAGGACGGACAGACGGTCCAGCAGAGCTTGCACTTCGTGCATTTATCGACATCCACATACCGTGCCTTCTTCCGCACCTTCACATTGAAGTTACCCACATAGCCGCCGACTTCCTCGATCTCTGAGTAAGTAAGCAGCTTGATATTCGGATGCCTGCCCACGCTGAAGATCTTCGGTGTAAGGATGCAGGACGCGCAGTCCAGCGTAGGGAAGGTCTTGTCGAAGTCCGCCATGTGCCCGCCGATGGACGACTTCTTCTCCACCATATAAACCTGGTGTCCGCCGTCCGCGATGCGAAGCGCTGCTTCGATTCCAGCTATGCCGCCGCCGACTACCATCGCGTTCGGATTGACCGGCACCTTTTTGGGCTCCAGCGGCTCTTGAAACGCGGCCCTGGCGACCGCAGCTCTAAGCAGCTTCTTGGCCTTCTCTAAGGCGGCCTTCTTATCCACCGTAACCCATGAAACGTGCTCGCGGATATTCGCCATCTGCATGAGATACTCATTCAGCCCGCTGGCTTTGCTTGCGGCGCGGTACGTGGGCTCGTGTAGCCTTGGCGAGCAAGCCACGACCACGATTCGGTTCACGTCATTGTCACTGACGCTCTTGGTTATCTGGTTCTGACCGGGGCTGGAGCAAAAGAACTTATTGTCTTCTGCAGTTACAACTCCGGGCAGAGACTTCGCGTATTCCATCAGGGCGGGAATATCAACAACGCTTGCTATGTTGGCTCCGCAGTGACAGATGTATACGCCTACCCGCACCTTCTCCAGGTATTGCCGGAGATACTCTTCCTCACCGAAGGTTGGGATGTGCTTTTTTCCGTTACCAGATACTTCTTCCATTTATCTCTCCCAGATCAAGCGTATTTCCCAAGTACCTTGTCCGAAGGCACAAGTTCGAGCCCGATTTCCAGCTCGCGTTGTGAAAGCCCCATCGCCAGCCCCATAAGCTGCGTGAAGTAGACGATTGGGATGCTGTAATCTCCACCTAGGTATCGGTTAACCTCTGGCTGGTAGAAGTCAAGATTCATATGGCACAGAGGGCACGCCACCGCTATGCAGTCCGCGCCCGCCTCCTTGGCTGCCCTCAGCAGACCAGCAACCACGGGAATGGTCTTGCTGGATTCGGTGTTGGTTACCATTCCACCGCAGCACTTGGCTGTTAAAGGATATTCCACCACCTCCGCCCCCAGCGATCGGATGATGCGATCCAGGATTACCGGTCTTTCCTCGGAGTCGAATCCCCCAAACGGGCGCGTGAGCATACAGCCGTGGTAGCAGGCGACTTTCAGGCCTTCGAGCGGCTTTTTTATCCGCTTTTCGACCTCATCCAGCCCAACAGTATTTACGATAACATCAACGAGATGGCGAATCCTCAGTCCCCCATCGTAGTCCAGCCCAGCGGCCTTAAGGCCCTGGCGTATCATATCCGCGAACTCTGGATTGGTCTGGAAGTACTCGTTGGTCTTGTACAGGGTGATGTAGCAGGCCGGGCAAACGGTGACCATCTCGTCAGCGCCTTCCCTGCGTGCCAGTGCCAGATTCCTCGCGCTGTTACCGTGGGAAACCAGCTCGTGGACCGACATATACGTTGTTGCACCGCAGCAGTTCCAGTCCGGGAGCTCCTTTAGCTCCATATCCAGCTTCTTACAGACAGCTTTCGCGGAGGTGTCGTACATCTTCGCGGTGTATTGAACAGAACAACCCGGGTAATAAAGCATCTCCATTAGTGCTTAACCTCCTCGGCCGCTTTCTGTTCCTCCAAGCGTTCCAGGACTTCGCGGATTTTCCGCATTTCACTGAGCCCCGCAACTTCCCTGCCGCTAATAGGCATCGGCAAACGGCCTTTGAAGAACATTTTGGCTCCTCGCCACGCGTTCTTTATCGCATCGCCCCATCTTCCCGCCATGTAGAATCGCATCATCAGCTCCGATTCGTTGTTCCTGCCCAATCGGTTAGTGATGTTGATGAAGATGCGGGCCATGGCCGCTGACCGAGTGCTAGGAGATGTATACCCGTACTTGATGCCCAGCCGCTTCAGCTCGTACATGATGTCCGTTATCTTAATCTGCTGCGGACATCGGACCGTACAGATATAGCAGGACGTGCACATCCACGCCGTATTGCTGAAAAGAACGCGGTCTAGCATTCCAGCCCTTAAAGCGGCAAATATCTCCCTTGGCGAGTAGTCCATGGCGTACGCCGTGGGACAAGAGCCGCTGCACGTACCGCACTGGATGCATAGGTCTAGCTTTCGTCCGTCAGGCAGCGCGTAAACGTGCGACAGGAAGGTGTCCGAAAGCTCTTCTGGTGAGAGTTTCTGCTTCCGCGTCTTGGTCCTTAATTCGGATCGCGGCATACCGTATCTCCTTTAGCCCGACCTGTTCAGGCTATATAAGTCGGTCAGACTCATAAAAATCCCCAGAGATTCTACAGGTCATTGAATTCACGATAAGTTTCGTAGCAACGGCCCCTTTCACATTTATCCCGGTTTTAAAGGCTGAGCCTGCACCAGCATGGCAAAGAGCCCGCCAAGAATCTGAGTGCAGCGAGACTCAACCGGTGGTCCTTTTGTAGCTTACGCAACCGCCGATCATTGTCGATGTCCGTGTCCGAGAAAACCCCTCGGCTCGTATCTGTCATGTAGGGAATCAGCAGTCCGTTCGCCTCATATCCCCGTATCACTCTGATGGTAACGTCCGATTTTTTAGACGCAATACCCATAAAAATAACCCCCTCGCCACCAAGCAAATATACGATTAGCCTTTCTTGCAAGAGAGCTGTGAAATCTATAACATACCCATTATGATATGTCAAGCATTACCAGTATATTTTGTGGCCTGACCCAAAGGGGAATACTGGTCAGTAATAGCCTTGAAACGTGCTCCCTTTCCAGGTTCTTACGAAAGGCGAGCGCTATAGGAGCTCTCTTTACCAGCGTGAAGGGCGTCACTAAGTGCTTTTTACTGAAAAGGAAAAACCAGAGCGTCCGGTTTGTATCTGGAAATGGTCGGAAAACAGCTTTAGCAGCCACCTTGTCGGTTATATCGTCAGACTGCGCTCATCTCGCGCAACCTATCTACTATCGGCGGCAACTGCTCCAGCACGTAATCGATATCGTCATTTGTCGTGCGATGGCCCAGTGAAAACCGGATTGAGCCGTGTATGAGCATTGTGTCGACACCCATAGCGGCAAGCACATGGCTGGGATCGAGCGATCCGCTGGTGCAGGCAGACCCGCTGGAAGCGCAAATTCCGGCCAGGTCTAGCTTCAGCAGAATACCCTCCCCTTCAATGCGCGAGAAATATAGATTCGCGTTATGCGGCAGCCGCTGGGTCGGATGACCGTTCAGTCCTGTATCCGGGATGCCCGACAGCACTCCTTCAATGAGCCTGTCGCGCAGTCCGCGAATCCTGGGAACCGCAACCGGCATCTCCTCGTACGCAATCTCCAGAGCTTTGGTTAGCCCAATCATACCGGCGATATTCTCCGTCCCCGCCCGCAAGTTGCGCTCCTGCGCGCCCCCGTGGATGAGCGGTTCCAGGCGCGTTCCCGTGCGCGCGAACAATACACCGACCCCCTTGGGGCCGTAGAACTTGTGAGCGCTTGAGCTGAGCATATCAATCGGGTCCTTGTCCAGGCCAAGGTCGTAATAGCCTACGCTCTGCACCGCGTCAGTATGGAACGTTACTCCGTGCTTATCGCACACAGCTGACAGATCGGAGATGTCCTCCACCGTGCCGCACTCGTTGTTCGAGGCCATTATCGTTACCAGTATTGTCTTGTCCGTTATCGCGGCCTCAAGGTCGTCGGGACTTACCAGGCCGTAATGGTCCACCGGCAGGTAAGTTGCCGTGAAACCCTGGGTCTCCAGCCACCGCACGGAGTGCAAAACAGCGTGGTGCTCAATAGCGGATGTGATGATGTGATTGCCCTTATCCTTCATCGCCCACGCATGTCCCTTGATTGCTAGATTGTCGGCTTCGCTCCCGCCGGCGGTGAATATAATCTCGCTGGGCTTTACCTTGAGCAGCCCGGCCACTCTCTCGCGGCAATCGTCCATCACGGCCTTGTTGGACCTGCCGACATGGTGAATCGAGCTAGGGTTCCCGTAGCTTTCGCCAAAGTACGGCAGCATCGCTTCCAGCACTTCATCGCGCACGTATGTCGTTGCGGCGTGGTCCAGATAAACGGTTCTCATATCAGACTCCTGAGGTCTTCTTCCAGGCGGTTCACAAGCGCGGTTTTACTCATCAGCCCGACTATGCGATCCGCAAACTTCCCGCCTTTAAACAATACCGAGGTAGGCACCGAGAGTATTCCACAATGGTCGGCGGCCTGCAGAGAATCCTCCGCATCAACGATGGCGAATGAAATAACGCCCTCATAACTCTCGGCCAGGTCAACGATGGTCGCGAGCTGCTCGCTGGCGGGCTTGCTCGTCTTCGTAACGAAGGTAACTACCACCGGAGTCGTCGCCTCCGCAATGAAGGAAAAAAAGTTCGCGTCCTTCAATGTCGGGATATCCATAAGCCCACATTATAACCCAAGCGCGTGCGCCACAGCGGGCTGGTGCCGCTTGGATTATGCGCCGTAGTGCGGAGTCACTGTCTTTGGCCCTGTTCCCCACTCTGATGCCCGGATTTGAGGAGTTATCCATACTCGAAGCGCACGCAGCCTTGCCTTCACGTTTCATAGAGGGTGCTTTGGAAGCGGGAAGCAAGCGTGAGGAACCCCGCATGTGCCGTAGTCACGGGTACGAACCTTGAGCCTGCGCAGCAGGTGGGTGCCTAGCCGGTACCCCACGAGGCAACGGACCTCAGCTCCCTATCTCAAGGTGTTGGCTCGGTTCCAGTTCCCGCGCCTCGAACACCGCAGGGCCCTCACGTTCAGTCTAGGGCAGCGCCAAGGCTATGTCAAGACGAACACACTGAATCCCCGCTAATACAGCGCAGGACGCGGCGTATTCCGGGTGATACCAGCTTAATGCCGATTTACCGCCGCTACACCGAGAAATTCACCACGTACGCGGGTTTCGGCACCGTGTACAGGCGCACCTCAAACTCGTTGTTGCCGCGCAGGATATCCAGCACATACTCCTCGCCGATTTCGCCAAGCAAGACATTCACCCGGAAATCTTCCGGCGTAGGCGGCGGCTGCCCGTTGACTGTGAGTATCTGGTCGCCATCCTGCAAGCCTGCCAGCGCCGCAGGCGACTCCTTCTCAACCGCCATCACCCAGAGGCCCTCCGGTCGCACAAGTTCCCGGAATTCGGTGAAGCTCTCAACGTCGGTGATATTGGGCGGGAATATGCAATGTATTCCCAGCCACGGGACGTCGTGCCGCTTGTGCTCCAGCACCTCGACAACGAAGTTCTTTGCGAAGTTGATAGGCACAGCCCAGTTGGTTTGCTGCGCCACGGGAAGCGACCTCCCCCAGGTGTTGATGGCGATTACCTCGCCTTTGCGGTTGAACAGCGGGCCGCCGGAATTGCCCTGGTTAATCGGCACCTGGATGCGGAAGACGTACGGCAGGTTCATCGAATAGCTCAAGCCGAACTGCGCACCGCCCTGATAACGGTTGTAGAAGTGCTGCATCACCTCAAACGTGAGGTCGGTGTCGCGGCCGGAAACCACGCGCATCGTGGCGGTCTGGCGCAGTCCCCAGTATTCCATCGGGTCGCTGCGGTCGATGTTGAAACCTTCCATCGCTCCGGGGCTGCCCATCGCCAGGGCCACCTCGCCGGCCCGGACTCTGTCGGAGTCTCCCAGTGACACCGGAAACAGCTTGTCCGGGTTGGGCTTGTCGAGCTTCAGCAAGGCGGTGTCATAATACGGCGCAACAGCGACCAGAGTTGCGCGCTCACTGCTCCCATCTGAAAATATGATCTGAGCCACCGAGGATTTGCCGGCGACGTGGGCGTTGGTAATGATGTGGCCTTCCTTGTCGATGACGAAACCTGAGCCGAGAATCGTTACCTCCGCCGCGGCAGCGGACACGATATTAATAGGCTGCACAACAACCACACCGCGCTTGACCTTCTCGACCAGCTCAGCCACATTGATGGGGGTTTCGCGCAGAATCCGCTTAGCTTCGTCTTCGTTGACGGTCTGCCACTCGTCACCGGCAGCGAGACCTTCACCTTCCGTTGCCTGCACCGTAGGGGCTTGCCCGGAATCTGAACGCGCAGAAGCTGATTCGGAACCGACTGCGGCTACAAGCAGCACTGCTGCCAGAACAACCGTTAATCTGACGACCATACTTCGCCTCCTTATATACGTGTTCACGTTTGAGGGAGCGAGTAATCTCCCGCTAACAAGTTAGACTAAAGCTCGCCAGATTCGTTCCGCCTCTCCAGCGTCCTGGTTATACGGAGAAGTCGTTCACGTATGTCGGCTTTGGCACCGTGTACAGGTGAACCATAAACTCCTGCTTGCCCCGCCGGATACCCAGGACATATTCCTGCCCGATGTCGCCTTCAAGCACTTCCAGTCGGAAGTCTTCAGGCCTTGGTGGTGGCATCTCATTGACCGTGAGGATCTGGTCGCCTTTCCGCAGCCCGGCCATCTCAGCGGGAGATTCGGGCGATACGTCATATATCCACAGCCCGTCAGGACGCTGCGTCTCCACAAACTCAACGTAAGCCTCCGGATTTTTAACGTTTGGCGGGAAGATGCAGTGGAGACCCATCCAGGGGATGTCAAAACGCCCGTGCTCCAGCACCTCCACCACGAAGCTCTTGGCGCAGTTTATCGGCACTCCGAAATTGGTCTGCTGGGAGACCGGATTAGAGCCTCCCCACGTGTTGATTGCAATCACTTCACCCCTGCGGTTAAACAACGGCCCCCCGGAGTTGCCGCCGTTGATGGGAACCTGGGTGCGGAACACGTATGGAAAGTACAGGCCGTACTTGACGCTCATGCGCCTTCCCCAGGCGGAGTTCCAGAAAACCGACCAGCTTAGATCGGTGTTGCGCCCGGAGACAACGCGCATCGTTGCAGTAGACCGCAAGCCCCAGTATTCCATCGGGTCGCTGCGGTCGATGTTAAAGCCTTCGCCCGCGCCGGGGCTGCCCATTGCAAGAGCCAGGTCTCCCGGCTTAACCCCGTCGGAGTCTCCCAGCGCCACAGGGAAAAGAACGTCCGGGTCCGGATCGTCCAGCTGTATCAGTGCGATATCGTAAAAGGGCGCTGCCGCTACGAGTGAAGCCCGCTTAGATGTCCCGTCCCAGAATATGACCTGAAGGACCGATGCGTCGCCAGCCACATGGAAGTTCGTGATGATATGCCCCTGCTTGTCAATGACGAAGCCTGATCCAAGAGACTGAAGCTCCGCCGCTGCAATCGAGGACACGCCAATCGGCTGGATTACGACCACACCGCGCTTCACCTTCTCGATTAGATCAGGGACATTCATGGGGTTACCGCGCAGGATTTCCTGCGCCTTTTGAGGACTGATGCTCTCCTGCGATGGGTCGTCCTGCGCCACCGCCGCCCCCAGGCTGAAAGCCAGGCTAAGGATTACCGACACAGCCAATAGCGTAATTATGTTTAACTTCACCATGTCCTCCTATATTGAGGTTCGGTTTTACAGCTCCTTTAATGAGCGCAGGCGAAAACACCGGACTCGCTCTCGCCGCCATCCGTTCGGACGCCGGCGCCACGGTCACCGTGCCTGCCGGTAGATTCTACCTTTAACTGCGACCTGTTACAATCTCCCTGATGCAAAAGGACCTACTGGCGATTCTCGCTGGCTCTCTGGCGGCTGCGGCACTCCTGTTGTGGACGCTCTCAGCGCTCGCATCAGCCGCCGGGAAGTTCGTGGTCCTCAAGAAAGTTCAGCTTGAAGGGCCGGTTGTATGCGCACGCCTGTCGGGCGGTGAGTTCGTCTGCGCCACCCAGGGAGGCACGGGCCGTTTCGCGTTTTTCAACATCTCAACCGGCAAAGTCCTTTACCACCTGAGCGAATCCGGCTCGGCACGGCGATTTCACCCCACCATTGTATCAGGACTGAATGGCAGCGCCTTAGTGTTCGATGAAGCTCGAGAACGCATCGACTGCTTTGGCTCCGACGGCAACGCAACAGCGCGATGCACGCTCTCCGCAGCCGTGCTTGCCGTGCCTTTCGGCTCACCGGTGGATATGCTGGCAGCCGGAAGCAGCTTTAGCGACGGCTTCATAATCCTCACCGAGCGCGGTCGGTTTCTCACAGTTGACAGCGAGGGCGAACTCGTCTCCGAGATAAACCTGCGCGAGCTTTCCGGCAGGCCCGAAGCTTTTTTCGCACGCCTGGGTCGCATCCCGGACAGTAACGGCTACTTCGCCTTCTCACCCAACACCGGCTGCGTGCTCGTATTCGCTGCCGATGGTGAGCTGCGGCGCACGATCGAACTCAACTCCATCCTCGCGGGAGACACGCAGTTCTCCGACGTCGTTATACTCGCCGACGGCTCGCTGATTGCATCGCGCGGCAAGCGGCTCATCCATATGTCCGGCGAGAGCATCGCGGACATCCCCGTAGCCTCGCAATTCAAGGAAGACGCGCCGCTATTCCTCGACTTCCTGGGCAAGCGCCTGCTCGTATACAATCATCTCGGCGAGATGCTCGTGGGAGAAATGCGGTGAAGAAGCTCCTCCAGTTAGTCGCTATTGTGCTTCTCGTGAGCGCGTGCGGCGGCGGCGGAAAGGAGCCGGCTCCGGGACCCACTCCTGCCGGCGTCAGCCTGAACGGGCAGGTCGTGGACGAAAGCGGCACACCCGTCTCAGGCGCAGCGGTGCAGCTCTCAATGCTTTCAGCAACCACAGGCGCAGACGGCGCTTTCAGCTTCAGCCTGCAAAGCGCCGGCTATTACAGCCTTAGCATTCAAAGCCCGGCAGGCGTATTCCACGCCGAAACCGTCACCGTCCCCGATGCGGGCGCAGACGTGCTGATAACGCTCGATCCAACGCCGTCACGCTTCGCGCTCGTCGGCGTGCAGCCTCTGCTGAACTCGGCGGACGCCCCTCTGCGCGAACCCATCATTCTCACCTTTTCACGCTCCCTCGACGAGTCAGCGCTGTCATCCGCCACATTCTCGCTATCGCCCGCAGCAGGCGAGTTGGGGATTTCAGCAAACGGCGCCGAAGTGCAGCTCCAGCCGCTATACGAGCTTCAGACTTCGCAGCGCTACCGCCTGGAAGTCTCCAACGTGCGCTCGATTGACGGCGCGCGGCTCAGTTCCGACGCATACAGCTTCTTCACGACCCGGCAACACGACGACCAGCCGCCAGTGCTTGTGCGAACGACACCCGCAGACGGCGCGGTG
>JAGGTK010000031.1 GCA_021163765.1 bacterium
TTGGCCCACTCCAGCCAGCGGCGATGCTTCGGGCGCACCTTTTCCTGTTTTTCGCCGGTGGGGTAGAGCACCTGGAACGGCAGCTTGGTAATGAGCGGCAGCAGAGCACGCGCGAGATTGACAACAGCGCGGTAGCTCCGCAGCGGTAGCGGTACACCCAGACCGAAGAAAAGGTCGCCGAAGACGATTTCCCCGGCAGCTTCATCCAGCACCTGCGCCATCCCAGTGCGGTCCACCGCGCTCACCATAAGCACTTTTTTGCCCTTCACAGGGATGTCGGGACGCTCGTTTAGCAGGTATTCCATCTGCTGGGGTTCAAGGATGCGCTTGAGCTGGCTGCCGTCCGCAACCGGCGTTGTGCCCGCCGCGCGCGCAAGCTTTAGCGCGTCACGAACCACATAGCGGCGGTTGCCGGCGAAGAGGTAGAGGTCTATGCCTCCAAGCCCTATTGCCTGCACTTCGGGGGCCAGGCGGCTGATAAGCTCCACCGCCCGGTAGAGCTTGCCGTCAACGCCTTTGCGGTCAAGCTGGAGCGGCACGCCGAGCAGCTCGCTGCGCACGGTTTTATCGCGTTTGCTGCTTCCAAGAGAGACCGAGACGATTCTAAGGGGCTCGATACCCATCTTCTCGCAGCATTCTAAGCGAAGTTGGGCTAAAATGGAAACGTGTTACCGAAGCGGCCGCATCGCAGCCTGTTTGACTTTCGCAAGCGGAAGAATGGAGAGGACTCGGGCCGTGATGCGAGCCGGGGCATGCGGGCGGCGGGACTGGGCATGAGCATCCCCTTCGCGCTTCTGACCGGGCCGCTGGTGGGCTATTTCCTGGGTGCGTGGCTGGACGGCAGGTTTTGTACCTCGTGGATCACGCCTGTCGCTGTTCTCGTCGGACTTGCCGGTTCGATTCAGCTAACTGTGCGCATGATCAGAGAACTCAGCTCATAGCCACAAGCGCCGATTTGTATGCTACAATGGCATTATCTCAACTGGAGGACGAGAGTTTAAAATGGTAGTCCCTCTAAAGGCTGAGATCCGAAAGGAATTCGGCAAAGAGAAGATGAAAAAGCTCCGCGCGGCAGGCAAGCTGCCAGCGGTTGCGTACGGGCCTGCCCTGAAGGAGCCACTGCACCTCATGCTTGACCTGAAGGAATCGCAGAGGTTGCTCTTGATGGGCGGCCGTGACACGGACTATGAGCTAAAAGTGGGGCGGAGGAAGTTTAACGCCCTGTTGCAAGAGGTACAACGCGATCCTGTCACCGGCGGTCTTGTGCATGTGGATTTCTATCTGCCCCCCAAGCGCAAATAGCGTATAATCTTTTCTAAGGTGAAACAGGCGACAACAGTCGAAAGGCGCAGGAACCTGCAGGTCGTCTACGACTTCCTGAAGCGGGTGAAGGCACGCACCTCACCAATTCCCTCGCTGGAGGAGGGCAACTACCGCATGCGCGAGGGCTTCCAGCGGTTTGCCGTGGAGCTTGTCGAGGAGCAAAACCCCGACAAGAGCTTCCTGGAGGTTGCACGGGAGCCGCCGGAGAGCGCTAGTTTCTTCACGGGCAGTATGCAGCGCACGCAGCTTATCGGGCATATCGAGCTTGAAGGCCATGAAGTGCCGCTGCATTACGTGATTGTATCGTCGATTATCCTTCATCGAGAGAAACGGGTGTTCCACGCTTGGAAGAGCGCTATAAAAAACGAATACATCCTCGCGCCTTTGAAGTTCCTGCCCGAAGCCGAGAAGGTAAAGGCGGAATTCTCCGGTGACCTGCCGGTCACGCTGAATGATACCGGCGGGGAGGAGCTCAACTATACTCAACTGCGCATCGCGGCGGTGAACCGGGCACGGGACCTGAAGTGGGAGACGCGCCACGACCTTCTTGCCATGTGGCGGGAAGAAGAAGGAGTGGACGCCAACAAACTGAATATCATCAACGACTCTCTTTTGCACACCGATAACAACGAACTCAAGGAGAATATGGTCGGCTTCCTGCGCATGGTTTATGTGCCTTTCGAGAATCGAGACCGGCTGTCCAACCACCTGATGCTGGACGAGTTCCAGCGCGGGCAGCTGTTCAAGATTATCGATCCAGAGAAGCCTGAGAATACTAAGTATTCGTGGTTCCTGAGGATGCGGCAGATTGCGAAATCGGAGCCCGAATATGGCCTTATCCGGCTGGAGATACTGGCGCAAAACGATGACGAAGCGCGCCGCCGCGCTGACGACTTCTCGTGCCTGATGGTGCGAGAGAGGTTCCCCGTCACGTTCCCTGCTCCCGAGTGGGACAAGCTGATATTCCCGCATAAGCTGTGCGACCAGTACCTGAGCAGCCTGGTGCCGTCCAGTGAAACCATCCAGTCATATTTCTTGAGTGAATGATGAAACGGTACGATTCCCTAAACCCTGGAGATATGGGGTGAGGTAAAATATGAAAGATGTCTGCAAGTATCCGGATTATGTGAACTTCGAGTATGGGCCTATCGGCAAAGCCACCTCGACGAAGGACAACCCTAACACGTCTGCCGAATTCCACTTCTGGATTGCCGACGGCGTGGATACGTTGGAGCTGGGAAACATCGTGGCTGCCTGCACAGCCGACGGTCATGTAACCTTTGGGACGGTGGTGGAGCTGCGCACCGTTATGGACATAGACAACTTCCTGTCCGACTACATCAGCCATGATTTCGGCAACCCCGATGTTGTGCCTCCTTCAGATATCGCCGAGATGATGGTTGCCAAGTGCGTCGTCATCAAGTCTACGACGGAGCGGGTGCGCCCTATCGGCCGCGCGGAAACCTACTACGCGTCGGAGACGGGTGTTGCGTGGGGCCTGGGGATGCTGGACTTCGCGGGTGCCGGGCGCGGTGTGCCCATCGCCGTGATGGAGAACGGCGACGGCACACTGATTCCTATCTTCCTGGACGACGAGTTCCTTGTCGGGCCTGAAGGGTCGCACTTGAACATGAGCGGGATATCCGGTCTGGCGACCAAGACTTCGCTTGTGGAGTTCCTGCTCAAGTCGATTCTCGATACTATGGTGCGCAGCGAGCGGCGCCGGGTGTGCGCGGTGTTCTTCAACGTCAAGGGTAAGGATATGCTCTACCTTGACAAACCCAACCCGCAGTATGAGGAAGACGACGCCTATACGAATAAGTGTCGGCAGATGTACTCGAAGCTGGGCGTTGAGCTGGTGCCTTTCGAGAACGTCCGGATATTCGCGCCTTACGACCGCAGGTATGAGGGTCATACCAAGAGCTTCCGCCGGGACGGCAAGGTTGAGCACTTTATCTGGGAACTCACCGAGATTGTCGAGGATATCCCGGAGCTGTTTGATAAGGACACCTGGGACGAAGGCGTCGAAGCGGTCTGGGTGGACATCCGCGACCAGATTGAGCGCCAGCCGATCCGCTCGTATGATGAGCTCCTGAACTACCTTGCAGAAGAGCGTCGTGTCCTGAGCAATGCGGCGATATCGCACTGGCACGGTCATGACAAGCAGGTCTATTACAAGTCCGCCAAGAACCTGGAGGCTCTCCCCGGCCTTTATGACGGCCTGGTCTGCACCGGCGGTGTGGACGAAGTGGACATACCGCTGCACGATCTTCACAACGGCTCGATTTTCGTCATTGATATCCAGTCGCTGAACGACCGGGGGCAGGCGATGGTTTTCAATAAGATTCTGAAGCGCGTTTACCGGATGCTCCTGGACAAAAACGTCAAGAAGGACTTCGACACCGCTATATTCTTCATAGACGAGCTCAACAAGTTCGCTCCCAGAGATACAACCGTTCACGCCCCGATCAAGCAATCGGTGATAGAGATCTGCGCCCGAGGCCGTTCGCTGGGCGTGTCGCTGTTCGGTGTTGAACAGTTTATGAGTCAGGTAGACCGCCAGGTCGTGGATAACTCGTCAACCCTCATCTACGGGCGCACAGGGCCCGCCGAGCTCATGACCGACCAGTACGCCTGGCTTGACGCAGACGTGCGCAACCGCCTTACGACGATCCCTCGCGGGACATTCCTGCTGAAGCATGCGAAGTTTGTGCAGCCGGTGTTCTGCAAGTTCCCGTTCCCGTCCTGCGTTCCGGGCGACCAGTACGAAGAAGAGGAGGGCCTTGCCGCCAAGCGCGAGGCCGCGACCGCCTTCACCTTCAAACGGGACATTTAAGGGCTCACACTGAGCCGTTTCAGCGAGGGACAGCAGCTAGCTGCATTCTCTGCGCTGGTCAAAGCGACAGTGCGATGGAATCCTCTCGCTATGCTAAACTAGTGAAGTGACATGTCCCAGGACCCGGCACAACTGGTAAACGTCACAATCCTCTTCGCCGACCTGCTGGATTCGGTGAGGATTAGCTCAGTGCTCGACTTCTGGGCTTACGACGACCTCATCACCGAATACCAGTACTACCTCAACTCTGCCGCTGATGAAATCGGCAGCGAGCTTGTGGCAGAGCGGTATGTAAAAGGCGACGAGCTTGCCCTATTCCTTTATGACCGTAACCAGGTTGAGCGTAACCGGGCTATTCTATCGTTGCCAGAGGACGATCCCAAGCGCAAGAAGCTGGAAGCCGAGAACCTGGAGTGTGAGAATGAAGCCCTCTTCGCCGCACTGCGGGCGGGCATTATGCTCAAAAATACGTGGCTTTCCGCGCCCGTCAATTTCGATCGCGTAACCTCGCGCCAGTTGCCGTTTGACCTCGGCATCGGCATCCATAGCGGGCTTTGCATTCTCAGTGAACGCGGTGACGGCTCCACGCGCATTGAGGGTTACACGATTAATTTTGCTAAGCGCATCGAGGGTTACAGTCGCATGGGTCGTGTCACCCGGCTTATGCTCAGCCGCACCGCTACACAGCGCCTGCGATTTGTTCGCAGGCGGCACGTGGTATTGCGTCAGCGTCTAGGTTTCATCTCTCACAAGCCGAGAGGCGATGACCTGAAAGGTCTTCAGCCCGGGTTGGAGCTTTTCGAGCTTAAATTCTTTCACCGACTCCAGATACTCCCGCCCGAGGACAAGGCAGCGGTCTTCGAGCAGTTGCTGCGAAACAACCCGGTGAACATATGGGCATACCATATGTCTGTTGAGAATTACATCCGCCAGGAAGCTGGCTGGGACAAGGCACGAGAGCTCGCGCTGCTGGCCTACGCCAATCTGCCGGATAACGAGAAGATTTGCTACGACCTGAGCACGATTGCCAAGTTTAAGGGCGAGCTGGAGCAGGCGAGGTATTATGCCGAGCGCGCGGTCGAGCTTAACCGGGAATGGGATTTGCCATTAGGGCTTCTCAGCGAGATCGAGCGTATGGGTAATGCCGACCCGCAGAAGATACTGGCTTACGAGAAGCGCGCATATGCGCTGTGTCCGGACAGTCCGCAGCGATGCTGGGCACTGGGTGAAGCTTATCTGCTGGCGGGAGACCGTGAAGCAGCTAAAGAGTACATTGGCCAGGCGTATGCCATCCATCCTGAGCTGCAAGGCAGTGGGATGAATCGTGCTCTGGTTGAGGAACTCGGGATAGTGGGAAAGGCTGAACTGGACGCGTAGATCTGCGGGGGATGCTTCAGGGTGCGTGAAACCCGCAATACAGCAGCGATGCTCGCTGTAGCACTTCCGACTAACGTAAGCTAGTCTTTTTCTGAAAGCTCCTTGGCGCTGGTGATGATTTCGTCGATAAGGCCGTACTCCTTTGCTTCTTCGGGGCTGAAGAACTTGTCGCGGTCGGCGTCCTTGGAGACCTGCGACGGCTTCTTGCCCGTGTGCTTCGCAATGAGCTCGTGGAGCTTTTCTCGCGCGCCCAGAACCTCGCGGGCTTGAATTTCCACGTCGGCCGCGGGACCGCGGAAGCCGCCGGCGGGCTGGTGGATCATAATGCGTGCGTTGGGCAGGGCGAAACGTTTCCCCTTGGTCCCACCGGCCAGCAGCACCGCTGCCATACTTGCCGCGAAGCCCACGCAGATCGTGCTCACATCGGGCTTTATAAGCTGGATGGTGTCGTAGATGGCCAGCCCGTCGATGACGGTTCCTCCGGGACAGTTGATGTAGAGGTCGATATCCTTGCTGGGGTCCTCCTTTTCCAGGAAAAGGAGCTGCGCGATGACGGAGTTGGCGAGCTGGTCCTCGATCTCAGTGCCGAGGAAGACGATGCGGTCCTTTAGCAGGCGGGAGTAGATGTCGTATGCGCGTTCCCCGTAGCTTGACTGCTCGATAACGTATGGGACGAAATGGCCGTAAGGCTTAGATTTCTTCATCTTTGTTGTTCTCCTGTGCGTAGGTGGTGTCGCCGGAGTCCTCCGGCGCCTGCGGCGCGGCTGATGCACCGGCGCTTGCTTCGTTCTCTACGTCCGGCCCAGCCGCAACATCGGGTTCCTCATCCTCGTAATAGAAATGCGCGCTTTCCGCCACATGCTTGATAGCCTTTGCACGCATAATCTCCATCATTGCGTCGTTTACGAACTCGCGGTTTTTCAGCAGTTTCTTCATATCCTTGCTGCTGACCTTGTACTGGCGCATGAACATCGCGGTGTAGCGTGACATCTCATCGTTGGTAACGCTCATATCCTTCGCCCGTGCTATCGCCCGCACCGCCAGGAATTCCTTCAGCCGCCGTGAAGCCTCTTCGCGCAGGCTCTGGCGGTAGTATTCAAGCGACTGGTTGCGCTCCTTGAGCATCTCACTGAGCGAATGACCCGCAGCACGCAGCCTGCGCTCGCGCACCGACACGAGATAATCCGTCTCATCCTTGATCATATCATCGGAGATATTCACCGCCATTCGGCCGAGCAGGTTGTCTATGGCGACACTCTCCTTATACTGCTTCTCCTCCTCGGAGAGCTCGTAATCCAGAGTCTCGCGCAGATAGCGGTCGAACTCTTCGAGCGAATCCATTTTATAATTTTCCTTAACGAAGCTCTCGGTAACCTCGGGACGCTTCACAGCCCTGACCGCTTTGACCGTGGCTTCGAGAATGAGCGTCTTGCCCGCAACTGCCCTATTGGGAAAATCGTTCGGCATCGCGTATTCAAATGTGAGGTTTGTGCCTGCGACCGCGCCGACGAAGTGCTCGTCGTATCCCGGCAGGTTATCGTCGCGGCCCAGGATGTAGAGCACGTCCTTGTGTTGCAAGGGAGCTTCTTTCTCTCCGTCGTCGAATGTGCTCTTGAGGTCATAAACGATGGCGTCGCCAAGCTCGGCAGGCCCGTCCTTATCTTCATACTCGACAAAGCGCTCCAGCAGCCGCTCCCGGTACTGCTCCAGCAGTTTCTCGTCAGCCTTAACGCGCTTGAGAGGGATGCGGAAATTCTCGTAGTCGGGCAGCGTAACCTGCGGCAGCAGCGGGACCTCAAACGTCAGTTCGCAGGGCTGGTCTTCAGCCGGGAGCGGGTCATCGATAAACCGGGGATTCTGCGAGCGAACTTCGAGCTTTAGCTCCTCGATACTGTCGTGAAAGGCAGCCGCTTTTATGCGCTCCCGGACGGTTTCTCGCACCTCATCCTCACCGACACGCGAGAGGATGATGTTTCGCGGGACCTTGCCCTTTCGGAAACCCGGCACCTTTAGCCTCTGCTGGTACTCGTTGAGCACGCTTGTGTAGAAGTGGCTGACCTCTTTGGGTTCAAGGGTCACGCGTATTGTAGCTTTATTGTCGGCGGCCTCGACCAGCTCCGACTTCATCATTTCACCTCACAAACCGCCGCTGCGGGGCAATCATTATATCGCATCCCCTTTTCCGTGTGGGCTTAGAGCGGCAGAGGTTCCGCTGTGAACCCCGTCTGAATAGAGCGGCAGCCTCCGGTCATCCTGAGGAATCCGCATTCCTCCGGTAGGTTGCCTTCGGCGCGCAGGTTTATGGTATAATTACGCGGGGGAAAATTGAGAAGGCGCATTCGCGCTCATTGTGATATGGTCAGGAGGGAATCTCTTCCTCGCGTAATGGCGTGGAAAATGCCTGCCGTGCAGGCAGGATGTTGCGTTCGGGCTTGTACAGAGGTCTGTGTGCCGGCTAAGGAGGTGAGGTATAAAAGGCAATAGCTCTGTCACCGGGCCTGAATTGGCAATGCATATGCGAACGCGGGGGACAAGGCGATGCCACGAGGAAATGGCGTTGCCCGTGACTTTGGATATTGAGACGACGTGGGAATCATTCGAAATACTTTTTAATCAGAGGTGAGCTTATGAAACTCAGAGGTTATGAGATCAGAGGGATAGTTATCCTTCTGACGCTGATGATTCTGGGGGTGATGGCCGCGTGCGGAGGCGGAGGCAAGTCCGCGCATCGTGCTGTTCTGCCCCAGCTCGATGGTTCTGGCTCTACTGCGAGCCAAGGCGGTAAGTACGGCTTCTCCTTCACGGAAGCTGACATTCCTAATCTGAGTCCGGAGATACAGGAGTTGCTGGCCCTCCCTGGATGGGATGGACCACCCAGTCCTATTCCGCCTGTATCCGGGGCACCTATGCCTGAGCCGCCAACCGTAGAGGATCTGATCGCGATGAAACGCGATTTGATGGAGCAGTCCGACGGGTTGTACCGCAACGAGGAGCCAGTGGTTCCGGTGGTAAAGGATACAAGCTATCCTGTGATTCCGCCGGACGATCCGGGATATTATCCTCTGCTGGGCGAGTACGATCCAGATGACTGGGATCCGGGAGGAGGCGACACGCCCCCGCCGCCATTCGGTGTGGACGATGACGAAGACGGCTACGAGGATCTATTCGAGAACGCAGATGACTACTTCGTTACAGTCTACAAGAGCTTCGTAAAAGAAGGGCAGACGACCGCGAATCAGTTCAACCGCGGGACTCTAATGGCTGGCGACCCCGTATCTGCGGTTTATCAGAGCTTCCGCGACCAGGACGGCTCTAACGCGACAGGCGAGTTCCAGTACCGTGCGGAGGAGTCTGGCATTTTGCTGCATCCGTACACGCTAAATGGCTTGTGGTACAAGCAGTTCAATATGGCCACCAGCCTGACTCGGTATTCAGATCCGACGACCGTGATGTGGTACTCGGTGATGATTGCCGCTGCGAGCGAGGTGAACGACAATGGTGGCGCGCACTTCGAGAGCACTGGATGCCCGAATGTGACGCTTGCGGATTACCAGGCATTTTCGTACGACCCGGACAAGCTACCGCTGCTGAATGTGAGCAGCGAGGGCTGGGACGATAACGGGTCACTGGTGGGCTCGATAATGACGAGCTTGGTGAGCTCGGAGAACGAGAACATCCAGGAGCTGATTGGTGAGCAGACGAGCACGGGTGATCCCGTAGCAACTTTCGGCTGCATAGGAATGATCCTGCAGCGCTGGTCCGACGACAGGTTCTCGCCATACGACCATGCTTGGCAGGGACGCCTCGGCTGGCCGCTGTCGGATCCGTTCGTTGACCGTAATGGACGGGTTCTCGTGGGCCCGCTTGGCCAGTACCGCCGCTACGGGCAGTGGTTCGAGCGTGGTTTCATCTGGTGGAATGATTACCTGGATCCGAGCACACCGGACGAGCTGTATGTCTACACTACTGAAGAGGATTCAGTGCTGGATCCCGATGCTGAACTTACGCAGGATGCGATGGTGGTCCGCTACGGACTTGGCGGACCTCTGGGTATGGCGATTACCGCTTACCCGCTGCTTGCAAATATCGGCGACCCCATCTATTTCCACGCGTTCCCCTATGGCGGCCCGCTGACCAATGCTAACGCCTTTGACGACGACGTGTTCGTCTGGAACTGGCGTGATGGCAATTACTACATCGGTGACGGCACAGAGACGCTTCGCACTCATGACTTCCTGGTTGAGGCGAAGTATGTGCCGCGCGTTCTGCTGGTGCTCGACGTTGACGGCGATGGCAACGCGGATGGTTCAAATCCGGACTATGTTTGCTTCGCCGACTCGCCGGAGATTGAGATCGGCCATATCAGTAGCGGCAGCGGTGCCGCGCAGATTGTCGTCGTGACGGAAGACAGCCCCTACCCCGGCGATGACAACGCGGACGCCATCAAGGAAACGCTCGACTCGCTGGATATTGCTTATGACGAGATGATGGAGAGCGATATCAGTGACGTAAGCGATCTGGAAGACTACCTGCTGACTATCTGGGCATTCCCCGAGTACCCGAACTACATGAACATACTCAATGACGTGCAGATCGAGTTACTGATGGATATCACCCAGACGAACAACCAGGACTTGCTGATAGTCTGGCATCGCCCGTACTACTATTACAACTGGTATCAGGGCTCATACCGCTACACCTGGCCCAACTATCTTGGCACAACACAGTACTCCTACCCCAGCAGTACGTATTACATTACGACCAACACGTCGATGGGGATCAACACGACTGGCCTGCCGCTAGGCTCTGGCCCCGGCGGGACTATTGCCACAATCAAGTGGGATTGGACGCCGTATCCATATATCCCAGGATACTATCAGAGTCCATATTTTGCCTACCTCTATTACCTTTACCTTACCGCTGATGTGACTGTCCTCTCCGAAGGTCCCTACTACTACTACAAGACTTCCTGGATGCGCGACACGAACGGTGGCGACGAGAACGGCATCGTGTCGTGGTTCGGCCTTAACTGGAATCTCATTGAAAGCACAGCTCCCGCAGCTCCCGGCAGGGAAGGCGTGATGCAGAACCTGCTGAACCAGATCAACCCCGATTTGCTGGAAGGCGGCGGTGGTGGTGGAGACGAGGTACGCCCCTGGGACGGTCCGGTGGATATCGCTGACATCTTCGGCTGGATAGTAGACTCGGAGGCCGGCGACATGTCCGGCGGCACCGATATGGACATCAACGTGGTTGGTGGTCCGGAGACGGTGGAGTTCGAGTGCCTGGCGCGTGCTTCCGCAGGCGTGGATCTCGTCTACGAGTGGGAGTTTGAGCCCGGTGACGGTTACAGCATCTGGACGCGCTACACCTCGCACGTGTATGTCGCTGCTATTGATGTTGACGGTGACGGCGACACGAGTTACGACGACGACGACTGGTTTACCGTCAACGCGCGGGTATACGACTCGCTTTACGGTAGCTACGCTGGTGCGCCGGTTGACAGCCGCGATTCGGATGTCTTCGATATGCGCGTGAGCGGCGGTATCACAGCCGTGTGGATTGAAGACGACGGCACCGTGTTCGAGAATCCCTACGAGATTGACGGGTCCGGGAACATCACAGTCGGCCTGGACTATGAAGTTGGCGGTGGAGACCACAACTACAATGGTATCTGGATTGACTACGACTACGACTTCGTCACGTTCAACGATACCGTTGAAGTGACTCCTACCGGCTCGAATGGTTCGTTCCACTACAACTTGGTGATTCCGGATGCTCAGGGCGGCTATGAGTATTACATCGCCATCAAGGTCTATGACGACGACGCCCCGAACCTCTCCGATACCTATGCCTGGCTGGAGCCTGTTATGGCTGGTGCAGGTGTTATGATTCTCAACGACGGCGATACTGAACAAGCTGACCTATTTGCGGACGACTTAGACGATATCGGCATTAGTTACGCTGAACTTAACCGGAGCGACATCGGCAGCGCTTCCGACCTTTCCGGATACGGTATGGTTATCTGGTGCGCGGAGAACACGGCTTCCACGTCTCCTCCGGCCATTAATGAAGACGAGCAGGACATTCTGGTGGACTACGTGGAAGGCGGCGGCGACCTCCTTATCACACACAACTACTTCGGCTCTCAAGACCTCCACATACCGTATGATCCCTATAACGGCACCCCCTTCATGGACATGTTCGGCGTCCACTACGCCGTCAACATCAACTGGTCTGGAAACCAGAACTACTTGTACTCTGAAGACCCATGGAGCAGTGGTCCTGGCGGTAACATCACCACTGTGCACACATCTACCAACTACAAGGGCCACGCTAACGTGAGCTGGCCTGACTACCAGAACCCTCCCAATAACGACCACTTCGCCTACATTGCCACTTTCTACATGCCTCCAGGGCCAGAACCGCACTTCGGTGTTGCGTGGGGCAAGGATAACCTGCCCTCGACCAATCCGGGCGGCAAGGCAGCCTTCTGGTCGCCGCGCTGGCCGGAGAACGACCAGGATTCGCAGCGCCAAAACCTGTTGAAAAACGCTCTTGACTGGTTCGACCCTGATCTGCTCCCGTAACGCGCACGCTATTGCACAAGCACACAGGGGCCCCTGCTACGGCGGGGGCCCCTTTCTTTTAGGCTCGCAGGCAGGGATTAGATTATTAGTGTGTCCGATCTGGGGGAGCTGCAGCGGATGAGAGAATATCTTTGTCCGTGGTGAACGACGCGCGCTTAGGCGGGCTTATGGGAGAGAGGACTAGCGGTCTTGAGCAGTCTGTGGTAAACTATTAGTGGGGAGATTGTGGCTGGAGTGGCTGATTTGCCGCCAGAGTGATTCTCACCGTAATGTATTTATAGATAGCGCCGATGGTTCAGTTGGCGGCAGTGTTTCAGCCTGCCATCCCCTGGTGACAATGGCGTCGTAACTGGATTGATACCGCTAAATATTTAAGGAGGTGAGGGCAAAAGGGGGGATCGGACCGGCAGGTGTGATTCTCCATAGAGCCTGCATTAATTGCAGCTACCCATACAAAGCGAAGGCGCCGGTTTGCCATCGAGGGGATGGTGCTGGGTGCTGGAGGTTGGAGGGTGGTAACTGGTAGTTACTGGTGATAATCGCAGAAGGCGTGAGTAAGGGGAACGCAAGAGGGAAAGGGCAATTATTCTTGGTTATTGGAAAACGAATCTAGGAGTGAGGTGATCTTATGCACAAGGCAATAAGGATTGCCAGGGTTACGTATGTGATGCTGGCGGTAATTGTATTAGGGCTGGCCTTGAGCTGCGGTGGTGGTACACACAGGAGTGTGGGGACGCTACCGTCGGTGAGTTCGTCGTCTGGCGGGAGCAGTCACGCGAGTTTCGGTCAGGTGGACCGGCGTGTGTGCGTACCGGAGGACGAGATTTACAGGTTAAGCCCGATCATGCAGGAGCTGTATGGTGATCCTGGGTGGAAGGGGCCGGCGACGCCGATACCGGCGAGTACTCCAGTGCCGGCACCGCTGGCGTTGAACATCGAGGATGTGGCGGCTCGTTGTGAGGGCACGACGCGGCTCAATCGTGATGAAGAGCCGGTAGTGCCGGTACGGGGAGTGAGCCACGAGTACATCCCGCCGGACGATCCGGGATATTATCCGATGCCCGGGGAGTATGACGAGGACGACTGGAACGGCACGGGGGATCCTCCGTGGGGTTCTGACGGGGATGACGAGGACATCTACGAGGACCGGATTCAGCGGGTTGACCAGTTTGACGAGCAGGCGCGGTCCTTCGTGAAGGAGGGCTCGACGCGTCCGAACCAGTTCAACAGGGGGACGATGGAGGTAGGGACGCTAACGGCGGTATACCAGACGTACGACATCCCGACGGGGCTTGATCCTGAGTGGGGCGAGTGGTCGTATCCGTCGGAGGACACGTACGATGTTGTTACGGAGCCTGCGTATTTCGTAGGGGGATACATCTACGACAAGCTGCAGATGTCGACAACGGTGCGGCGATATTCGCAGATGGTGGATTTTGCGTGGTACGACATACTGATTGCGCCGCTGGACGATGTGAGCACGGATTACATGTCGACGCAGCCGCCAAACGAGACGTATGCGTCCTACCAGCCGTACTTTTTTGACGACGAGACACTGCTGTACGGCGAAGCGTGGATGGTAGAGCTGACTCTATCGTCAAACGACTACATCCAGGAGCTGATAGACCTGCAGGTGGCGGATGACATGCCTGTTGTGACCTACCCGATATTCGGCATCATCCAGCAGCGGTGGGCGGACGACGTATGGAACATGGGAGTGGACCCGCCGTGGGAAGGCCCGTTAGGCTGGCCGCTGTCGGATCCGTTCATTGACCGTGGGGGTCGTTTGCTCACGGGTCCGCTGGGGCCGTATTACCGGTACGGGCAGTATTTCGAGAAGGGTTTCATGTGGCACGTAGACTACATGGATCCGGAGATGCCGGACGAAGTGTACGTGTACAGGTATGACGAAGATTCAACGCTGGATCCCGGCGGCGAGTACGTGCAGGATCCGACGGTGGTGAAATATGGGATGGGCGGCCCGCTTGGCTGCAACGTGGTGGTGAACCCGCTGGTGGCGAACGTGGGCGATCCCATATTCTTCAAGGCGTTCCCGTATGGCGGGCCGGTGGATAACGCCAACGGGTTTGAGGATGACTGGTTCCTGTGGAACTTCCGGGACGGGACGGTATCGGGAGGCAGCATCCAGTTCCCGATTCACGAGTATTACGTGGAGGCGCGGTACGTGGCCCGGCTGATGTTCAGCCTGGACTATGACGGGGACGGCAATCCGGACGGCGACACGGAAGGCTACAAGGTCTTCGCTGACTCGCCGGAGATAGAGATCGGCCACCTCGGCGAGCCCGGCGGTGGTGGCGGTGGCGCCGGTGAGCCCACTATACTGCTGGTCCAGGACGACACAGGCGGATACGACTACAAGGACTCGCTACAGCACGTTCAGGCGTTCCAGAACGACCTGGACGCACTTGACTTGAGTAGCGCGTATGACACGGTCACCACGACTGACATTTCGGGTGTGTCCGATATGGAGGATTACCTGTGCGTGATCTGGTGCCCGGCGCGGCTTGACTGGTTCAGTCCCGAGCAGATTGACAGCCGGGAACGGGCGCTCATTATGAGCTACGTGCAGAGCAGCGGCGGAAACGTAATTCTGCCAAGCAACGCGCTGAACAACGGCTGGGGCGGTAATCCTGCCTGGCATACGTTCATGGGAAGCCAGTGGAGTTCGGCGTATATGTCTGGTCCCACCTATATGAGCGTTGCCGGGACGCCCATCGGCAGTGGCCCTGGCGGGACGATAGGGACGATTAACCGAACGAACATGTGGCAGTCGATGGCAAGCTCCCTCCAGCCGAACACGACCGTTATTGGGAGATGGAGTTCGGCTAATACTGCAATTAGCCGGGACCACGACACAGGCAACGTAGGCGGACGCATGACGACTATTGCGACGGTGTGGCACCATTTCAGCACGACTTCTCCGGCTACTCCGGGCCGCAGCGGGCTGTTGAAAAACCTCCTCAACTGGATTGACCCGCAGATTCTCATCGTTGAGGAGGGTCCGGGAGGAGAAGACCCGATACTGCCTTACGACGGGCCTGTGGACATTGCGGATGTTTTTGCCTGGCTGTATGCCGAGGACGGCTCGGAGATTACAGGTGGCGACGGCGACACGCCGGAAGCCCAGGTGGAGATCCAGGTGCTGACTCCGGCCGACCCGCAGTCGGTATGGTTCGAGTGCCTGGCGAGAACCGCTGGAGAACCTGACAGCCTGATTTACGAGTGGTCGTTCGAGCCGGGTGACCCGTTCAGTATCTGGACACGCTACACGGCGCACTGGTACGACGGCGGCATCGACCCCGATGGCGAGGGCCCGCTTGAGGATGGCGATGAGTTTGACGTCTGGGCGAGGGTGTATGACTCGGACGTTGCACCATCGTACGATCTTGCGCCGCCTGACGCGCGCGATATCGACTCGGTGAAGATACGGGTTCACGGCCCGCCACCCATCGACATCAGGGATGATGGCACCGTGATTGAGGACAGGTACGAGCCCGATGAGGTCACCGGTGACGTCACAGTTCCGCTCGACTTCTGGGTCGAGGGCGGTGTGCCGCCTTACGACAACGTGTACATCGACTACGATTACGACTTCATCACCTTCGACGAGCCGCCGGCGGCGGGAACCGTGGAGGTCACGCCAACACCGGGCGAAGGCCATACCGACTACGACCTGATTATCCCGGATGCGTCCGATGGCGAGGTCTACTACGTTGCCATCCGGGCATATGACACGGAGGCGCCGAACAGCTACGACACCTACGTGTGGATGGATCCGGTAAATGTTGTTGTTGGTGGCGGGATTGCGGTGATTAACGATGGTAGTACGGCTAACACGAACGCCGTAACCTCCGACCTCACAGAACTCGGTGCCAGCTACACACAGCTTAACTCCAGCGATATAAGCAGCGCTGCCGATCTAGAGGGTTATCAGCTTGTGTGCTGGTGCCCGTATTACACTACTAACGGGCTTTCTTCCGCTGAGCAAACAATCCTGATGGACTACATCGACAACGGTGGGAGTGTATTCCTGCCCTACAGCTACCTCTACTCTACTAACGTTTCCACTACATTCCGCAACAACTACATGGGCGTGATAAGCTTCTTCGGCTGGGGCTACAACTCCGCTATTCTCACCGGCTCAACCGCCGGTAGCGGTCCCGGCGGCAGCTATTCCACTGCGTCCTACATAGGGAATACTCGGCACACGGAAATCGTCGGTTCATGGATGACATCGAACACAGTGCTTGCCTGGTCCGGCACCGACTACAGCTGGGGCTATTATGATGGCTGTGAGCACGACAAGCTGCCAGGTGAGGACGGTGGCAAGATGACCTGGGTCATCAACTGGGAGCGCGTAAGTTCCAGCTACCGCGACAAGCTGCTGTGGAATATGATCGACTCCATGGTCCCAGACCTTATCTAGTCCAAACTCAAGCACAACGCACACAGGGGCCCCTGCTACGGCGGGGGCCCCTTCTTATTAGCGGACGCGCCGCCTTCCGGCGCGGGTATAATGGACGCGATGTCTCAGGCGCTGCCGACAACGGAGGAGTTCGTCCTAAAGGCGGATTTTGCGCCGACCGGCGACCAGCCGGAGGCAATAGAGCGGCTGGTTGCGGGACTTGAGCGCGGTGACCGCTTCCAGACACTGCTGGGCGCGACCGGTACCGGCAAGACCTTTACCATTGCCAACGTAATAGCGAAGGTGCAGCGCCCCACGCTGGTTTTATGCCACAACAAGACGCTCGCCGCGCAGCTCTGCGCTGAGTACCGCCGCTTCTTCCCGCACAACGCGGTGGAGTATTTCGTATCCTATTACGATTACTACCAGCCTGAAGCGTACGTGCCGGCGTCGGACACCTATATCGAAAAGGACGCTGCCATAAATGAGGAGATAGACCGGCTGCGGCACGCTGCGACAGAAGCGCTGCTGACGCGGCGCGATGTGGTCGTCGTCGCGTCGGTATCGTGCATCTTCGGGCTCGGCTCGCCGGAGGACTATGAGAAGCTCTCGCTGCACCTGGCTGTTGGCGATAACTACCCGCGCGCCCGGCTCATCCGGCGGCTGGTGGATATGCAGTATATGCGCAACGAGTTTGAGCTTATGCGCGGCTCGTTCCGCTTCAAGGGTGAGGTCTGTGAAATCTACGCGGCAGACAGCGAACGCATCACGCGTCTGGAATTCTTCGACGACAAGCTGGAGCGGATTGTGGATCTCAATCCCGTTACAGGACGGGTGCAGGATGATATGCGCCACGTCTTTTTATTCCCTGCGTCCCACTACGTGCTGCTGCCGCAAAAGCGCGAGATGGCGGTAAAAAGTATCCGCAAGGAACTCAAGGAACGCCTTGCGCGATTCAAGGCCGAAGCGAAATTGCTGGAATACCAGCGCCTAAAGGAGCGCACCGAGTACGACCTGGAGATGATAGAGCACTTCGGCTACTGCAAGGGCATCGAAAACTACTCGCGCCACCTGGAGGGCCGTGAGCCGGGCGAGACCCCGAGCAATCTGCTGGAGTATTTCCCCGACGACTTCCTGATGGTGGTGGATGAGAGCCACGTGACGCTGCCGCAGCTTCGCGGGATGTACAACGGCGACCGTTCGCGTAAGGAAACCCTCGTGGAATACGGCTTCCGCCTGCCGTCGGCACTGGACAACCGCCCCCTTCGGTTTGACGAGTGGGAGCAGACAGTCGGGCAGGTCATCTTTACCACTGCCACACCGGGGCCTTACGAGCTTGAGCATTCCGCCCAGGTCGTTGAGCAGATAATCCGTCCCACCGGCTTGGTGGACCCAGGGATTAAGGTCTACCCGACGCGCAACCAGGTTGACACGCTAGTTTCTGAGCTTCGCAAGCGAGTCGAAGTCGGTGAGCGCGCACTGGTGACAACTCTGACCAAGCGTATGGCCGAGGCCCTGTCGCAGCATCTCGCCGAGCAGGATTTCAAGGTGCAGTACCTGCATTCGGACGTGGAGACGGTTGAACGCATCCGCATCCTGAAGGACCTGCGCCTGGGGACCTACGACATCATTGTCGGAATCAATTTGTTGCGTGAGGGCCTGGACCTGCCGGAAGTCTCGCTGGTGGCGATACTGGACGCGGACAAAGAGGGCTTCCTGCGCAGCTCGAAGTCGCTCATCCAGATTATCGGCCGCGCGGCGCGCAACGTTAACGGCAAGGTGCTTCTCTTTGCGGACGCGGCAACCGACAGCATTCGCACGGCGATAGACGAGACCAACCGCCGCCGGAGCAAGCAGATTGCATACAACGAGAAGCACGGTGTCACGCCGCGCACTATCGAAAAAGAGATTAAGGACATCACCGATGAGCTGAGCGAGAGCGGGCTTAATGTCATCCGCAAGCGCGGCCGGCGCGAGGCTGTGCCCGGAGAGGATGGCGAGACGGAGGAGGCTGAGTATTACGCGCGCTACGCCGAAGTGATGGAAAGAGTGATGAGCGGTGACGGCGTTCCCGACGAAGTGAAACGCCGGGCCGCGAAGGGCCAGGGGACGCTGCTGACGCCCAACGCGCTAACGATGTCATTAGACCAGCTTGCGCTGCGCATTACGGACCTGGAAGGCAAGATGACACGGCTGGCGGAGCTCCTCGAATTCGAAAAGGCCGCAGTGCTGCGCGACGAGATCCGTGACCTCAACGCGATAATGAGACGCCGCCTGCGCGACCACTCCCAGAAGCTGTTTGCCGCCAAGGTAGAGTAGGGCGGCATAGTTACCCGCGGAGGTCAGGGGCTTGACAGGCGCGAGCTATATTGGTATATTCGCAAGTGCTTATATGCAGGCAAGGAACCAAGTATCTCTGGACACAGGTAATACTGCTCACGACGAAGTGGCAGATCGGGCTGCCCGTCTGGCGCGTGTAGCGCGCGCTCTGGCTGCCGAACCGCGTCTGAGCATCCTGATGCTGCTGAACGCGCGATCTCTTTGCGTGTGCGCCTTGGCAGCGCGCCTGGGCCTGTCGCAGCCGGCGGTTTCGCAGCACCTGCGCGTGCTCAGGGAAGCGGGTCTCATTACGCCGGTCAAGCAGGCTAATTATGTGCATTACAGGCCGGTACCTGGAGCGCTGGAGAGCTGGCGGGATCTGCTCTGCGACTGTTGTTGTTGTAGTGAACACGAGATGAACTCGTGTTGTGGTTCGGGTATATAGCGCACTGTCTAAACACACCTTGGAGGAGTTATGATGAACTGCTGTAGCCCAAGAACCGATCATCGCACGCGTCATGGCACGCGATCTAACGGCGGATGTTGCTGTTGCGGTCAGCAAGGCGGCTTCCCTCACCACTATTTGAGTAAAGACGAGCGGCGCAAGCTGCTTGAGGGCTATCGGAACAACCTGAAGGCGGAACTCGCAGAAGTCGAGAAGCGTCTGCAGTCTCCAGAGTCGGAAGACTAGGCAAGGGAACCATAGCCTATACCGAACTTGGGTAGCGGGGACGCTTGTCACGCCAGAGCCGGTTCTATAGCTCAGTCATCAACCTGCTCTGCGGATTTCGGCAGAAAGTCATTCTCCGCGAACTTGACGAGGTCGGCGCTGAAGCCGGTGATAATGCGTACCGGCAGACCTCCCTGCGTGAGATAGAAGGTAAGCGGAAGGCCTTTCTCTTCCAGCAGCCATATTTCTTCATTGAAGTGGCGCGCCCCGGGGTCCCAGTACACTTCAAACTGCGGCAGCATAGCTTTATCCCAATTCGCCTGCTCGAATCCGCGTTTGCCCAGCGCGTCGAAGTTCACTGAAGCAACGGTCAGCTTCGCCTCCGGGTGTTCATTTGCCCACTTCACGAGCTTGTTTAGGTGGCGCACTTCCAGCTTGCACAGCGGGCAACCTGTTACCCATAGCATTAGTACGACATTGTGCTCGTAAACCAGGTCAGTGAATGTAACCCTCTCGGCATTACCGTGCCGGGGCGGTAGCGAGAAGTAAAACGAGCTCTGGTCGATTGCCTCCCGGCTGATGATAGGTTGAAGTGCTTCCGGCTGCTCGCTCTCAGCGTCCTGGGCGGGCGCAGCCCGGATTCCGGCGAGCAACGCCGTGACGAGTGCCAGTGTCACGTAAGCTATAAATCGCCTATTCAACGGTTTTCTCCTTCAGCCGCGCGACGGCTGGCGGGATATCGCGCGATGCAAGTCCTTCCAGGTCGTGATGCGTGAGCAGCAGCGCGTCCTCGCCTGTGTCCCTGTAGTATCTCCTTCTCAGGCCCACCTGCTTGAAGCCCAATTTCCGGTACAGGTTGATCGCTGCGAAGTTGTTCTCCCGGACTTCGAGGATGATATACGTAACGCCCTCGGCGAGCGCCGCCCGCGCCGTGTGTATCAATAGCGCCTCGGCGATACCCCGGCCACGGAACTCTCGCTTGCTGGCGATAGTTCCCACGTGGCACTCGTCCTCGATCACCCAGTTGCCGATATATCCCAATAGCTCGCCGTCTTCGCTTTCGTTGAGCGCCACGAAAAACCTGGAGCGGGGATTGTTTTTCAAGTCGTTTTCGTAGACCGTGCGTGTCCAGGGCGTGGGGAACGAGTACTGCTCGATCCCCAATACCTCGTCGAGGTCATCCAGTTTCATCTGCCTGATGCAGAGTTTCATAGCCGCTAAAAGATTATAACGCAGGGACGCGGCAGCGCCCGTTCAGAATGGAAGGTCACCGGGGCGCAGCAGCTTCCTCAGTTTCGCCAGAGCCTGGCGCTGGAGCCGGCTAACGTTCATCTGGGACGTTTGCAGCCTTATCGCCACGTCGCGCTGTGGCAGGCCATCCCAGAATCTCAGCCGCAGCACTTCCGCTTCCTTCTCGGTAAGGAACGCCAGTATGTGTTCCCAGTAATGGTCGCTCTCCACGCCTTTCAGCCCGGCCTCGCGGTCTGCGGGCGATATCGAAGCTTCTTCCGGGACCGCATCTTCCAGGATGTTGAGCGGGTGGTAAGCGCTACCGAGTTCCATCGCTTCTAAGACCCGCTCTTCCGTGAGGTTAGCCTCCTTGGCTATCTGTGCGGGGGTAGGGGAGCAGCCCAGCTTCAGCGCGAGAGTGCTTTCCACGGCAAACACTTTAAGGCTTTGTTCCTTGATTTGCCGGGGCACAGACATAGCCCAGCTCTTGTCGCGGAAGTACCGCTGGATTTCGCCTCGGATGGTCTGGTAAGCGTAGGTGGAGAATCGCCAGCCCCGGCCGATGTCGAACCGGCGAATCGCCTGCACCAGCCCGATCATCCCGACCTGCACCAGGTCTTCGAAGCTCTCGCGGCCGGGCGAGTACTTGTGGGCGATGTGGTAGACGAGGTTCTCGTATTGCTTGAGGATGCGGGCGGTGAGTTCTTCGCTGGGATTTTCCCGATAGGCGGTAAACAGCTCGCGCTCTTCGGCTTCGGTTAGTGAACCGTGCGAAGGCGAATCCCCGGCTGGCGCGGCCTTGTCACGCCCTTTTCCCATGGGTTCATTGTAATCTATCGGAACGGCGAACCGCTAATCCTTAAAGAGGTTCTTCCGCCGGTCCTTAAGATCGAAGCGTATGTGCATGTCCGGCTCCTCGCCTTCGCCCACCGTGATCTCGTCTGCCACCTTCTCCAGCAACCGCACCAAGGGGACGTTTTCCACCTTGGTGAAGGTGTGGGACGGGTCGGTGATACGGATGCTCAGGTTTTCCTGCGTCTCACTCCAGCGGACGGTAATCGCGCCTTTCAGCGTCTTGCACCGGTCGGCGACTGCCAGGAAGGCTTCGCCGATGCTGTCCTTGAGGTCGGCGATTTCGTCCACAGTGAATCCAAGGCGGGTTGCCAGGCCTGATACGAGCAGCCTGAGCGGGGATACCATAAGTTCGTCTGGCGGGAGCTTCAGCTCGATATTGGCCAGTTTCATCGATTTATCCATAATAATCACGATATGATGTCGTTCACCAGTATTCTACCCATAATTCAGGTCTTATAAGCGTTCAGAGCATTAGCTATCCTACGCGCTATCAGCGCCCGATTTCGGGGTAAGAAGCAGCACGATCAGGTAGCCCAGGAGCGGTCCCAGGGTGTTTGCTAGCAGGTCGAAGAAGTTGCAGCTTCGCGTCGGAATCCATATCTGGGCTGTCTCGGTCAGCGCGCCAAACGCCATCACCGGCCAGATAGTGCGGACGTATGCACCAAACGAGACTTCCCTGCCCCGGAATATGCCGGCGAAGTAGGCAAAGCCGATTAGGATGAAGCCGCCGAGGTGCTTGAGCGTGTCCAGCCAGTAATCCCAGAAGAAAAACCCCACCGGCTCGTGTTGCCTGCCGGTCTTCATCTGCAGCGACAGCGCCAGCAGCATCCCGATGATGGACACTACCAGGAATAGCGGGCGGTGGAAGCGGATTTTCACTCGCCGCCCTCCGCGCGCAATCGCTCGAAGAAATCGGCAAGAAGCTCCTTCGCTTCGTCAGCCATAAGCCCGCCGTGAAATCTCACCTTGCGGAATCGCTCGTGCTTAGCCAGCGCAAAACGCGATGTCGCAGCGCCGAATTTCTGCTCGTCTGCACCGTAATAAACGTCGGTGATGCGCGCCAGGAGGATCGCGCCAAGGCACATCAAACACGGCTCGACGGTGACGAACAGCCGCGCTCCCTCCAGCCGGTGGTCGCCGAACTTCGTGGCGGCTTCGCGCAGCGCTACCATCTCCGCGTGCGCTGTGGGATCGGAGTCGCGCACCGTGCGGTTGGCACCGCGCCCGATGACTTCGCCATTGAGTTCAATACCGAAACCCACGGGAACCTCTCCCGCTGCCGCTGCTTCCCGCGCCAGCGCGATAGCCTTCCCCATGAGTTCTTCGAGGTGTCGTTGCATCACGTCACGTATTATACTTGGATTGCTGCGGAGTTGCTGTTGAGAAGTGTGTAATGTAAGCTAAGGTTAGGTTTATTATTGACATACTCCAGTAAGCGTGCTAAGCTCCGGCCAGCTTGCCTTCTCAGGGAGGGAAGATGAAAATGTATAGACACATAACGTGGTTGAGTCTCACGCTTGTGGTTTTCGTCGGCTTCTTTTTGCCGCAAAGCTGCGGCAGCGGCGGCAGTCCGCATCGCTTTTTTCAAGTGGTTACTGATAATCCCGCGGCAACTGCCGACCAGCAATCGGCGCAGGAAGGCGGGACTCAGGAGACGCAATTGGGTGAAGCGCCTGATGAATCGCCAGCGGATGAGCCATCATCAGGTGACACATCCAATGAGGAGCAGGACGACCAGTTCTTCGAGATACCGCCAGAGTCAATCCCGCCGCTGCCGGAGGGTGTGGTTGGCTATATGCCCGAATGGGCGATGGACAAGGCGGTTGAGAAGGAGGATTTCGCGCTGCTGCCTCAAGTGGGTTACGGCGAGGAGTTCGTTGAGAGCTTCGACTTCGAGATAACCCATGATTGGGCTGTCTATGAAGGCAAAGAAGTTGTCCGGTTGGAGGTAAAGGCCTTTGGCTGCAACGAGCTGCCGTTTATCCACATATTGATGGCGGTGCGACCGCTGACATGGACGCCGCTGTTTGCCGAGCCCGGTGACATTTTCCCGCTCGATAACTACTACTCGTACATGAGCGCGCTGGACCATCTCGGTGACGGCTACTTGGTGATGACGGGTAATCTCACCAACTCGCCAGTCTTCGACGAAGGGCCGCAGCCGGGCTCGAAGTTCACAGGGTCCGGGACGCTGGTATACCTTTACTTCATTGACGAGCCCAACGATCCGGATTGTGATGATGGCTTCACGGATATAGGCCCCATGAAAGGCCGGCTCAAATCGTGGATTCCCACAGCCGCTCTGGAGCTTTCCGAAGTTTACACGTACGAGATGTTTGGTGGTGATGACAATCCTCATATCGGTGACACAAGTCCGGGAACGGGTACCTCGTTTTCTCGGTGTGACAAACAAGTTTCCGAGGAGCCCGCAGGCTGGCTCGACTGGTTTGAACTGACGCCTGAGGAAAAGCTCCAGGGATACCCACCAGCCTCTGGAGCCAGCAGCCTGCCGCTCACACCACCAATTTCAACATCTGGGCGATACGGGACGGCTGGATGCAGGACTTGAGCGCACTTCAGCGCTACGTATTCACCGAGACGTCCGATGAGCAGC